>JABDFS010000005.1:17078-63304 GCA_013286425.1 Bacteroidota bacterium
GTATTCATAATATACTGGAAGCTGCCGTATATTATAAACCGGTTTTATTCGCACCTGCGATTGAAGAAAAACCTGTTGCTGTAATTCAACAACCGGCAGAAGTAACAAGCAGAGATTTTTTTGACCCGATGGTTGATATACCAACGCTGGCTTTAAAACAGCAGGAAGTAAACGAAACTATTTCTTCGCAGCAGGAAAGCGTGAATGATAAACTTAAAAATCTCTCAGGGCATAAAGAGGTTGCAAGCAGAATAAAGGAAGGGCCGATCAAAGACCTGCGCAGAGCTATCGGCATTAATGATCAATATCTTTTTATCAACGAACTTTTTCGCGGCGATCAAACCATGTATGAGCGCAGCATTAAAACCATTAATGGTTTTAATATTTATGCAGAAGCTGAGCTTTGGATAAAACGCGAGCTTAAATTAAAATTAGGATGGAATGAAAGCAGCGATGTTGTGCAGTTGTTTGATCAGTTGATTAAAAGACGGTTTGCCTGAATATAATTCATGATGGTTGCAGTTGCACCTGCATTATTTTTTACATATTCACCTGCAATGTTGCACGCTTCTCTATACATCATTTCATCAGTTAAAAGATCGTTCAACTCTTCTTCAAGCTCAATAGCATCTTCCACATCAAATGCACCTTCTTTATCAACAAGGTCTATTGCTTCAGAAAATTTATCATAAGCAGGTCCGAATAAAACCGGTTTATAATATACGGCAGCTTCCAGTATATTATGAATACCATCGTTGCCAAAACCTCCGCCAACAAAACAAATAGTTGCATAGCGATATAAAAATTTCAACATCCCGATATTGTCAATTATCAATGTGTTGATGGAAGCATCAGGCGATGTTTGTTTGCTAATCATGTCAACATAATCAGAATATAGAACAGCATGTTTAAACAAAGTGGTGCATTCTTTTATTCTTTCCTTTGAAAGATCATGCGGAGCAATAATAAATTTTAATTCAGGATGCGTATTTGCAAAATGATCCAGCACTTCATCATCTTCGGTCCAGGTACTTCCTGCGATAATTGTTTTTGAATTGCTGATAAACTTTTCTATTTCAGGAAATGATCTTGGTTCTGCTGCTAACTGTAATACGCGATCAAACCTTGTATCTCCGGCAACACTTATATTTTTTGTTACGTTTATTGAACGCAATAAATTCTCTGAATGTTTTGTTTGCAAAAAAATATGTGTGAAAAGAAATAAACTTTCGCGATACCATGAACCATACCATTTAAAAAATGAAAAATGTTCAAAGAATATTGCAGACACTAACAGTAGCGGAATATTTCTTCTATTTATTTCTCTAAGAAAATAATACCAAAACTCATATTTTACAAACACAACCAGCGAAGGATTTATAACATCAAGAAAAGTTTTGGCATTCTTTGAGGAATCCATCGGCAGATAAAAAATATAATCAACCAATTTGTTGTTCTTCTGTACTTCATATCCTGAAGGAGAAAAAAAAGTAAGTACAATCTTATAAGAAGGATATAGCTCTTTAAATTTTTCAAGCAAAGGCCTGCCTTGTTCAAACTCTCCTAACGATGAACAATGCATCCATAATTTTTTTGAGTGATCGTTAGCTACAGCAACTTCAATATTTTTAAGAATAGTTTTTCTTCCGTTTGTCCAAAGCCTGGCTTTCTCATTAAAAGGAGAAATTATTGCAGCGGCAAGCGGGTATAATCTTATAAAGACGTTATAAAAAAACTTATGCATAAAATGCAAAGAAATAAAATTATCATCAGTGAATTTACAGATGTAAATAAAAAGGGAATGCATGTGCATTCCCTTTTATAACAGGCAAAGAGTGAATTATTTTTTACCGGCAATTGCCTTTATAGAATCCTGGTGCATTTGTATTGTAGGCAATGTTTGTGCAGCAAAATTCTTAAGATCAGCATCCTGCAAATCTGAACTTCCTTTCTGAAAAGCATCAATAGCTTTTTTATGGCCGTTAAGCATATCATCTGTATAAGCCTTATCAAAATCTTTTCCTGATTTTTTATTCAGATCATCTAATTTTTTTTGTGAGTCATCACTTAGCTTATCAGGAAGTGTAATACTTTTTGTTGATGCAATTGTTTTTAATTTATCAGCAGCTGCAGTATGATCTGTTACCATCATATCAGCAAAACTTTTCAATCTTGGATTAACTGCTTTTGTTTGGGCAACTTTACTCAATTCAATTTCTGTCATGCCTGCATTGGCAACATCAACAGCCCATTTTGCATCCTGTTCAGAAGCCGGCGCAGATTTCATGCTTGATGTATCTGCTGAAGGCGACATAGAGTTGCTGTCGGGCAGCATACTGTCATTTATATTTTTAGCGCTATCAACGCTATCCTGGTTCGAGGAACTGCTATTGCATGCGCCGAAAACACACGCACAACCAATACATAAAACACCAAATAATTTTTTCATAAAGATATTTTTTGATCAATTAATAATTTCAAAACCTTTATTACAAACGTCAAGCCATAAACATTTGCAGCATTAACAAAAGCAAGTTCAACAGCATGTTTCAATAAACTATGTAGATTATTTTACTCTCAACAAAAAGCTATATTTTTTATTTTTTGGGTGCCATCAAATAACAAGTAGCATCGTTCCTTGCGCTGCAACACTTGTGCTGCATATCATTGCACAGCTATGGTTTGCGATTCACAGCTTGCATTTAATTCAAACAGTTTCTTAATGTTTTATTCATATTCCGGTAATTTAACGGTGGCATTGTTTTTAGTACATTTAAATAAAAAATTTTATGGCGAATAAAAATTTGACTTCTGACTTGCCGGATTCAGAAAGAGATAAAAAGGAATTGCAACCTGATGAAGCAATCCTCGATCTGCCCGATGTAAAAGATATTCCCGGTCAGGAATTTGTACATGTGCCTGATCTGCGTGAAATGGCCGATACCACTATATCTTCAAACGATGAGGAAGGTATTGGACTTTTTGATGATGATGCAGATAATTCAAGTGAACGTCTTACTAAGGGTGAAGAATTAAATGAAGATGATTTGATAACTGGCGACGATGAAGCATTAGATGCGGAGCTTGATGATGAAGAAGATGACGAAGCATTTGATGATAATGATATTGAAGTTACAGATGATGATGTAAGTGATGATTCAACTGTTACTGATGAAGAAAAAAAAATGCTTGAACATACTGAAGATGTAGATTCAGAAGACAATGAAAATTTATACAGCGCTGAATTGGATGATACCGATTTTGATGGTGATAAATTAAATGAGAACGATGATGATGTTTCCGGTGATGACCTTGATGTGCCGGGTGCAGATGACGATGATGCTGATGAAGAAATAGGAGAAGAAGATGAAGAAAATAATGAATACAGTTTGGGTGATAATGAATAAGAAAAATCAATAACAAAATAAAAAAGCCGGCACATAAAGCGCCGGCTTTTTTATTAAAATTCCATCAACATTTCTGCAAAAACATACTCGCTGAACTTTCCTTAGTTTTGCCCGCAAACTTTTTTCAATGCGAGCAATACAAATGGTTGATCTGAAAACAGAGTATCAACGGCTAAAAAAAGAAATTGATACCGCTGTGATTGATGTAATAGAAAGCGCTGCATTTATAAATGGCAAACCTGTTCAGGATTTTAGTAAAGCCCTGGCAAATTATCTTGATGTTAAACATGTAATTCCATGCGCAAACGGAACAGATGCTTTGCAGATCGCCATGATGGCTTTGGATCTTCAACCGGGCGATGAAGTTATTACACCATCTTTCACTTATATCGCCACAACAGAAGTGGTTGCATTGCTTCGTTTAAAGCCTGTATTTGCTGAAGTAGATAAGCAAACTTTTAATATTGATGTTGATAGTTTGCGTAAAGCCATCACGCCAAAAACGAAAGCTATTGTTCCGGTGCATTTGTATGGTCAGTCATGCGATATGGAAGCCATTATGCAAATTGCAAATGAGCATAACATTCCGGTAATAGAAGACAATGCCCAATCAATAGGTGGAGATTATTATTTTAAAGATGGCACTTCTAAAAAAGCAGGAACCATTGGCACGATGGGAACAACATCTTTTTATCCTGCAAAAAATCTTGGTGCTTATGGTGATGGCGGAGCAATGTTCACCAACGATGATGCATTGGCGCAAAAGCTAACCATGATTGCTAATCACGGTCAAAGCAAAAGATATTATCATGATGTGGTTGGATGTAATTCAAGACTTGATACCATACAGGCTGCAATTCTGAATATAAGATTACAACAGCTTGATAAAAATATTGCAGCACGCATAAGTGTTGCAGATTATTATGACAATGCTTTTAAAGATCATTCGATCATACAAGCGCCATTCAGGGCAAAAAATAACAGGCATGTATTTCATCAATACACGCTTATATTAAATAGTGATAAAAAAGATTTACGTGATGATCTGAGCAAATATCTGTCAGACAAAAAAGTTCCAAACATGATCTATTATCCTGTGCCAGGCCACAGGCAAAAGATGTTTGAGGCTTTTGATGCAATTGAATATAATTTAGCTGTTACCGATTGGCTGACAGAAAGAGTTATTTCGTTGCCGATGCATCCTGAACTGGATGAAGAACAGTTGCAATTCATAACAGAAAATGTACTGGCTTATTTCAATTGATATAATTTCTTTTATCAATTAAAGTCATATTAATTTATATAGAATAATCCAATATCATTAACCAAAATATAAACTGAAAAAGTACTATGGGCAAAAGAATTTTAATTACAGGCGCAGCAGGTTTTCTAGGATCGCATTTGTGCGATCGTTTTATAAAAGAAGGTTATCATGTTATTGCAATGGATAATCTTATTACCGGCGACCTTCGCAACATTGAACATTTGTTTCCATTAAAAGAATTTGAATACTATCATCATGATGTTTCCAAATTCATTCATGTGCCGGGCGAGCTTGATTACATCTTACATTTTGCTTCGCCTGCAAGTCCTATTGATTATTTAAAAATTCCTATTCAAACATTAAAGGTTGGTTCTTTGGGAACACACAATTGTTTGGGTTTGGCAAAAGAAAAGAAAGCAAGAATATTGGTTGCATCAACAAGTGAAGTATACGGAGACCCACTCGTACACCCGCAAACAGAAGAATATTGGGGCAATGTAAATCCTGTTGGCCCGCGTGGGGTGTATGATGAAGCAAAGCGTTTCCAGGAAGCCATCACAATGGCTTATCATACGTATCATGGCGTTGAAACAAGGATCATTCGCATATTCAATACTTACGGCCCGCGTATGCGTTTGAATGATGGCCGTGCACTGCCTGCATTCATTGGCCAGGCATTGCGTGGTGAGGACCTTACTGTATTTGGCGACGGCAGCCAGACGCGTTCTTTTTGTTATGTTGATGATTTGGTGGAAGGCATTTATCGTTTGCTACTGAGTGATTATGAAATGCCTGTAAACATTGGCAATCCCAATGAAATTTCATTGAAAGATTTTGCAGAAGAAATTTTAAAGCTGACTGGCGCTAATGTAAAAATTGTTTACAAACCGTTACCTGTTGATGACCCAAAGCAAAGGCAACCGGATATAACAAAAGCAAAAAATATTTTAGGTTGGCAACCAACAATCGGTCGCGCAGAAGGTTTGAAAAAAACATATGAATACTTTAAAGCTTTAACAAGTGAAGAATGGTTTAAACTTCCGAAAGAGTTTACCAAAAAGAAATAGAATTTGTAGTATAAGTTGTTTGAATTTTTTGGTTACCAGCTTTTTGTACTTTGTAGCATCACGGTTGTGTCACTCCCTTGTGCTTATGTATTTCATAGCAGCTTAAATTTTCTATTCTATGTGAAATCCTATGTTTACTATGTGTGGTAAAGAAAATTTAAACACATAGAAACATCAGGCACATAGATATCACATAGAGATAATTAAAGAACAATAGTTATAACTTAATCAAATATTGAATGGCTTACATTTTAGTTTCAGGAAGAGATGGGCAATTGGGTAATGAGCTGAAAGATTTATCATCAGCACAAAACTTTGATTTCATTTTTACTGATAAAGAAGACATGGATATAACCGATGAAAATGTATTGCATGAAGCATTCAGAAAATACAAGCCTGCATTCTTTATTAACTGCGCCGCATACACTGCAGTTGATAAAGCTGAAACAGACCAGGAAATAACGTATAAAATAAATGCAGAAGCGGTAGGCTTGATTGCAAAGCAATGCCATCAGTTCAATACAAAGCTTATTCATATTTCTACCGATTATGTTTTTAATGGCAATGCAACGCAACCATATCAACCGGATGATGCAACTGATCCTGTAAATTATTATGGTTATACAAAATGGCTTGGCGAACAATTAGCATTAAATAATAATCCGGATACAATTGTTATCCGCACATCATGGGTATACAGCAGTTATGGAAACAACTTCGTAAAAACAATGTTGCGTTTAATGAAAGAACGCAAAGAGATTAATGTAGTGAATGATCAATTTGGTTCGCCAACATATGCAAGAGATCTGGCAGAAGCGATCATAGAAATAGTCAATAGTCAATGGTCAATGGTCAATGGTGAAGAGCCGAATTCATCTCACCTTTCACCTCTCACTTCTCACATTTATCATTACAGCAACGACGGCATCATCTCATGGTACGATTTTGCTGTTGCCATTAAAGAAATAAAACAACTGGATTGCGTAGTTCATCCTATTCCAACAACAGCTTATCCAACACCTGCAAAACGGCCTGCCTATTCAGGATTAGATAAATCAAAAATTGTAAACGACTTTAATATTCAATTAAAGAACTGGAAAGAAAGCCTGATTGATTGTCTTGATCAACTCTGATATTTCTTGCTTACTTTTAATTATTCATTTTTAATTCTTAATTAATTCATCATGGCGCATTGGCTTGTAAAATCAGAACCTGATGCTTATAGCTGGCAGCAGCTGGTAAAAGACAAAGAAACTTCCTGGGATGGTGTACGCAATTATGCAGCGCGTATTCATTTAAAAGCTATGAAGAAAGGCGATGAAGTCTTTTATTATCACAGCAATGAAGGCACCGATATTGTCGGCATTGCAAAAGTGTCTAAAGAATTTTACCAGGATCCAACCATTGATGATGACAAATGGGTTTCTGTTATGCTGAAACCTGTGAAAGCATTTAAAAAACCTGTTACGCTTGCTGATGTAAAAGCTAATAAACAATTACAAAATATGGCACTTGTTCGCCTTGGCCGTTTATCTGTTCAGCCTGTTACTGATGAAGAATGGGATATTGTTTTAGAGATGGGCGGAATGAAATAATAGATACCGGTTGCCGGTTACACGTTGCAAGTATTATTAAGTTTATAATTCAAGCAAATCTTTAGTCACTACTCACCATTCACCAATTCATTTTACTTTCTTTTAACTTGTTGAATTGGTTACAAAAAACATCATACAGTAATTAATCTTCTGCAGACTTGCAATTTTCTTTTCACTTCTAAAACAAATTCATTTAACCAAGTTTATTGTTATTAAAATAACAGTATAAACTATTGTTTGTAATAACATCTATCAATAACAAAATCAAAATGTAACCGCATAAATAATAAGCCTGCATTTATGTAAACAATTGCTTTTCGCATCTCATTTAATCAACTAACTAAATAATCAAACTTATATGAAACGCTATATTTATTGCGTGGCAATATTTGCCATGATGCTCTATACTATTGCCTGCGACAGTGTATCAAATTCATCTGCCGATACAACAGTTGTGCAAGATGTACAATTGGAAAATGTACAACCAGCGCAACACAAATTAAAAGGACCCATATTACTTGCAGATACAACAGTTATAGAACAAAATGATGCATTCAACACAGAAGACTATGATCATATTGTTGAGAACAAATTTCTGTTTGTAAAACAACAACCCTTATCAACTTTCTCCATTGATGTTGACAGGGCTGCTTATAGTAATGTTCGCAGGTTTATTGAGGACGGTCAACTACCTCCAAAAGGTGCCGTAAGAATTGAAGAAATGATAAATTATTTTGATTACAAATATGCACCACCAACCAACACAGATCCTTTTGCAGTACATACAGAAATTGCAAGTTGCCCATGGAACGAAAAACATAAGATTGTTCAGATCGGGTTGCAGGGAAAAAAGATATCAACAGAAAACCTTCCTGCATCCAATCTTGTTTTTCTTATTGATGTTTCAGGCTCTATGAATGAACCGAATAAATTACCTCTTGTTCAGCAATCTTTGAAAATGCTTACAGAACAACTGCGCACAAAAGATAATGTTGCCATTGTTGTGTATGCAGGTAATGCCGGGCTTGTTCTTCCATCAACTTCCGGTGCAGATAAAAAGAAAATTGAAGAAGCGATTGACGGTTTGGAAGCCGGCGGTTCTACTGCAGGCGGTGAAGGTATTAAGCTCGCTTATAAAATTGCAGAAGAGAATATGAAGCCGCATGGAAATAACAGGATAATTCTTGCAACAGATGGCGACTTTAATGTAGGCGCAAGCAGCGATGATGAATTGGATGAGCTGATTGAAAAAGAAAGACAAACAGGAATTTACCTGTCGGTGCTTGGCTTTGGTATGGGAAATTATAAGGATAGCAAAATGCAGCAGCTTGCAGATAAAGGCAATGGCAATCATAATTACATTGATAATTTGAATGAGGCTAAGAAGGTCTTTGTAAATGAATTCGGAGGCACATTATTCACCATTGCAAAAGATGTAAAGCTACAGGTTGAATTTAACCCTGCTTTTGTTAGTGCATACAGATTAATAGGCTACGAAAATCGTGCACTTGCCAATGAAGATTTTAATGATGATAAAAAGGATGCAGGCGAATTGGGAGCCGGGCATACAGTAACGGCTTTATATGAAATAATTCCTGCCGGTGAAAAAGATACGTTGGTTAAAAGTGCTGATGATCTTAAATATCAAACCACAAAAGAAATAAATTATAACAGTGCAGAATTAATGAATATAAAACTTCGTTATAAAGAACCGGAAAGCGATACAAGTAAACTGATTGTTTATCCTGTTGCAAATGATAACGAAAGCTGGAAAGATGCATCAGATAATTTTAAACTGTCGGCAGCCGTAGCAGAGTTTGGATTATTGCTGCGCGAATCGTCTTACAAACAAAACAGCTCGTTTGAACAAACAGTAGCGCTTGCTAAAAGCGCAGAAGGCGATGATGAAAATGGTTATCGTTCTGAGTTTGTAAATCTGGTACAAGATGCAGCTTCTTTAGAAACTAATAAGAACTAAGCCCTGTAAACAAAAACCCCCGCATTGATTGCGGGGGTTACTATGTTTTGTAAGAATTATTATATCACAAAACCATCCTGTAAAACAGCATTCTTCTTCACCACTACTATTCCATCTTTTACAGTGTATAAAGTATGATCTACATTTTCAAGATGCGGGCCGCCGTTTATGCGCACGTCATTCCCTATACGGCAGTTCTTATCAATAATAGCATTCTTTATATAACACCTGTCGCCAATACCAATCGGTGGTACACCGGCTTTTGAATTATCTTCTATCTGCTCTATTGTTTCATAAAAATCATTTCCCATGATGTAACTGTTCACTACTGTGCTGCCATGCCCCACTCTTGTTCTTATGCCCATCAAAGTATTTTCTACGCGGCTTGCAAGAATGATACAACCTTCAGCGATCATTGTTTTTTCAAGCGTGGTGCCGCTTATTTTAGCCGGCGGTAACATGCGTGCACGTGTATAAATGGGGCTTGCACTATCAAACAAATTGAATACAGGTATATCAGAGGTTAATGCAAGATTAGCTTCGAAGAAGGATGATATATTTCCAATATCAGTCCAGTAACCATCGTATTGATAACTGATCACTTTATGTGCTGCAATAGATGATGGAATTATTTCTTTACCAAAATCTTTTGCATCAGGATGTTGGTTCAGCAACAGCTCATTCATTAAAGCGCGGCTGAATATATAAATACCCATCGAGGCAAGGTATACACGGCCCTGCTGCTGCATTTGAGAACCGGTATCACTAACCCATTCATTCAAAACTTCAGCTTTTGGCTTTTCTATGAACGAAGTAATACAGTTTTGATCATCGGTTTTCATTATACCAAATTCCGTTGCTTCTTTTCCAACAACCGGGATAGTTGCAATAGAAAGGTCTGCACCTGCAGCAATATGATTTTCCAGCATGTGCGTAAAATCCATTTGATACAACTGGTCGCCGCTTAGTATAAGGATGTATTCAAAATCGTTGTTACGAATATGCCTTAATGATTGGCGAACAGCATCTGCAGTACCCTGGAACCATCCGGGATTATCAGGCGTTTGCTCAGCAGCCAGTATATCAACAAAACCTGAACTGAAATTGCTGAAGAGATAAGTGTTCTTGATGTGTTTGTTTAATGATGCTGAGTTGAATTGCGTTAAAACAAAAATGCGGTTAATGTTTGAATTGATGCAATTGCTTATAGGAATATCTACCAGGCGGTATTTTCCTGCAATAGGAACCGCAGGTTTTGAACGTGCTGCTGTTAAAGGATACAACCTGGTGCCGGCGCCACCGCCAAGGATAACTGCTATTACTGACTGTGCTAATGCTGCCATATAATTTATTTATGTTTCAATGTTATAAAAGTATTGATTAACCTTTTTAATTATTACTTAAGGCTAAGATAAATATTCAAATACTGCTGTACAGATTTTTCCCAACTGTTATCAATCTCCATCATGTGTTTGCGCATGCGTGAAAGCGTTTTCTTATCATCATAATATAACCCTACAGCCCTGCTTATAGCATGCATAATATCGCCAACACTTGCCTGCATAAACCGTATGCCCCAGCCCTGCCATTCTCCCATGTCAGTAACCGTATCAATCAATCCGCCTGTACTTCTAACCATTGGAACTGTGCCATACTTCATTGCATACATTTGATTCAGCCCGCAAGGTTCTACACGGCTTGGCATCAACAAAAAATCTGCACCTGCATACATTTTATGGCTAAGCGCTTCGTTATAACCAATCATAGCATTGTAACTGCCCGCAAATGTTTGCGTCATTTGTTTAAGCTGCCATTCTATATGCGGATCACCACTTCCCAGCACCAAAAAATTTACATAGCCCTGCATGCTGTACATGGCAGAAGCAATAGCATCAGGTAAAAGATCTGCTGCTTTTTCCCCAACAAGCCTGCCAATAAAAACAATCAATGGTTTTTGAGGATCAAGCCCGAACTCTTTACACAGCGCTTCTTTATTTTTTTGTTTGTTCTTGTCAACTGTAGTTGCAGTATAATTTGTCTCAATAAATTTATCTGTTGCAGGATCCCATACATCAGCATCAATACCGTTTAAAACACCGGAACATTTGCCGCGCTCATATTCAAATAAAGCCTCCAGGCCATTTGAATTATAACGCAGTTCTTCCATATAACTCCAGCTGACTGTGTTTACTTTCCACGCGTTTTTCACGGCTGAAGCCAGCGGGTTAATAGTACCGGCCCATTCCAGCAGGCCGCCTTTCCAGCTATCCCATGCAGGCAACATATAGCTTTGATCCCATCCCATCCAACCCTGGTATTGCGCGTTGTGAATGGTGAGCACAGTTGGTATATCTGCAAGGCGGTTATATTGGTAACAGTTTTTTAGCATGAATGGAACAAGCCCAACATGATAATCGTGGCAATGAATAACATCAGGTTTATGTTCCCAGTGATCGAGCCAGTTTATGAACGCTACCTGGAATCCAATATACCGTTGCGTGTCGTCATCAAAACCATATATCTGTTCACGGTCAAGCAAACCGTTTATGTCAATCAAAAAAAGATCAAAACCCAATGTGTTATGCCTTTCTTTTATTACTGTATAATCAAACCACCAGTTACCGATGTTTGCTCGGCCTTTAAAATCAACATCCCATTCATGCGTATTTAAAAACTTAGTGCGGTGCATGGGCATTACCACTTTTGCATAATGCCCTGCTTTGGTTTGATATTTTGGTAAAGCACCAACTACATCGCCGAGGCCGCCGGCTTTGGCTACAGGGTAGCATTCGAAACTGAGGTGAATGATTTCCATGCGATAAAATATAAAATATTATAATCGTTTACAGTTAACAACAAATTCAATATGGCAATAAAACTAAATCTATTTCTTCAGCAATTATACTCAAATCAAGTATAGTTTAAGCGTATGGTAAAATATTTTGATGAATTTTTTTAAACCGGTAATCATAACGGTTTCTCTTTAAAAATAAGTTGGGCCAAATGCAGCATGAAAAATACGAGGCTGAACCTGCTGGCAGAAGGTTAAGACAAAACTACCAACAAGCTCATTTGTTCGATAATTGTTCGATAATTGTTCGATACTTCTTCGATAGTTGTTCGATAGTTGTTCGATATATTTTATCGAACAACTACCGAAGAAGTAACGTATATGTAGCGAAAAAAATAGCTGACTGTTATTTGTTTGGATGCTGTTTATTATGTATTTTACAGCCTCATAATAATCAAAACAATAATTGCATTACCAAAACAATCATTATGGCTTCAGGAAATCATGGCGTTATAGGCGCACTCACGGGCAGGGTAGGTCCGGTTACAGGCTACTGGCGCAGGAATAAGAATATATTACGTAAAAGCAAGTCTATTGTAAAAGATAAGGCTACGCCCGGGCGGCTGGCGCAGCGTGAAAAACTGCGTGTTTGTAACCTGTTCACCACAGCATTCACGGGTAAAGGGTTTTTTGATACCAGCTTTTCCGCTTACGGGCAAACCAATAGCGGTTATAACCGTGTAACTTCTGTTATATTAAGCCAGGCAATAACAGGTGTTTATCCTGATACGCAGTTGAATTACCAACAGGTACTGATCTCTAAAGGACTCTTGCCCGCAGCGCAAGGTGCAAAAGTGGTAAAGAAGGCAAACAACATATTGCAGTTTACTTTTACCGATAACAGCGGGATTGGCATTGCTTCGCCGGATGACAGCATCATACTGGTTGCTTATGCGCCTGATGTGCATCAAGCCATTTTTACTTTACATGCAGGTTTTAGAAAAGATAAAAAAGCAAGCCTGAATGTAGCCCTTTTAAAAGGCCATGCTGTTGAAACGTGGATTGGTTTTTTAAGTGCAGATCAGCAGGATGCAAGTGATAGTGTGTGGGTGGGTAGGGTGGCGGCGTGATTTTCTTAGTTTCTTCATATATTTATATAAGAACTAAATATTATTAAAATGGGTTTACCTACACTTATTCTGGCCTCAGTATTATCGTTCTCCAACACTCGACCAGCTCAATTAGCTACTGAACAAACTGCGTTTCAGGAGCAGGAATTCCATTTCGAAACTATGCACGAGCAAGAAAACATTCAAGAGCCAATTAGATCGCAGTATGCGATTTCGGGCTCTTTCACTTTAGGCTCAATGGAATCAAGTTTCAATGGATATTATCATAACATAAAATCTGTATTTATAGGTGAGACTATTTTTGGACGTTGACCAGTGTTACAACTAATTAAAATATTTCATTTCTTCTTTGCCTTTTCCAACGGTTAATATATAATGGAACCTGTGACGAGGAATGCCGCTCGCTCGCAAAAGAAAGTAGCAAAGAAAATTTTGCAACCCGTTTTTAAATGTTTACAACTACTTATATTAATTGCATTGGCGCTATAACAATATAAAAAACGCAACACATAAATATTGAAAATCAATAGCCAGATTTTTTTTGAACTGCGTCTAATATCATAAATCTTTGTGTTGGGCGTCATTTCCTCGGACACCAAAAACATCACAAGACCTAAATTTAACTTCACAATGACTAAAAAGGAAATAGAAAACGAAGAAAGAATGATGATGCAGCGGCTGTCAAATATTCAAAGTAGACTTTGGACTGTTACGGGGATTAAAAATCAAAAAATATATAATGACGAAGCTCAGGATTATGTTCAATTCCCAGTTGAAATTCTTGAATATAGAGTATATATTGTTCGCCTATTGTCTGCTGCGTTAAGCATATTAAAAATAAAGAAGCTTAAGAACGTTAAAAAACTTGAACCGAACGACTTTTTTTACACTCTCATAATTAATTCTATCCTAAAACAACTTGAGCCGTTTTATACTCAATATGTACGCACAAATAAAATTGTTTTGAGCAGTCTTTTAAAAAGCAGAAATGAGATTTTTATGTTCAAAATTTTAATTCAAAGCGAAATAGAAAAATATGAAAGAGAGTTAAAAGATTCAATGTTGATTAGTGAAGTTTATGATGTTATACCTTTTGATGAGCCCGAAATTGATGAAGAAACAGGTGGTGTTTATGACGGCGAGAAACAATATTTTAACTATTACAAAAGCTTATATTATTCTACTATTTCAAAAAAAGAGTGGAATAAAAATGAAATTGAAATCCTCAATTTTTATGAAGCGGATTTTGGAGATTGGGAATCCCCAAGAGATTTGGTTTTTGATATAGAGCAAATTTTTGAAACGATTTAAACGACATGACACGACAACCTTATAAACTAAAACTCAAACTATATGTCTGCTGTATTTTTCATCATCGCAATTATTTTGTTTATTGTTTTAATTGGGTTTAGAAGCTCAATTAAAAGCGAAGAAAAACAAAAACTACAAGGCGCAGGAAACAAAGAATTTTATCCAAATTTTAGAAACGCTTTAAGAAGAGTTTATCAAGAAAGATTTGAATTATATGCTGACAATGGCAAAGTGGTGACTTATAAAGTTTATACAACTTACTTAAATAGAAAAGTTGGCGAGACTTTTTTTATTTTAAGTTTATCAAGAGAAACCAATTACTTACGACAATCTTATAAAGGTTATGATAAAACTGAAATTATAACAGATGAATATGACTTGCAAACGAAAGCCGATTTAAGTATTGATGGATATATAAAAATACTTGGAAAACTTACTGTAGAGATTTTATCTGATAGCCGTTTTTTAAAATCAACTTCAGGACTTACTTTCTAAAGCTTTAATTATGGGAATCTTTGATTTGTTTAGTTCAAATAAAAGAAAATGGATGGCAGTTCTTGCCGAGGCTGGTATAACAAACGAATGGAAATTTATAATAAATGAATTTTTTATAAAAGATAATATTTCAATTGAAAAGTATCAACAAAATAGTGCAGTTAACGATATGGTTGACCAATTTTCAGGATTAGAATATTGGCGAATGAGCAATGAGCTTTCAGCTTATCCAGAACCAGAACCTTACTGTACTCAAAGTTTCAGAAGATATTTTTCTGAAAATAGATTTAATAGAGCGATGGGAGTACCTGACTGGTTTTATATTGCATATCCTGACGTTGCTAATTGGATGCAAAACAAGTTAGAACAATTAGAAAATGAATTTTCTGACAGGGAAGAAGAATTCTTTTCAGATAATGGAGTTAATCCAAGATTTTTTAGAATTTTAATCGAACGTTACAAACAGACAAGGGGAACTCTTGAATGTATACCATAAAAACGAACGCCCAACAACGGCATTGCTGAAAAGCGTGGCTGGACGGAAGTAACTTCGGCAACAGTAATTCTATCAGCCAATATCCAGCGCGACAATACGCTATTGAGCATTTATTTTTATCTTCAACTTTTGTATTTTAATTTGGCTTCAGTTGTCGGCTGACAGAAATGCTAATACCACGCCTTCAGCAATGCTGAGCCGTTAGCTGTGATTTTATGATACAAGCTTTGTTGACAAAAGACTGGAATGCAGACCCGAATGCTCCTGAAGTAAAACTCTCAGTTGACAATACTGCAGTGACACTTGATTTCTATGTGAATGCTTTTCAGTTTGACAGTTTTCAGGAAGGAGATAAAGCACGTGTGACATTTCTTAACTGCCATAAATATTCCTTCAATACAATGAATGAGGAAGGTTATTATAAAGGAAAGTATCGTTATAATAACTTTCGGCTTCCGTGGGGTGAATTTTATAGACTTGACACAAATTGGCAAATAGATTTTCCTAACGAAAAAACAGTTTTAATTGAGGCATCAGATGTGGCAAAACAAAATCATTTTATTTTCTTTTTTAAAGACAATACGTTTGAATGCGTTGCAGAAGATTGTTGCATTGAATTCATTCAAGTTTCATTGTCAGAAGACTTGATTGACATAATCGAAAAGGTAAAAGAAAAAACAACTGACAGTTCGGATATGGTTTGGACAAAGTATGACAATGCTAAAGAGATAAGAGATGAGTTGGATACATACATCAGACAATTACAGAAGCATAGCTTGGAAAGCCTTGACAAACTATATATGTTGTTTTTACCGACTGCTTCTTTACAAGAACATGCAACGACTAACGATTGGGCAGAAGAATATTTGGATTTATCTGCCAAGTTTGACAAACTTTATGCAAAAAGACGAAAACCACAGCTAACATCGGTTTTGCGTTATGGCGGCTGACGAAAGTTATTCGGCAGTAGAAGTTCTATTCATCTTTTTTTCTACCTTTCAGCAGACGAATAAAAATGTCCGCCACAAACGCAAAGCCCTAACGTTGCCTGTAATTGTTCGGCGACACTCACTACAAAATAACAATGGAAACAACGACAATCCCGACAAAATCAAAACCACCTTATTTATTAGGACTTCTTTGCTTAATTCCATTAGTTGGAGCATTTGTTGGTTTGGGGCTTCTGTTGTACGGACTTTTGAAGTATAAAGACAAATGGCTTTCAATAATTGGTGCAGCAGGTATTTTATGGACAATTATTATTTATTCGACACTATTCTATGCCGGAAAAAATGCTACAGTTTTTAAAAAAGGTTTTGAAGACATTTCTCAAATGCAATTAAACAGCTTAGTGAAAAATATTGAATACTATAAATTGACACATGGACAATACCTGACAGACTTGAACAGTTAAGAGCTGACGATAAACTTGCACCAATTAATGACGCTGCACAGGGAATGAACACAAAAGGAGAAGTATTCTATAACTATGAAAAAATTGGCGACAAGTATTCCCTTTTTTCGTCGGGCCAAGATGGAATACCGAATACAAAAGACGACTTGTTTCCGCAGGTGACAATTACAGACAGTAGCAAAATTGGATTAATAAAAAATCGTTGATAAAATACAACTACAGGCAACAAAGCGGTTTGGCAAAAACATGGCTGCCGGTTCCTGTCTTTAGTTGAGTTTCCCTGTAATTGTATTAAAAAACACTGCCTCCGGGGTTTTATACCATAAATTAGCTATTTGATACATTCACCACGCACAACTCCCATTTAGGCTGTATATTAACCACTAATAAAATTTGGCTTAGCAGTCACCCGTTTAACTTTATACATTTGTATGCGCATGCAGAAAAAACATTTAGCATATTGGTGGTGCCAGTTTGGTGGGTGGACTTTTTATGGATTATCGCTGCTATTTTTTATCTGGGTATTTCATCTGCAGCTCACCACTATATTCATAAACAGGATATTGCTTTCTGTTTCACTGGGGCTTTTATTTACACACCTGCTGCGCCTGGTAATTCTTGAATTAAAGCTAACGCCTCCTATTTTTGGCAAACAATGGATATTGCTTTTTGCAATAACCTTATTGATTTGCATAACCTATAGTTACGTAAGCAGTACCATAGTGGAATACCTTAAATGGTACGACCCGGAGATAAAAGCCACCGTTCCGGAACGTTTTTTACTAAACCTTGCAAATGATTCGCCCATCATTCTTGTATGGCTTTCTATTTATTACCTGTGGCATTACATAGAAAATTCACGCAATACAAAAATTGATAGTGTGAAAATGGAAAGCCTGGTAAAAGAACTGCAGTTAAAAACTATAAAAGCTCACATTAATCCTCATTTTATTTTTAACGCATTAAACAGTATCCGTGCATTGGTTGATGAAAATCCTGAACGTGCAAGAACAGCCATAACAGAGCTAAGCAATATTTTAAGAAGCAGCATGCAGGCTGAAAAAATGGAAACCACCACATTGGAAAAAGAATTAAGCATTGTAAAAGATTACCTCGAGCTGGAGCAGATACGCTTTGAAGACCGCCTTAGAATTGCGTATGAAATTGATGAAGACACTTTAGACCAGCAGGTGCCTCCCATGATGCTGCAAACGCTTGTTGAAAACGCAATAAAGCATGGCATAAGCAAACAGGTGAATGGCGGGTTTATAAAAGTTAC
This sequence comes from Bacteroidota bacterium, assembly GCA_013286425.1. Lineage (GTDB taxonomy): Bacteria > Bacteroidota > Bacteroidia > Chitinophagales > Chitinophagaceae > Parafilimonas. Next base: position 35,306 of record JABDFS010000005.1, read on the forward strand.
ATCTGATTTTATAAATAATCATCATGAACTTATTGTTGAAAACACCGGGCATCTGAATAACACGAAAAACCTTGAAGGCTTTGGTATTGCCAGCACTATTAACCGCCTTAAATTATTGTATGGCAATGACGCGGATTTTGAAATTAAAAATTTGAATAGTAATATGGTTAAAGCAAAAGTTACTTTACCTGTTACAGCAGTTTCATTCATAAAATAAAAATGTTATGTCGTTAAAAGCAATTATTATAGATGATGAACGCCTTGCAAGAGCGGAACTTAGAAAATTATTACTGGAATTTCCTGATATAGACATTGTTGATGAAGCAGCCAATGTGGAAGAAGGAGTTGATAAAATAGAAACACAAAACCCTGATCTTATTTTTTTAGATATTCAAATGCCCGGCAGAACAGGGTTTGACCTGTTAAGCGACCTGGAAAAATCACCGCATGTTATCTTTACAACAGCCTACGACGAATATGCTTTAAAGGCTTTTGAAGTAAATGCGCTTGATTATCTTTTAAAACCAATAGAGCCTAAAAGGCTTGCTGATGCTGTACATAAGTTGCAGTATGAAGTAAGTAAGGAAAATGCCGGGATAAATGGCATTAACCGCGGGCCGCTTACCGAAGCCGACCAGGTTTTTGTAAAAGACGGTGAACGTTGCTGGTTTGTAAAATTGAGCGAGATACGATTATTTGAAAGTGTGGGCAACTATGCAAAGGTTTTTTTCGGAACAAATAAGCCGCTCATTTTAAAATCGCTTAATTCATTGGAAGAACGCCTGGATGACCACATATTTTTCAGAGCCAACAGGAAACATATTATCAACCTGAGATGGATAGAAAAAATAGAACCTTATTTTAACGGAGGTTTACTGGTAGAATTAAAAGGTGGTGAAAAGATTGAAGTCAGCCGCAGGCAAACCGTTAAGTTTAAAGAAATGATGAGCTTTTAAAGTTCACAGGTTCAAGCGTTACCAGTTTATATCAATTTAATGGCTATTAGCCCTTGAACATTGAAACAATGAAACTTTGAAACGCTGAAACTTATGCTTTTACATGCGCTGAAGAATGTATGGCATCACTCATTTCTTTTATAAGCGATGCATCTTTTTCTATTGCATTTCCTACTACAATAATATCTGCACCACTGCGGCAGTTTGCATAAGCCTTTTCGGGAGTTCTTATACCGCCGCCTACAATCAATGGCGCTTCAGTATGTGAAGACACTTTTTCAATCATTTGGTTTGGAACAGGATTTTTGGCACCACTTCCTGCGTCCATAAATAGCAGTTTCATACCCAGCATCTCACCTGCCATTGCAGTGCACATAGCAATTTCGCTTTTATCAGAAGGTAAAGGTGTAGCATTTGAAATATAGGAAACCGTTGTTGGCGCACCGCCATCAACCACCATATAACCTGTAGGCATAATTTCAAGCCCGCTTTGCTTTACGGCAGGTGCACTTATTACATGCTGCCCGATAAGCAATTCAGGATTGCGGCCGGAGATCAGTGACAGGTAAAGTAAAGCATCAGCATAACGGCTTATCTGGGAATGGGAACCGGGGAAAATTACAACAGGAATTGAACACGAAACCTTTATCTGGCGTATACATTCATCCAGGTTATTTGAAATCACAAGGCTTCCCCCAACAAAGAAATAATCTATTGCTGCATCAAGGGCTAATGATACAAGTTGTTCAATCGTAGCAACATTTACTTTATCCGGATCGATAAGTACTGCAAATGATTTTTTCCCGGCCGACTTTCTATCTTGTATTTTATCATACAAACTGTGCTTCATGCAGATTGTTTAATTAGCGCTAATTGCAAAAATGCAAAAAAGTTCGCATTCTTAATAATTTCATTGGTAATGTTTTTCAATCGTTTAGTTTACTTAGTATTATATACGTACTTTTAAAAAAGACGTATAACGGCATTTGGGACAATTATTTTTATCCCATAAATTTTATCTACAATATTCTTTTTTGAAATGCAATGCCAGCATGAACTTCAAAAAAATTCACATCTATTTTCCACAACATGTGCATATTCATAGTTTCTTTTTTCACAGCTTAAAGATATTTTCGTCGTCTGCCTCTAACGTTTCCAAAGGCACTCACAAGAATTCCTAACGCATTAAAATAACTTTTTCATGGCATCAGAAAAACTCCGCAAAGAGCTGTCGTTTCAGCGTCGCTTTACAAAAGAAGGCATTAGTCCTTTTGACATGTTTGCATACGATTATCGTACCAGCATTATCAAAAACCCTACCGGGGAAGTCTTATTTGAAATGAATAATGTTGAAGTACCCAAACAATGGAGCCAAATAGCCACAGATATCCTGGCACAGAAATATTTTAGAAAAGCCGGTGTACCTCAACCCGATGGAAGTTTGGGAAGAGAAACTTCAGCCAAACAGGTAGCGCATCGTATGGCAAATTGCTGGCGTGTATGGGGCGAGCGGTATAACTATTTTGAGTCTGAAAAAGATGCGCAGGTATTTTATGAGGAGCTTGTATATAGCATCCTTAACCAGGCTTGTGTACCAAATAGTCCACAATGGTTTAACACAGGATTACACGAAAGCTATGGCATAACCGGCAAGCCGCAGGGGCATTATTTCGTTGATGCAAAAGATGGCAAGTTGAAAAAATCAAGCAGCGCTTATGAACGTCCCCAGCCGCATGCCTGCTTTATTTTAAGTGTTGATGATGACCTGGTAAATGATGGCGGTATTATGGATCTGTGGATTCGCGAAGCACGCATTTTTAAATACGGTTCAGGCGTTGGAACAAACTTTTCAAGAATACGTGGTGAAGGTGAGAGATTAAGCGGTGGGGGTACTTCAAGCGGATTGATGAGTTTTCTGAAGATCGGCGACCGTTCAGCAGGTGCCATCAAAAGCGGCGGCACCACAAGGCGTGCGGCAAAGATGGTTTGTCTTGATCTTGATCATCCTGAAATAATGAACTTCATCAACTGGAAAAAAGATGAAGAAAAGAAAGTAGCGGCAATGGTAGCTGCAGGTTATGACAGTGGTTATGAAGGGGAAGCTTATGCTACTGTTTCCGGCCAGAACTCAAACAATTCTGTGCGCATTCCCAATTCATTTTTTAAAGTGCTGGAAGAAGATGGCGATTGGGAATTAAAGGCAAGAACTGATGGCAGGACAATGAAAAAAATCCCTGCACGTGAAGTATGGAACCAGATAAATTATGCTGCATGGCGCTGTGCAGACCCGGGAACGCAATACGATACTACAATTAACGAATGGCATACTTGTCCGCAGGGTGGCCGCATCAATGCATCCAATCCCTGTTCAGAATACATGTTCCTTGATAATACTGCATGTAACCTGGCAAGCGCCAACCTGATGAAATTCTTCGATACAGAAAAAAATATTTTTGACGTTGAAGGCTTTGCCTACACCTGCCGTTTATGGACAACTGTCCTGGAAATATCTGTATTGATGGCTCAATTCCCTTCAAAAGAAGTAGCGCAATTATCTTACGATTACAGAACGCTTGGTTTAGGATTCGCAAATCTTGGAACCATGTTAATGGTTAGCGGCATTCCTTATGACAGTGAACAGGCACGCAATATTGCTGCAGCCATCACAGCTATTATGACCGGCATTTCTTATAAAACTTCAGCAGAAATGGCTGCCGTACTTGGTGCCTTTCCTGAATATGAAAAGAATAGAGAAGATATGTTACGCGTAATGCATAACCATCGCGCAGCAGCTTACGACGCAGCAGATGCATATGAAGGTTTAAGCCTGCAACCGGTTGGCATCAATGCAAAATATTGCCCGGATTATTTGTTATCTGCCGCATGTAAAGCGTGGGATGACGCAGTGGAATTGGGTGAAAAATATGGCTATCGCAATGCACAAACAACGGTTATTGCGCCAACAGGAACTATCGGTTTGGTAATGGATTGTGATACAACCGGCGTTGAACCTGATTTTGCTTTAGTGAAATTTAAAAAATTATCAGGCGGCGGTTATTTTAAGATCATCAATCAAAGCGTACCGGTTGCATTGAAGAATCTTGAATATTCTCCAAAAGAAATTGACAGCATTATTAAATATGCTGTGGGTGCAGCAAGTTTTGAAGGCTCACCATTTATTAATCCGCAAACATTGAGTGAGAAAGGTTTTCTTCCTGAGGAAATTCAGAAGTTAAATACCGCTGCTACAGCAGCTTTTGAAATCGGATTCCTGTTTAATAAATTTATTTTAGGTGAAGCTTGTTTGGAAAGATTAGGATTTACTGCTGAACAATATAACGACTGGAGTTTTGATTTGCTTGATGCGCTTGGATTTACCGATGAACAAATTGAAGCTGCCAACGATTATGTGTGCGGAACAATGACGATTGAAGGTGCTCCCTATTTAAAAGCTGAACATCTTAGCGTATTTGATTGCGCCAATAAATGCGGTAAAAAAGGCGAACGTTATATTCATGCACATGGGCATATTAGAATGATGGCAGCCTGCCAGCCATTCTTAAGCGGTGCCATTTCAAAAACAATTAACCTCCCACATGAAGCTTCCATTGAAGAAATTGCAGATTCATACTTACTAAGCTGGCAATTGGGTTTGAAAGCATGCGCTTTATATCGCGATGGTTCTAAACTTTCTCAACCTCTCAGCAATAAATCGGATAAGAAAAAGAAGTCAACAGACAATAGTCAACAGGCCATAGCAGAAAAAACTACTGTGGACAATGGACCATTAACCATGGACACAAAACTGGTTGACCTTTCTACGTTAAGTGCGGAAGAACTATTGGAAGAAGTTCAAAAGCGTATGCAGGCAAGTGACGACACTTCTTTAAAACGCCAGTTATCAAAGATTGTTGAAAGAAAAACATTGCCTGCAAAACGTTACGGCTTTACGCAAAAAGCTAAAATAAACGGGCAGGTTTTATTCATGCGTACCGGTGAATACAACGATGGCACTTTAGGTGAAATATTCATTGACCTCGCTAAAGAAGGCTCAACGCTGCGCAGCCTGATGAACTGTTTTGCAATCGCAATTTCTGTAGGCTTGCAATACGGGGTTCCTTTAGATGAGTTTGTTGAAAAATTTGTGTTCACGAAGTTTGAACCGGCGGGCATGGTTGATCATCCGAATATTAAAACAACAACATCATTGGTGGATTTTGTATTCCGTGTTTTAGCATTTGAATACCTTGGAAGAACAGATCTTGTACATGTGATTGATAAACCCGAAATAACCAATCTCGGTGATGAAGATGAAGCAGAATATATGGGCAAGCCATCTTTAAGTAATCTTCGGGTAAACACTGTGGTTACTCAATCTTCTGCAATGCATCATCAGAAATTACATAAGGCAACCGCAAATGTTCATGCAGGAGCCGGGTTAAGTGCTGCCAACGCAGCGGCTAAAAGCATGCAAAGCGATGCGCCGTCCTGTAATGTATGCGGGCATATTACTGTAAGAAGCGGCACCTGTTATAAATGTTTGAACTGCGGCAACAGCATGGGTTGCAGTTAAGAATTATTTTTTATTGATGTGATAAAGAGGTTGCTGAATAAGCAGCCTCTTTTTTTGTATGTGATTTTATTAGCTGGCCGGGATTTGCAATCCCGGCCAAAGCGTTTCGGATTTGCAATCCGCACTAAAGCAGCAACAGAAGAATTAATAACTATGTAAACCTCAACACTAATTATTATTTTGCAGTAAATACTCCCGGTATGAAAAAATTATTGTTTGCATTTTTTATCCTCACTTTTATTTCAGCTTCTACTGTAAAAGCACAAATACATCTCAATCATATAACAGTGTTTGTTGTTGACTTAGAAAAAAGTACTGCTTTTTATAAAGACGTTATGGGCTTTCAAATTATTCCTGAACCGTTCCATGACAATCATCATACATGGTTCAAGATTGGCGAACACAGTGAATTGCATGTGGTTTCAGGCGCAAAAGAAATAATTGCTCACGACATTAATATTCATATGGCTTTCAGTGTGCCTTCAGTTGAAGATTTTGCAAAACATTTGGATTCACTCAACATAAAATATGGAAACTGGAATCAATCAACTAAAACACCCCAGGTTCGCCCTGATGGTATTAAACAAATATATTTCCAGGATCCTGATGGTTATTGGATTGAAGTGGATGATGATAAGTTTTGATAGTGATCAGCAGGAAGTGAAAGGTGAGAAGTAAACTATTATCTTCGCCGCCTTAAAATGTGGGTATGAAGTTTTACAATCTTATAATCAAGTATCGTTTCTGGCTGAGCATTGCGGCTATTGTTATAGGCCTTACGCTAAACCTTACCGTGTCTGGTTTCTGGCCGGTATTCCCTTTATATTTTGTTGGATTGATAGGACTGTTAAGTCATTTTTTTATTGGCCCGATGCGTTTATTACAGGAACCGATGGAAAGTGGCAATATTGAAGAAGTTGAAAGAATTCTGGATACCATCTGGTTTCCGAATTTGCTATACAAGCCAATCCGTTCAACTTACTATACAGTGAGAGGAAATATGGCAATGATGAAACAGGATTTTGATACCGCTGAAAAGCATTTAAAGAAAAGTGCCTCACTTGGTGCACCAATGCCTGAGGCTGAAGGCGCCAATAAATTGCAGTTGGGAATGATGGCTATGCAAAAAGGTGATCTGAGAGGCGCAGAAGGTTATATGCGCGCAGCGATACGTTTGGGCATTCCTGATAAAGAAAGTGAAGCCATTGCTTATTTAAGCATGTGCCAGATATTTATGAATAAGCGCGAGTTTCGCGCAGCAAAAGATTTCTTTAGAAAAGCTAAAGCATGTAAGCCAACAACCAAGCAGGTAGTTGACCAGATTAAAGAAATTGAAAAATATATTTCAAGGGTTCCGGGATAGTAAATCTTATAATCTTACTTATTGAAAGCACAACTTTAGTTGTGCTTTTTTATTACAATAATCTGCCTGTCAGTTTACTCGCATGTTACTTTTTTAATTAATATCGATAACTTTAGTACTATAAAAATCCTGCTGTATGAAACTAAAACTTCTTTTTGCATGCTCATGCATAGCTAATCTTATTTGCGCCCAGGAAAATGAGAAAATGCATATGAATGTCCCTTCGCAAAGAGCACAATCTGTTTATGGCGAAATAGGAGGTAATGGCCTCTTGTTTTCTGCCAACTATGATGTTCGGTTTGCCAATAGTCAGAAAGGATTGGGTGCCAGGATTGGTATAGGCGGATTGATCGACGTTATAACTATACCTGTTGCCCTGAATTATCTCGCCGGGAAAGCACCTAACTATTTTGAAGGCAGCATAGGTTATACTTATGCAACACTTACTGATGGTGACGAGTCCGATCATGGATCCGCAATATTTTTTAGTGCAGGTTATCGTTACCAGCCTTTAAAAAATGGCTTTACTGCAAGAGTGTTTGTATCTCCTTTTGTTGCAACTGATGGAGAAGGCTTCTATTTTTTTGGTGGTGTAAGTGTAGGTTATAAATTCTAAATCACTTATTCGTGATTAACCCGTTTATTGTCGCTTTTTACCGCTTTGTTTAGCAATGATGGAGTTAAGTTTGTGTAATAAAACAAAAACAATTCTATGGCTAACATCACACAAAAAATTACACCTTTTCTTTGGTTTGATAAAGAAGCAGAAGAAGCTGCAAATTTTTATACATCCATCTTTAAAGATTCATCAATAGATGCTAAATCTTATTATGGCGATAACGCGCCTTTACCCAAAGGAACTTTGCTTACTGTTAGCTTCACATTGAATGGTCAAAAATTCAGTGCATTAAATGGTGGCCCGATATTTAAATTTAATGAGTCTGTTTCTTTTGTTGTGAATTGCGATGGGCAGGATGAAGTAGATTATTACTGGGATAATTTATTAAAAGACGGCGGAAAAGAATCACAATGTGGTTGGTTGAAAGATAAGTTTGGTTTATCATGGCAGGTTGTGCCGGTGAAAATGATTGAGCTGTTAACAGATAAGGATAAAGAAAAAGTAAACCGCGTAATGCAGGCAATGATGAAGATGGTTAAGATTGATTTGCCAACATTGGAAAAAGCAGCAGAAGACGAATAGCTTATAAAACCCAACTCAACACGAGCTCATTAAATATTACAGAGATAATATTCAAATAAACAGGTTCATCTTTTTTAAAAACAAACGGCAGTAATAAACTGTCGTTTTGTTTTTGAATATTGTTGATGAGTTGCATGTTCTCTTTAAAATCAACTTTACCTAAACTATACCATTTGAATAATGATTCTTTTGCGCTCCACATAATGGTTAGCAATTGATAATTGATAATTGATAATTGATAATTAGCCAAAAACTGCTTCTCGTTTTCATGAATGAATTTATGTGCAATGCGTTCCACTTTTTCTGTTGGCTTTTCAATATCAATTCCAACTCTGTGTGTTGAGCTTACGATTGCTGCTGCATATTCACCACAATGCGAAATAGAAAAATGATATTGCTCATTAGGCAGGTAAGGCTTTCTTGTATCAGCAATTAAAATTTCATCATAGGGAAAATCAGGAAATAAAAATTGCAGCAGATACCTTCCGGCTAAATGTTGCAATCGTTTATGCGGATGTGTTATGTTTTGCTGCAACGGAACAGTTGCAAGAAAAAATTTTTCATGTTCTTCTATACGCCAGATACCAAGCTTTGTTGTTGCATTAATTGTATGCTGATAAAATAAAGGCACACACGAATTTCTGATTTTAAAAACTAATGTGATGAATTTTGCAATAATACTTCGGGCTGCATTCATCTACTAAACATCCTGCGAGTATTACCTTTCCTTTTTCTGCAAGCTTTATTTCTTCAGATGTAGGAAGGCCATTAATAATAGGAATGATCTCATGAAAATGCCCAAAAGGGCATTTAGGTTTATATCCTTTGGGATAATCAAACAAACATGGACCATTATTTTCAAAAGTCAATAATATAGATGTTGTATCGCTTAAAGTAAAAGTTTTTAATTCTTCTGACTTGCCTGAGTCTTTCATTAATATCGCCGAATATTTTCCAGGGTCAATTTTCATAAATTGAAATTGGCTGCTTGTTACAACACTGTCTAATGTTATATGAAAAGAATCTTTTCCAAAAAAATTAAGATTAGCAGGAGCATACGGGATGATGATATTAATAGTAGAATCTTTTATCTGAGAAAAGCAGGATAGAGTAGTCAGTAAAGTGAAAAATAAAATGAGGTTTACAATTATTCCAAAGGGTTTTGTCATAATTGCTAAGTTATAATTTAAAGAAAAAGCCTGACAAATAAATCTGCCGGGCTTTTAGATTATATCATCGGCTATTTAAGATTTACTCTCAGCATATTTTTTATAATTATTCAGTATCGCCTGCCATCCACCTTTTTGCATTTCCACAGGATTAGTATTCTCGGCTTCAAATACTTCTGTTACATGTGTTGTTTTATCATTGCCTGAAAAAACAATCTTCACTTTTCTGTCATCACCAAGTGTGTATTCAATTAATTTATGTTCTTCAACAGCATCATACACTCCCCAAAAATCAAAACCAAAACTTTCATCTCTTGCTTCCATGCGGTAATTAAATTTACCACCGGGCCTTAAATCATTTTCTGCTGTGGGCGAATGCCAATCATCTGAAGCAAAGTTCCAGTTGGTAATGTGTTCAGGTTTTGTAAAATATTCCCATGCTTTTTCAACAGGCACATTCACGGTTGCTTCAATAATAATATTAGTTGCCATAATTATTTTTTTATGTTGATTATTATGATACAAACATCTGTATTTTATCAATCATAAAAGATGCATTAACCGACAATTATAAGGTTGTTTGCGACCAAACAAAAAGCCTGCTCATTTTACCAACAGGCTTTGTATAATATTTATAAAATTGTTATACTTCTTTCTTCTTCTGCCATTCTTTATGATTGATCATTATCTCGATCTTTTTCTTACAACGCTCAATATCCGCATGATATTCTTTTATCTTTTCATCATTCAAAGAATTCAATATTGCTTTCTCAAAACAACTAATAGCTGCATCAAAATTCATATTCAATTCTTCTGCAATCGCAAAGCGATAATAAACCCATGATTTTTCAATAGTTGGAATAGCAAGACATTTATCTAAATGTTTTTTCAACTCATCATAACGCTCCATATCTGTTAATAAAACCGCGTAATGAAAATATGGATGCGGATAATTAGAATCGCTTTTTATTGCTGCACAAAAATGTATTTCTGCTTTCTTATAATCATCAAACTGCGTTTTATAAATCCACCCAAGAGAATTATGCGTTGGCGCATGATCGGGCTCATCGTACAAAATAGTTTCATACTTGCGCAATGCATCTACATGCGCATTCTTTTTTATGTCTGCTTCCGCTTCTAAAAACAATTCTTCTATGTTCATAGCGTTCAATTTTAAAAACCTTCAAGGGCTATTTACCAACCAAGAATCCATGCGAATATCAATGGTGCAACAATGGTCGCATCACTTTCAACAATAAACTTTGGTGTATGAATATCTAATTTTCCCCATGTAATTTTTTCATTCGGCACAGCACCTGAATAAGAACCATAAGATGTTGTGCTGTCGCTTATCTGGCAGAAATAACTCCAGAAAGGCACATCATGCCATTCCAGATCCTGGTACATCATCGGCACAACACAAATAGGAAAATCGCCCGCAATGCCCCCGCCAATCTGGAAAAAGCCAACACCTTTTCCTGCACTGTTTGCACGATACCACTCAGTTAAATACACCATGTATTCAATGCCGCTTTTAACGGTGCTTGCTTTTAATTCCTGCTTTATAACATAGCTGGCAAAAATGTTTCCGGTTGTACTGTCTTCCCAGCCCGGAACAATAATGGGAATATTTTTTTCTGCTGCCGCAACAATCCAACTATCTTTTTTATCAATCTCATAATACTGTTCAAGGTCGCCGCTTAAAACAGTCTTGTATAAAAACTCATGCGGAAAATAGCGTTCGCCATTTGCTTCTGCATCTTTCCATTGTTTCACCAAATGTTTTTGTAAACGGCGAAACGCTTCTTCTTCAGGAATGCATGTATCTGTTACACGGTTATAATGATTTTCCAGCAGATCCCATTCTTCCTGCGGCGTTAGGTCGCGGTAATTTGGAACGCGCTTGTAGCTGTTATGCGCAACTAAATTCATTACATCTTCTTCAAGATTAGCGCCGGTGCAACTGATAATATCAATCTTGCCCTGGCGTATCATTTCAGCCAAAGAAATTCCAAGCTCGGCAGTGCTCATAGCGCCGGCAAGCGTAACCATCATTTTTCCGCCTTCATTCAAATGCAGTTCATAACCTTTTGCAGCATCCATTAAAGCAGCCGAATTAAAATGGCGGTAATGATGTTGTATAAATTGTGATACAGGACCTTTATTCATTTTAAAATTTTGAACAGCAAAAATAATTTTTTAGCCACAAGTGATGCTCATGATTTTGTGTTTAAATATTATGTTTTAAAAAACATCTGAAATTTTAAGCAACTGTTTTCATAAAATGCAGGTTCTCTTAAATCCTCCCGGGAGCAATATTATTTTTCAAACAAAATCAATGTATAATGAAAACTATACTAAGGCATAATTACATGCCGGGCTTTTTTGTAATTGCTTCCTTTTTGATTGTAACCTCGGGCTGCGAAAAAATGGCTGATTCATCTTTACAGGCTAATCAATCGGGCGCTTCAGATTTACAGGCGGCGGGTTTAACGTTGGGAAATTTTAAACAGGTTAATCTTAACGCCAACACCTTCGGTTATCATGCGCCGCATATAAGTTCCAACCTGCACAATGCATGGGGAATGGCAGTAGGCAGTAGCGGCGGTATTTGGGTATCTGCTGCTGATGGCGGTGTAAGTTATATTTACAACGACAAAGGTGCGCAACTTATTCCCGCTGTTTCTATTCCTGCTCATGTAAAAGGTGCTGCCGGTAATCCAACCGGGCAGGTATTTAATGCCACTACAGACTTTGTTATTCCCGGAACCGGCAATCCTGCAAAGTTCATCTTTGGAAGTGAGGACGGAACAATATCTGCATGGAATGGCGGAACTACGGCTGTGGTTGTTATAGACAGGGCGAAACAAGGCGCCTCTTATAAAGGCGTTACTATTGCCAATAATGGTGGTGCCAACTTTTTATACGCCACCGATTTTACAAAACATACAGTTGATGTGTATGATAACAATTATAACCTTGTATCAGGAATGCCATTCAGTGACCCTGGTATACCGGCTGCATTTGCTCCTTTCAATATCAGCGCTATTAATGGTATGTTGTATGTAACCTATGCGGTGGTTAATGGTGATGGTGATGACTCTGACGGAGTAGGTTTAGGCTATGTTGATGCATATTTTCCTAATGGAACTTTAAGCAAACGCATTGCTTCGCAAGGCACTTTAAATGCGCCCTGGGGAATTGCTGAGGCTTTTCCTGAGCTGATTGGAATGGACGCATTACTCATCGGCAATTTTGGCGACGGCCATATAAATGTTTATGATTGGAATGGAAACTTTAAAGGCCAGTTGATGAATGCCGGAGGCCCTGTTGCTATTGATGGTTTATGGGCTATTGATGATGATGTTTTAAAAACAGGCAGGCGCCAGTTGTATTTTACTGCTGGACCTAATGATGAAGAAGACGGGCTCTTTGGATTCATTACAAAGCTGCAATAAAGTTTATTAGTCCGTAAGGCAGAACGGCAATCATAAACGATAAATCTTTTTGTCTTACGGACTTTCTATTCTTATCAATCTTTTTTGTTTACAAGATAAACACCTGCCAATATTATGAACAGGCATCCTATTTCTAAAACAGTTACCACTTCACCAAAGATCAATCCCCATAAAACAGCAATAAAAGGAATGCCATAAGTAACCAGCGATGCAAATATTGAACCTGCAGTTTTCACCAATACATAAAACCATATGGTTGCCAACGCAGTGCCTAAAGCGCCTAACACAAATGCAGCAGCAATTGAAAATAAATAACCATTTTGTGTAAGCGGTAAATCAAAAAAACCTGTAAATGCAAGTACCAAAATGCAGGGAACAATAAATATGCTTAATGCAACTGTCGCAATATCTGTTGATGATAATTCTTTTAAATACCTGCCTACAACATGTACGTTGGTTCCATAACAAACTGTAGCAATCAATACAAGTGATGCATAAGAAAGATTGGAAAAATTTATTTCATTGCCTGATGCAAATGGAAGTAAGATCAACCCGGTTAACCCGATTATAACTCCCAATATTTTATGCCACGTTATTTTAAGTTGAAAAAAAGAAATGCCAATTACAATTGCGCATAATGGTGTTAATGCATTTAGGATTGATGTGAGTGAGCTGTCAATTTTTGTTTCAGCAAGACAATATAAAAATGCAGGAAGAAAATTACCAAGCAATCCTGCTGCTACAACTGTTAAAAGTTTATGTCGCGGTACTCGCTTGAATGCCTTAACCGAAAAAGGTAACAACACCAAACCTGCACTTGATATTCTTATAGCCGCAACCTGGTAAGCAGTAAGATGCTGTAATCCTATCTTCATCAAAATAAATGAACTGCCCCATATTAAACAGAGCAAACTAAACAGCAGCCATTTGGAAGTTTGCAGTTTCAGCTTTAAAATGTTTGCGCAAATGTCATACATTCATTTATAAAAAATTCTATGGCAGAAATAAAGCTTGATAAGATAGATACCCGCGCTCCGAAAAATTTTGACAAAGAAAAAATAAAAGCAAAGCTGCCTGAGATATATAAGCAATTGGATGAACTGCAAAATGTTTTGTATGCACAAAGCAAATATTCGGTATTGATTGTTTTACAGGGAATGGATGCAGCGGGAAAAGACGGGCTGATAAAAAATGTATTCAGTTCTGTAAATCCGCAGGGAATAATGGTGCAATCTTATAAAGTTCCAACGGCAGAAGAATTATCGCATGATTTTTTGTGGCGCATTCATAAACATGCTCCGGCAAAAGGAATGATACAGGTGTTTAACCGCTCGCATTATGAAGATATAATTGTAACAAGAGTGCATAAAATGATTGATGATGAAATGGCTTCGAAACGCATGAAAGCCATTAACGATTTTGAAGAATTACTTACAGAACATAACAACACAATTATTTTTAAATTCTATCTGCATGTTTCTGCTGAAGAGCAACATAGCAGGCTGGAAGAAAGAATTCATGATGTAACCAAACAATGGAAATATAACGAACAGGACTTTGTTGAATCTGCATTACGCAAAGAATACCTGAAAGCGTACGAAGATTGTTTTAAACATTGCAATAAAATAAAATGGACGATTGTTCCTGCAGATCAAAACTGGTATAAAGAATATCTTGTTGCAATAACTTTATGTGATGCACTTAAAAAATTAAACATGCAATATCCCGGTATAAAAAAATAATTATAAGATTGGCTATAAAAAATAAAGGCTATACATTCACACCATCGTTAATCCAAAAAACACTACTATGGGATTTCTAAAAGAATTTAAAGAATTTGCCGTTAAAGGCAATGTTGTTGATCTTGCTGTTGCTGTTGTTATCGGCGGTGCCTTTGGTAAAATTGTCAGCTCCTTAATTGATGACGTAATTACGCCGCTATTATTAAAACCCGCATTAGATGCCGCTCATTTAAGCAACCTGGGCGAGCTTACGATTTTCGGTACGGTAAAGTATGGCAATTTCTTAGCAGCGATCATAAATTTCGTAATAATTGCATTCATACTGTTTCTTATCATTAAAGGAATTAATTCAACAAAGAAAGAAGAAGTTCCACCTGCTCCGGCAGGCCCATCCACTACAGACCAATTGCTAATGGAAATACGCGATGAGCTGAAGAATAAAGCTTAAGCATTTTCCAACATTTATAAACTGTGTAAAACTCGCTTTCGCAGAGTACCTTTCTCTGTTTACATTGCAGCGTTTTACGCAGTTTATTTTTTTAAAAAAAGTGTTGTTGTGAATACAGAAACCTACCAGATAAAATTGGCGCAATTTGAAGGCCCTTTCGACCTTTTATTATTTTTTATTGAACGTGATGAACTGGATATTTATAACATTCCCATCAGTAAAATAACCAAAGATTTTCTTGAATATATTCATGGACAGGGAAAGCTGAACATTGAATTAAGCAGCGAGTTTATTTTGTTTGTGTCAACACTTATGCGCATCAAGTCAAAAATGCTGTTGCCCAGAAAAGAATTAGATGCATCCGGTAAAGAAATAGATCCGCGGCAGGAACTGATCGATAAAATTCTTGAATACAAAAAATTCAAAGAAGCTTCAGCACAAATGGCAGAAATGGAAGCTACGCGTATGCTGATGATGAAACGCGGCAATCTTCAGAAAGAATTAATGATTGTGGGTGAAGAAGCTGCAGACGGAACAGAGATACAAACAGTAACATTGTTTCGTTTGATGAAGGCATTTGAGCGCGTTATTAAACGCATGAACGAGCGCAATAACAAACCCGTTCATACTGTTGTACGATACAATTATACCATTGAAGGTAGCAGAGGATTTATGCTTGATATGGTGCAACAGCAGAAAACAGTTTCGTTTGAAAAAGTATTTGAAATATGCGAGAACCGCATTCATGCAATATTTTTATTTCTCTCCTTGCTTGAACTGGTGCAACAAAATTATATGACCATCTTAAGCGGTGAAGGCCGCAATAATTTTATACTGGAATGGAATGAAGAAAGGCAGGAAGAACCTTTGCCTGCTATTGTTCCGGATTCTATGATTTAAATATCATTGCAAGAAATTATCAGCATCTCTGTACGCTTTTATTAATGCCACTTCTCCTTCTTTTCCTTTTATTGATTTGCCGTGTTCCATTCCTAAAACACCTTTATAACCTTTGCCATAAATATGTTTGAAAATATTGTGATAATCCATTTCACCTGTTCCGGGTTCGTTGCGTCCGGGATTGTTCCCAATCTGTAAATAAGCAATTTGATTCCAGGCTTTATCAATATTGTTTATGATGTTGCCTTCATTGCGCTGCATGTGATACATATCAAACAAAAATTTACATGAAGGAGAATTCACTGCTTCACACATTGCAACCGTTTGATCAGAGTGACGCAGAAATAGATCAGGCGTATCACTCAATGCTTCCAGTACCATAACCAAATTATGCGGTTCAAGTATTGCCGCGCCCTGCCGCATTGTTTCAATAACGTTCGTTGTTTGATAGCCGATATCCAGGCTTCTTTCATAATTACCGGGCACAACAGTTATCCATGTGGCATTACAACGCTTCGCTGTTTCAATGGCATCATTACATGATTTCAAAAATTTATCGCGCCAGTCTTTATCGCCGGATGTAAGAGAAGTTTTTACAGGCCAGTGATCAAAGTTCAAAACAAACACTCCCATTTGCATATTCAGTTTTGTAAGCAGGTCGCCGATCTTTTTTTGTTCATCAGCCGGGCGATCCATCATACCATTATCTTCAATAGCACGAAAGCCGTTATCATAAGCAAATTGTATCTGGTCCAAAAAATTTGTTCCTGCACTTTCAGCAAACATGCCATCATGAATACCATAATTGAGATGAAAAACAGAAGCTGTTTTTTGTGCGGTAGTATTTGCCTTAAGTGATGAGGCAGTAACTACCGAAGCTCCTGCCAGGAATGACTGTTGCATAAATTTTCGGCGTTGCATAATAATGGTTTTAAACTAAGATAAATTTCTTTTAAGAATGATTGGTATGTTATTTAAAGCTGTACTTTGAACAAGTATTAAACTAATTCATTAAAAATAATTGCATGCTATCTGTAAACAGCTTACATCTTCAATACAGGTTATGGATTTCAGAATTGAATGAAGACATAAATGTGTTGAGGATATTCACCGATTACCTTGCTGAAGTTTCCAATAAACAAAACAACAAATATGCAGCGCCGGTTGATGCGCTTAAAAAAAAATTTGCGCAGATAAGAAATGAACTGGATGAATTAAAACATGAAATGCATCTTCAAAAAATGAAACTTGGCGCCATTGCTAAAGCTGATGAGTCAAACATCAATAATGTAAAAGAAACTATACAGCACGAGGTTGCTGAATTACGCTATGAAAATTTCAAAAAACAATTCAATACCTTAAAAAAGGAAGTAACTGAACTGGAAACCGATTAGATAAACAGTTGCAGTATCTATTCATAAAAATCCAAACATTTTTAAATTTCTTTTAAAGAATGGAAATTATTCTTAGCTTTATTAACCATTTAGTTAAACAATATGGTTAATAAAGCTAAGGACATCTCAACAGAGCAAAAAATTCTTGAAGCGGCAAGGCAGGTTTTTTTTGATAAAGGCATGGACGGTGCGCGTATGCAGGACATTGCAGATAAAGCCGGCATTAATAAAGCATTGCTACATTATTATTTTCGCAGCAAGGAAAAATTATTTGAAACAATTTTTGCAGAAAGCTTCAATAATTTTTTTCCAAAGCTTTCTTTAATATTAGAGTCAGATACAGATTTTTCCGTCAAGATAGAAATGATCTGCACTGCATATATTGACCAGATACATTCTATGCCTTACCTGCCCATTTTTATTTTACATGAAGTGGCCAGGCAACCTGAAAGTTTTTTGAAAAAAATATGGAGCAGCTATCCACCACCAGTTAAACTTTTCATTAAAGTGGTTGAAACAGCTGTTAAGAAAAAGGAGATAAAGCCTGTTCATCCGTTGCAGGTGATAATGAACATTGTATCACTTTGTATTTTTCCGTTTGCGGCAAAACCATTGCTTCAGCAGGTTACAGGAATCAGCAAAAAACAGTTTAGTGTATTAATGGAAGAAAGAAAAAAATTAGTTCCACAAATGATCATTCAGTCAATAAAAAAATAAACAGCAACCAAAAAATATTTTGAATGAAAAACTATCTTCTTATATGCTGCATGACGTTAGTTTTATTTTCATGCCATTCAAACGAAAACCAATTTGATGCTTCAGGAACTTTTGAAGCAGACGAAGTAATAGTTTCTGCGCAGTTCAACGGCCAGTTGCTTTCATTTAATGTGAATGAAGGTGAGACCTTAGCAGCTGGAAAAATAGTTGGTTATATAGATTCAACCGAAGTGTTGTTGCAGAAACAACAGGTGCAGGCTTCTATCCAATCGCTCAATCAAAAAACATATAATGTAGAACCGCAGGTTAAACTATTGCGCGATCAGTTGGCAGTTCAGCAAATTCAATTAAATAATTTATTAAAAGATCAGCAACGTTTTGAGAACATGCTTAAAGATGGCGCTGTTACACAACGGCAGCTCGATGATATAAACACGCAGGTTGATGCAACAAAAAAACAAATGCTGGTAACGCAACAACAGATAAATGTTCAGCTAAGTAACACGGGTACTCAAAACAGCAGTGTATTAAGTGAGAAAAATCCTTTGCAAAAACAAGTAGCACAATTATCTGAACAACTATCAAAGGCAAATATTATAAATCCTGTAAACGGCACGGTGCTTACAAAATATGCACAAGCCGGTGAAGTAACAACAGCAGGTAAAGCCTTGTATAAAATTGCTGACTTAAGTTATTTAAATCTTCGCGCTTATATAACCGGCTCGCAGCTTTCAACCATAAAGCTTAACCAAACGGTTAAAGTTTTTATTGATAGTGGCGCAAATAATTATCGCGAATATCAAGGCACTGTAATATGGATCTCAGATAAAGCAGAGTTTACTCCAAAAACAATTCAGACAAAAGATGAACGCGCCAACCTCGTGTATGCAATTAAAGTAAGAGCGAAGAATGATAGTTATTTAAAGATCGGGATGTATGGTGAAGTAAAACTTATTGACAATTGATAATGCAATCTGTAATCGTAAATAATCTCTCCAAATCTTACGGAAAGAAAAAAGAAATAAAAGCCGTAAAAGAAATTTCATTTGAAGTTTCAAAAGGAGAATTATTTGGCATTATTGGTCCGGATGGAGCGGGCAAAACTTCTTTGTTCCGCATGCTTACAACTTTGTTGTTACCCGATGCAGGCAATGCTGCTGTTGATGGTTCAGACGTTGTAAAAAATTACAAAGACATCCGCAAAAAAGTGGGGTATATGCCGGGCAGATTTTCTCTGTACCAGGACTTAAGTGTTGAAGAGAACCTGAATTTTTTTGCTACTATTTTTAATACAACAGTTCAGCATAATTATGACTTAATAAAAGACATCTATGTGCAGATAGAACCATTCAAAACAAGAAAAGCCGGAAAGTTATCGGGTGGAATGAAACAGAAGCTGGCATTGAGCTGCGCGTTGATCCACCGGCCGGTGGTTTTGTTTTTAGATGAACCAACCACAGGTGTTGATGCTGTTTCAAGAAAAGAATTCTGGGAAATGTTGAAACATTTAAAACAACAGGGCATCACCATTCTTGTATCAACACCATACATGGATGAAGCCGGTTTATGTGACCGCATTGGTTTAATGCAACAAGGAAAAATACTTTCAGTTGGAACACCGGCAGAAATAACAGGCGCATTTAAAGAAACAATTCTCGGCGTTAAATCAAACAACATGTATCAACTGTTGAAAGATCTGAATGCGAATGACGAAGTAGAGGATGCTTATTCATTTGGTGAATATCATCATACAGTAATGAAACCAAATTTTAATAAAGAAACATTGCAACAATATCTTGAACAAAAAGGCAACAAAGAATTGGTAATACAAAATACACAGCCAACTGTTGAAGACAGCTTTATGCAATTGATGAAACAATAATGGCAACAGATTATATTATAACCACAGAAGAACTTACCAAACGCTTTAATGATTTTACAGCGGTTGATCATATTTCATTTTATGTAAACAAGGGAGAGATTTTTGGTTTTCTTGGTGCAAACGGAGCTGGTAAAACTACGGCTATGCGTATGTTGTGCGGATTAAGTTTGCCAACATCTGGCAAAGCAACTATTGCAGGTTTTGATGTGTACAAACAAACAGAAAATATTAAGCGCAGCATTGGTTACATGAGTCAGAAATTTTCTTTATATGAGGACCTTACTGTAAGAGAGAACATTCGCTTTTATGGCGGCATTTATGGCAAGAGCAACGCATTCATAAAAGAAAAAACAAACTGGTTATTACAACAATTAAACCTGCAGGACGAAGCAGATAAACTGGTTGGCTCATTACCACTAGGATGGAAACAAAAGCTTGCATTTTCTGTTGCTATTTTTCATGAACCACAGATAGTCTTTTTAGATGAACCAACAGGCGGTGTTGATCCTGTTACGCGGCGTGAATTCTGGAATCTTATTTATGAAGCTGCAGCAACTGGCATTACAGTATTTGTAACAACGCACTATATGGATGAAGCTGAATATTGCAATCGAGTATCTATAATGGTTGATGGAAGAATTGATGCATTGGATACACCAGTTGCATTAAAAGAAAAATTCAATGCGGCAACAATGGATGAAGTGTTTTTGCAGTTGGCGAGAAAAGCAACGAGAATAGATAATTGATGATGCCATAAAAATATGCAGTACAAGGGAGTGACACAACAGTGTTTAATTGAAAAGTTGCAGCTGATAACACAATAATAAAAATACCCTTTAGGGTTAGGGCATGAAACAGTTTCTCTCATTTGTAAAAAAAGAATTCTTTCATATCTGGCGCGATAAGCAAACGCTGTTCATTTTGCTTGGTATGCCGATAGTGCAAATAACCATATTTGGGTTTGCGCTAACCAACGAAGTAAAGAATGCAGAGATAGCAATACTGGATCAATCGAAAGATGCTGCCACTACGCAACTCATCAGTGAAATAAGAGCAAGCCAATATTTTACTGTATCCGCTTTTTTAAATAGTCCGAATGATATTGCTGAAACATTTAAACAAAACAAAGCAAAAATTATTTTGGTGCTACCTGCTTCCTTCAACAGCGATCTTAAACACCTGAACAAAGCACAGGTTCAGTTAATAGCGGACGCTTCAGATCCAAACACTGCAACAACATTGATCAATTATGCAACGGCGATCATTACAGATTACCAGAAAAATATTAATAAAACGTCGCAAATACCAATGGTGATAAATACGCAGGTGCGAATGCTATACAACCCGCAATTAAAAGGTGCATACAGTTTTGTGCCGGGTGTAATGGCAATGGTGTTAATGCTGGTTTGTACAATGATGACAGCAATAACCATTGTGCGCGAAAAAGAAATTGGTACAATGGAAGTAATGCTGGTATCGCCTGTTCAGCCTTTAAAGATCGTAGTGGCAAAAGCAGTTCCGTATTTGTTGCTTTCAATTGTAAACATCATCAGCATTTTATTGTTGAGTGTGTTTGTGCTGGATGTTCCCATCAACGGCAGCATTGTTTTATTAATGGGTGAAAGTATTTTGTTTACGATTACATGTTTATCATTTGGCTTATTAATATCATCACTCACAGGTTCACAACAAACAGCAATGTTCATTGCATTAACCGGAATGTTTTTACCAACTATAATGTTGAGTGGCTTTATGTTCCCTGTTGAGAACATGCCGTTGCCGTTAAGGCTTATATCAAACATAGTTCCGTCAAGATGGTTTTACCAGATTGTGCGTGCAGTAATGATAAAAGGATTAGGCATTGAAGGTGTTTGGAAACAAACATTGATATTAATAGCAATGACATTATTCCTATTAACGCTTGCGGTAAAAAAATTTAAGATAAGATTGGAATAGTGAGCAGTGAGTTGTGAATGGTGAGTAAACCAATTACAACTCTAAACTAATAAACTGACAACTCACAACTGAAAACAATGCGCACATTAAGATTTTTGTTACAAAAAGAGTTCAGGCAGATATTCCGCGATAAAAGCATACTGCGTGTAATATTCATGATGCCTGCGATGCAGTTGTTGATATTACCCTGGGCTGCTGATTATGAAGTTAAGAATATAAATCTTGTTGTTGTTGATCATGATCGTAGCACGTACACACAACAACTCATTTCAAAAATTACAGCATCAGGTTATTTCAGGTTGGATAAATACACGGCTTCTTATAAAGATGCCATGCATGAAATTGAAAACGACGATGCAGACATCATTCTTGAAATACCTGCATCATTTGAAAAAGATCTGGTGAAAGAATCATCAGCAAATTTATTCATGGCAGTGAATGCGATCAACGGAGCGAAGGCAGGGCTTGGCGCTTCTTATTTGCAATCTATTATTCATGATTACAATAATGGTATACGCGCGCAATGGATACAACTGCCGCGCTTTAATACTGAAACCACAGTTGATGTTACTTATTCCAACTGGTTCAATCCATTAATGAACTATAAATTTTTTATGGTGCCCGGAATACTTGTAATGCTGGTTACAATGGTTGGTTCATTTCTTGCGGCCATGAATATTGTAAAAGAAAAAGAGATCGGCACTATTGAACAGATAAACGTTACGCCTGTAAAAAAATATCATTTCATACTCGGCAAACTCATACCATTTTGGATACTTGGATTGATCATCCTCAGCATTGGTTTGCTCATTGCGTATGTTGCGTACGGCATTATACCTGCAGGAAGTTTTTTTACTATTTATGTTTTTGCAGCGTGTTATTTACTTGCAGTGCTTGGCCTGGGTTTACTCGTATCAACATATAGCAATACACAACAACAAGCAATGCTTTTTTCGTTTTTCCTAATGATGATATTTGTTTTGTTAAGCGGCCTGTACACACCTATCAGCAGCATGCCGCAATGGGCGCAATACATTACCAAATTCAATCCTGTTGCCTATTTCATAGAAGTAATGCGCATGGTAGTTTTAAAAGGCAGTAGTCTTTCAGACATAAGTAAAAATATTTTTATTGTGCTGGGTTTTGCAGTTGTATTAAATATATGGGCTGTGGTGAGTTACAGAAAGAGAGCATAAAATCATTTTGTTATAACTGATCAACTCCGATGTTTTATGATTGTGTCACTCCCTTATACAGCATAGTTTCATGGCTGCTTCAGTCTGCTGTTCATAGCTTTAAACAATTAATTCAATCAGCTTCATTTTTATAGTTCATCCCATAAAATATTTTCAAAAAAAATAAAAAATATTCTGTCCAGTTTCAACACCTAAAACAGTTATTCTATAAAGAATTTTTTTGATGATAACTGTAGTTGTTCCGGCAGCAATAATTGTACTGATAAAATTTATTATACTGTTATTGATCTTATTGGGCACAGCTCAAAAGAGTTTGCTGTTCTTTATTAAAATTATACTGATAAGCTTTCAATGCTTATGTAAATCTTTTTTTAGCATATAAATGTCCAACATAAAAAACAGCCATCCTAAAAATTGGCGTATATGAATTGTGGGAGAGTATTCCGTTATAAAACGGGATGACCTTCCCATATGCCGCCGGGGAATGTCATTAAGTTAAGCAATCATGCTGGTGCAAGGAGAGAATCCCGATGATTTTTTGCAGATTTTGTGTTTATTTTGCTAATCCATGCCCTGTTTTT
This sequence comes from Bacteroidota bacterium, assembly GCA_013286425.1. GTDB lineage: Bacteria > Bacteroidota > Bacteroidia > Chitinophagales > Chitinophagaceae > Parafilimonas. The sequence goes on from JABDFS010000005.1 coordinate 58,842, forward strand.
CTCTTTCTTATTTTCCCTATCATTTCTACTAAAAAGACGCAGCAAAGACGAAGGATGAACGTAGGTTGAACGTAACCTGGTCGTGCCAGGGTTGCTGTTACCATACCGTATACATGGCTTTGCCAGCGAGTAGCCAGACTGTAAACCATACAGTGATTATGTTTTTGAACATTTTATGTCAATACAGCGAAATCCTTAGCTCAATGACATTGCCGGTAGCGTAGATAAGATAAAATATAAGAATTTGAGAGGCAGATAGATGAATAAAGCACCTTGAAAGCAGACTCTATGCTATACGCTAAACATTTTTTGATACAGGCTATACCAGGCATATTTATTCCTGGTTTAACAAGCCTGCTTTGTAACCAGTGCCTTGCACAGGAAAATAAGAAGATGGAAGAAGCTTTTCATTCGCATTCGGAATTAGCATTGGTGTTAAGTCATGCCGAAGTATTTGAAGGCAGTGATGCCGAGGGTAATAAAAAGCTCCTTTCATTGCCTCCATGGGGCATTGATTATAACTACCGGTTTAATCCTAAATGGGCGATTGGGCTGCATACTGATGTTATTATTGAAAAATTTGAAGTACAGAAAGATCTCGAAGGTCGCGGCGATGAAGAAACAATAGAGAGAAGTTACCCGGTTGCACCGGCTGTAACGGGCATATATAAACCCGGTCGTCATTTTAGTTTTCTACCGGGCATGGGTGGAGAATTTGCCAAAGAAGAAAATTATCTACTTACCCGTGCCGGTGTGGAATATGGCGTTGAGATAAGAAATGGATGGGAGGTCTCGGGAAACTTAGGCTATGATTTTAAGTGGAATGCATATGATACCTGGACAATTGGAATTGGTATTGCCAAATCGTTTGGTAACAAAAATCATGATGAAATAATTCAATAGCGGTAAGGGCGAAAATAAACGCAGTTGTTTTATATAATAGAAAACGGATGGAATAAAAGAAGCGGACAATGTTAATTTTATTGAACAAAAATTTAATTAAAAAATTTGTTAACTTTAGTATAGGAATAAAACACAGGGCAAGTTCGTAAACCATTTCATTCGAGCTAATATCTTAACACCATTTACAAATTTGTTACTGCATATATGAAAAACCGCTTCAGAAAATTAGTAATGTTTATAAATAAATATAAGCCTTAGCTATTTAATGCTAAGGTGGTTAATTTTTAAATTTCCGTTCCAAAAATGAGAATGCTTTAGATAAGATGTTTGAATTATCTAACGAATAAATTTTGGCATGAAAATACAATTACTCGTTTTAACATCATTCCTGTTTCTCTTTTCCAGGGTTAATGCGCAGTTAACTGTTAGCATTAGCCATACTGATGTTACGTGTAATGGTGCAAATAACGGAACAGCTACAGCAAATGCCTCCGGGGGTGTTGCTCCTTATACATATAGCTGGTCTAATGGTGAAACCACGCAAACAATAAGCAATTTGGCCCCGGCAGTGTACACCTGCACCGTAACCGATGCCAATGACTCAACAGACCAGGGATCAGTAATCATCAAACAGCCTTCAGCCATAACCTTTACCATTTCACAAACCAATATACTTTGTAACGGCGGTAATACCGGCTCAGCCACTGTAACAGTATCAGGAGGCACAGCGCCTTATACTTACCTATGGTCAAACGGCGGTACTACGGCAACAATAAATGATCTTACTGCGGCAATTTACACCTGCACCATTACAGATGCCAATGGCTGCGACACTACAACAAACATTGCCATTACAGAACCGCCGCTGCTAGGCTTCACTTTTAACCAAACAAATGTGCTTTGCAACGGTGCTGCCACCGGTGCTGCCACTGTAACCGTTTCAGGAGGTACAACGCCATACGCTTATAGCTGGAGCAACGGGGCAACCACGGCAGAAATAACCAATATTACTGCGGGCACTTACACTTGTAACATTACAGATGCCAATGGTTGTGATACATCAGTTACCATTACCATTACCGAACCAACTGCTATAAGCTTTACTACTGCTCAGACAAATATACTTTGTAACGGTACCCCCACTGGTTCAGCTACTGTAACTGCAAGCGATGGCACTCCGCCATATACTTACCTGTGGAATAATGGTGAAACCACACCGTTAATAAATAACCTTACTGCCGGTACCTATACCTGCACCATTACCGATGCCAATGGCTGCGATACTACAGCCAGCATCACCATTACAGAAACACCTGCTATCAGTTTTACCATATCCCCAACCAATGTGTCCTGTAATGGTGGCGGCAATGGGTCTGCTACTGTAAATGTGAGCGGCGGCACAGGGCCTTATACCTACAACTGGTTCCCTGTGGGTGGAACCGGCGCCACAGCCAGCAATCTTACTGCCGGTACCTATTCCTGCACCATCACCGATGCGAATGGCTGCGATACTACGGCCAATGTTACTATTACCGAGCCTTCCCTGCTCAGTTTCACTACCAATCAAACCAACGTATTGTGTAACGGCGCTGCCACAGGTTCAGCGGATCTGACTGTTTCAGGCGGTACTGCACCTTACACCTATAACTGGAGCAATAGTGCAACAACCTCCTCCGTCACCAATCTTACTGCAGGCACTTATACCTGCACGATAACCGATGCCAATGGCTGCGATACCACAACCAGCATCATTATTACAGAAGCATCTGCTATCAGTTTTACCATATCTCAAACGAATGTATTGTGTAATGGTGCAGCTACAGGTGCTGCGGGTGTTACTGTTTCCGGCGGTACAGAGCCTTATAGTTATAGCTGGAGTAATGGAGCAACAACATCATCCATCAGTAATCTTGTTGCCGGCACTTATACCTGTACTATTACCGATGCCAACGGCTGCGATACCACAGCAAGCATTATCATTACAGAAACCGGCCTTATTACTTTTGCAACTGCCCAAACCAACGTATTGTGCAATGGCAGTAATACAGGGTCTGCTACTGTATCTGTAACAAACGGCGGTACCGCGCCTTATACCTATAGCTGGTCTCCTTTTGGCGGTACCGGCGCCACTGCAAATAACCTCACTGCCGGTACCTATACCTGCACTATCACAGACGTTAATGGCTGCGATACCACAGCCACTGTAACGATAACAGAACCCACAGCGATCAGCTTTACATCTTCTCAAAACAATATACTTTGCAATGGTGCTGCTACCGGATCTGCAACGCTAACTGTTTCCGGCGGCGTATCTCCCTATACGTATAACTGGAATAACGGATCTGCAACGGCCTCTATTAATAATGTTATCGCCGGCACCTATACCTGCACCATCACCGATGCTAATGGGTGCGATACCACTGCCAGTATAACCATTACGCAGCTTGATCCTATTACATTTACGGTTTCACAAGCCAATGCAAAATGTAACGGGCAACCTGATGGATCCGCCAGCGTAAATATTTCAGGTGGCGGCACGGGGCCTTATATTTATCAATGGTCGCCAAGCGGTGGCACGGCTTCTACAGCAAACGGGCTTTCCGCCGGTAACTATACCTGTACGGTAACAGATGCCAATGGTTGTGACACCGTAATAAACTTTACTATCACCGAACCTGTTCCGTTATCAGCCGCGGTTTTCAGATCAGATATTACCTGTAATGGCGCCAATAATGGTTCACTAACAGCCCTGGTAAGCGGAGGCACACCTCCATATACCTACAAATGGTCTCCCGGCGGAGAAACCACCATCACTATAACTAACCTTGGCCCCGGTACTTATACCTGTACAGCAACGGATGCCAACGGCTGCATCATTATAGGAACCGCATCCCTTGTGGAGCCTTCCCTGCTTACAGCATCGTCAAGCCATACAAATATTACCTGTAACGGAGGTAATGATGGCACGGCAACTGCCTCAGCTTCGGGCGGCACCGCTCCATATACCTATAGCTGGAGCAATGGCGGAACAACCGCTGCGATCGATAATCTTGCAGCCGGAACATATACCTGTACCATTACCGATGCACGCGGCTGCACAATAATCACATCAACTACGGTAGCAGAACCATCGCCTGTTTCAGCTACCATAAGCGTTACCGATATTACCTGCAATGGCCTTACAAACGGCAGTGCTACTGCCAATCCTTCCGGCGGAACGCCTCCGTATAAATACCTCTGGTCAACCGGCGGCACTACACAAACAATAAGCAATCTTGCACCAGGCAGCTATACAGTAACTGTAACCGATGCCAATGGCTGTACATTTAATGTAACAACATCCGCAATAGTAAAGGAACCTCCGGCATTATCTGTAACAACCACTCAAAAAAATGTGAATTGCAGCGGGGAGAAAACCGGTGAAGCCAAAGCAATTGTTACAGGTGGCACGCCCCCTTATGGGTATCAATGGTCGCCCAGTGGCGGTACCGGTGCAATAGCTACCGGGCTTGGAGTTGGCACTTATACCTGCGATATTACAGATGCCAATGGTTGTACAA
>JABDFS010000006.1 GCA_013286425.1 Bacteroidota bacterium
TCCTATGCCTGACGAAGCATCTGGTAAAATGGAAGATGAATGGGCTATTCACCAGTTAAAGACCACTGCGAATTTTGCAACACGCAACCGTATTGTTTCATGGTTTGTAGGCGGGTTGAACTTCCAAATAGAACATCATTTATTTCCTAAAATTTCTCACATACATTATCCACAAATAAGCAAAATAATTAAGCAGGCATGTAAAGAATATAACATTACTTATGTTGAATATCGGCACATGTACCAGGCTGTTATTTCGCATGTTTCTTTCTTAAAGCAAATGGGAAAAGCTTAAATTTCCTTAATTTCTGAGTTAGGGTTTCAGTTTTAGCCATGATAGAATTATGCCGGTTGCTACTGCGGCATTCAAAGATTCTGCATCACCTGTACCGGGTATGGTAATACATTGCTGAATATATTGTTCAATATCTGCTCTTATCCCTTTAGATTCATTCCCGATTATCAATAAACATTCATTTATTTTTTGTAGTGACGCAATATTTTCGCCATTCAGCATTGCACCAAAAACAGGGATTTTATTCGTTTCAAAAAAGCTTTTAAGATCAGTATAAAAAATTGCTACACGCGCAATACTGCCCATTGTTGATTGTATTACTTTAGAATTATACAGATCCACTGTATCTTCTGATGCAATTATATTCTTTACACCAAACCAGTCTGCAATTCGTACAATAGTTCCGAGATTACCGGGATCCTGTATACCATCAAGTACAAGGCTTATCTTATTTTTCAGGTCAGGTATCCGGACGCTGTTCTTTTTATAAAATATCGCCAGTACTTTATTGGGTGTTTCAAGGCTTGAAATTTTCTCCAGCTCATCATCACTTACTACAGCAGCATGCAGAATGTTTGTGTTTGCATCTATCCAATCTTTCACACCATAAATTTTTTGAATGCCAAAACCTGCATTAATTAATTCAGCAACTATTTTAACACCTTCAGCAATAAACACTTCTTCTTTATTCCTGTTTTTTTTGTGGTATAAACTTTGGATATATTTGACCTCATTCCTGCTGGGCATTCTTTATGATTTTAAGCATTCAAAAACTTTCAATTGTTATAATAATTCTCTGCTCATTTTCTTTGTTATTATCATGCACCGACGAAAAATTCCTTGTTGTAATTCCACGGGTAAGAGTAAAGAATTATCCTGTGGATACTCCTTTCGTGTACAATAATAAAGTAAATGTCAGCGGCAATATTAATAAAGATGAAAAAAAGCGCCTGGAAGAAAATCTTGCTAATTACTGGGCCGATAGTTTATTTGCAAGAAGGGTTTTGAGATTTGGTGTTCAATACTTATTGCAAAACCCTCCTGTTTTTGATACAACAACTATTCCTACAAGCCAAAGTTTTATGAGCGGTTATCTTTTTTCACAAGGCTATTTTCGTACAGCTCTGAAAGATAGCTTTTATGTTGATACGGTTGTTAAAGGAAATAAACCTGCACAGTACCGCACAACCATCGTTATGGATATTGATGCAGGAAACCGTGCTTTAATTGATTCTCTTGGTTATGATCTTAACGATACAACCTTACAACGTATAACAAAAAATAATCTTAAGGATAGTAAAATAGAAGTGAATAAAACACCTTATTCAAAAGAAATTATTGCGGCTGAATTAGACAGGCTTGTTTCTTTGTACAGAGATCGTGGATATTTCCTATTGCGTCGCGATAATCTTGCAGCAGTTGTTGATACGTTAAATGCTGTATTATTAAAGTCTACCACTGATCCATTTGAACAGGTACAAATATTAGAAGAAGCAGAACAAAACAGTAAAGAAAATTCATCTGTAACTATTGCCATTCAACAGCGCAGGCTTGCTGATACAAGCAATGCCAATAACGACACTTCTTTCTTGAAAAGATTTTATGTTGGAAGAATAAATTACTATCCTGAAACATACCTGGCAGAATTTCCGGACAGTTTGTTAAATCACTTGGTATCATTTAATAAACAAGCAAACAGAGCGTATACAGTTTATTACAGGCAAGGGCAATTCAATCCAAAAATTTTCAGGCAATTCAATTATATACGCACCGAGCGTTTGTATAACGATGATCTTTTTTTTAAAACAGTAAATACTTTAGGGCAGATAGGTGCATGGAAGCAAGTTGAGACAAGAACCGTTATAAGAGGCGATTCTATTGATATTAATTATTTCCTGTATCCCGAAAGAAAACAAAACATCACCTACAATCTTGAAGCAAGCCGCAACACAGGAGATGTATTAACTTCTTCAAATTTTTTCGGTCTTGCATTGAATATAACTTATCGAAACAGGAATGTATGGCATCGTGCCGTGCAATCCACCACAAGTTTTACCAATGGTGTTGAATTTACTTTCAACCAGGCACAGACACAAAACAATTCATTACTGCAGGCATTCCAGATATCTTTAGGCCAGTCTTATAGTTTTCCCAGGGCTTTTATTCCTTTCAAGATAAAAAGGCCCGGCAGGCTTGATTTTGGAAGAACTGTTGTAAGTGCGAATGCTTCATATGCAGACAGGCAGGATTATTTTCGCCTTCGTTCTGTTGTTGCTGATTATGGATATGACTGGAAAAGAAAAAACAAAGTGTGGCAACTGCGTTTTCCCAACATTGAAGTATATTCTTTGGATACGTTGCCATTGTTAAGCGAGGCTTTTATCACTAACCCTTTTTTACGCAACTCTTTTAATACAGGCCGTGTAGTAAGTATAAAAAGTAGTTTGGTATTTACTTATCCCGGTGGCAGAAACATTACCAATTATGCGCGTTTTTCCAGCGAGGTCTGTTTACCCGGAATGGATAAGATAAACAACAAATTTTACCAGTTTGTAAAAGCTGAAGCCGAGTACCGGAAATCTATATTAATGCGAAAGAATACGCTTGCCATGCGTGCGTTTGCCGGTATTGGTTATAATTATTCTGTATCACCCGCATTGGGTATAACGCTTCCTTTTTATAAACAGTTTATTGCGGGTGGGCCAAACAGTATGCGTGCATGGGGTTTGCGGCAATTGGGTTTAGGTTCATCGTTATTGAGCGATACTTCAACAACATTCAGCGACAGATACGGTGATATGCAGCTTGAAGCAAATCTAGAATACCGTTTTCCTATTGCACATTTCAGCAGTGTAAATGTTAACGGATGCATGTTTGCTGATGCAGGAAATATATGGAACGTAAGAAATGATCCTAATAATCCTAATAGTCAATTTGATTTAAGCAGGCTTGGTAAAGATATAGCACTTGGTGTTGGTACAGGTTTACGTTTTGATTTCAATTATTTTTTAATACGGGTTGACTTTGGTATAAAACTAAAAGATCCGGCGCGTCTTGAAAATAATGGCTGGCTTAATATTGCAGATTTTACATGGCGCAATCATGAATTTGATAAATACGATATGAATGGAAACCTGATAAGCGCCATTAGAAATAATTATGCTGTTCAGCTAGGTATTGGCCTGCCTTTCTGATTCACTTTTCAGGTATTTTATTTTTTCTTCAAACTGCTGTGGAGATAAAGCATCATCAACAGAAAAATCACCGATGCTTGTTCTTCTTAAACTGCTTAAATAAGCGCCGGTATTAAGTGCAGCACCAAAATCGTTCGCAAGGCTTCGGATATAAGTTCCTGTTGAACATTGTACCTTAAAATGAATTAGCGGTAATGAAATAGCTGTTATCTCAAACAAAGAGATCGTGATCTTTCTTGGTTTAAGCTCTATTGTTTTACCTTTTCTTGCAAGCAGGTATACCGGTTTGCCATCTTTCTTGATAGCTGAATGAAGTGGCGGCGTTTGTAAAATATCACCAACAAATTGCTTTGTTGTATTATAAATATCTTCTGCAGTGATATTGCTTATATCTTTAAACTGTTCAGGCTCACTTTCAAGATCGTAAGTAGGTGTAGTTGCGCCAATAGTTATTGTACCAGTGTATTCTTTTTTCATGCCCATATAACCGGTGATCTTTTTTGTAAAAGCTCCCGTACAAATGATCAGCAAGCCGGTTGCAAGAGGATCTAATGTTCCTGCATGGCCTACTTTAGAAACTCCTGTTAATATTCTTACTTTTTTTACGGCATCGAATGAAGTCCAGTGCAGTGGTTTATCAATCAATATAAGTTCGCCTGCTAAAAATCCTTTCATTGAAGGATGTACGGGTTTTTGTTTCATATTATTTAAACGCGCCGAAGCTAAATATAAATTTCATTAAACCGAGTTTGTGAAAAAATGGTATATGTTTTGAATTTGATATTTTGAAAGATTAAACCTTTCACATCAAATTAAATCATATGCAAGCTAAAAATTAAATATTATGAAGTCTCCTGGCCAAATTATAAGATTGTCTATTCTATCCCTGCTGGCCTTTTCAATATTTGCATGTTCAAAAAATGATACTTACACACCAGGTGGTAGTGGAACCAATGGTGGCCTTAGTCCTGTAACAGTAGTAAAGGACATACAATACGGTTCTAATAAAGATATGTCAGGAAATGTGGAAGCACTAAAGCTGGATGTTTATTTGCCTCCGAATGCAGGCACCCAAAAATTCCCACTTGTGTTTTTTGTGCATGGAGGTGGGTTTATTGCAGGCGATAAAGAAAGTGCCGCAACAGAAATGACCACTTTCGCGCAATCAGGATATGTTGGTGTTTCTATTGATTACAGGCTTGATGAGAATATTGATGATGCCAGCGATGCCTGTTCTATTGATTCAAATACAGAGCATGAGTCGGTTTATATGGCTGTACAAGATGCAAAAGCGGCACTGCGCTTTTTAGTAGCCAATGCTGATAAATACAACATAGATACTTCACTTATTTTTTTAAACGGTAATAGTGCTGGTGCGGTAACTGTATTACATGCATATTATGTAACCCAGGAAGACTTTAACCAGACTTCTCCCGGTATTGAAGCTAAAATGGGTGGCATAGATAATGCAGATAATAATTTAACGAACACTTATGCAGTTACAGGAATTGCTGCAAATTCAGGTTGTTTGCCCGATCCGAATGATATAACTTCTTCCAATGCTGTGCCTACCATTTTCTTTGCAGGCGGCCAGGATAGTGTAATACCAATTGACCAGGGACACGCATATTATTGTCCTGCTACAATTTACATTTATGGCAGCAATACATTATATAAACGTATGCAGCAGTTAGGTGAACCCGCCGTTTTGCATGTTGATCCTGCAGGTGGTCATGGTCCTTATACCGATGATTTTCTTAGTCAGAATGAAATGTGTTTTTTCAATAGTGTAATGAGTAAAAAGACAGAAACAGGTTCCTTTTCTGCTCAGGCTTCGAGTTGTCAGTAGATAGTTTTAGATTTTAAATTTGAATCCATACTTTTGCCGCCCGATCAAAAAATCAAAGTATGGCAACAACATCAGATATTTCCCGTGGTATGATACTGAAACTTGACGGAAGTTTGTATTCAGTAGTTGAATTTGGTGAAAACAAAACTGCCCGCGCAGCAGCTAAGGTTTGGGCTAAATTAAAAGGGGTTGATAACAGTCGCACCATTGAAAAAACATGGAACAGTGGTGAAAATATTTTTCCTGTAAGAGTAGAAAAAAAGGCTTACCAGTTTCTATATAAAGATGAAAGCGGTTTCAATTTCATGGACAATGAAACATTTGAACAGATCGCATTGGGAGAAGATATGATTGATGCGCCGCAGTTTCTGAAAGAAGGCGGAGAAGTCATCGTAAGTATTAACACGGAGACTGAACAGCCAATCAGCGCTGAACTTCCTGAAAAGATTGCTTTTAAAATTACTTACACAGAACCGGGTTTACGTGGAGATACTGCTACAAGAGCATTAAAGAATGCTACTATAGAAACTGGTGCAACCATACAGGTTCCTTTATTTGTGAATGAAGGGGAAGTTGTTCGTATCAATACCAAAACTGGTGATTATGTAGAACGAGTGAAAGAATAGTGAAGTAAAAATATTGATAAAAAATTCCCGCATTTGCGGGAATTTTTTTTGACGCTATATGTCACTCAATTTAAAAATTTCATTTTCCCTTATTCCTTTTTCTGTTTGATGTAATGTGCAGCATTCATTCATCGCATCATGTTCAAAAAACAGGATATAATTATTGTTCAAGGCTTCTGTAAGAAAAGATTTTTTTTCATTCAGGGTTGTTAGCGGAAACATATCATAAGCCATTACATAAGGCAATGGAATGTGTGCCATTGACGGAAGCAGGTCAGCCATAAAAACAATCGTCTTGTCTTTGTATTTTATTTGAGGCAACATCATTTTTTCCGTGTGTCCATTTACAAAACGCACATTGATATTTTCTGTGAATGAAATTGAACTTAATAATTCATCTGCTTCACTGTTCACCACTTTAACAAATTTTAACTGCCCGCTTTCCTGTATTGGTAAAATATTTTCTTTTAAGAATGAGGCCTTCTCTCTTTCATTCGGATAGATTGCCCAGTTCCAATGTTCCTGGTTGCTCCAATAAGTTGCGTTTTTAAATGCAGGAATTAGTTTATCACCATCACGAACAATACTTCCGCCGCAATGATCAAAATGCAAGTGGGTTAAAAAAACATCAGTTATATCATCTTTGTTGAAACCATGTTTTGCTAAAGATGAATCCAATGAATTATCTCCATGCAAATAGTAATGGCTGAAGAATTTTTCGCTTTGCTTATTACCGATTCCATTATCAACAAGCATTAATTTCTTTCCATCTTCAACCAATAAACAACGTAGTGCCCATGAACATAAATTATTTTCATCAGGCGTGTTGAATTTTTGCCACATTGATTTGGGAACAACGCCAAACATAGCGCCGCCATCCAACTTAAAAAAACCTGTATCTATACTGTATAACTTCATCTTATTTAATCGAAGTGTAAAATTAAAGATCTTAGGTTGTAAGCATGCCGCGCAATGACGTTTGCTTTCTTAATGTTGAAAACAGAAATATTAAACCTAGTATAAAGAAAATAACCAGTGCAATAATTGAATTACGCATATTACCGGTAAGCTCCTGCACAAATCCAAAACTGAACATTCCTATTACGATCGCAATTTTTTCCGTTACATCATAAAAGCTGAAGAACGAAGCTGTGTCATGTGTTTCGGGCATAACCTTGGCATAAGTTGAACGGCTTAATGATTGTATGCCTCCCATCACCAAACCTACAACAGCAGCAACAATGTAAAACTGTATATCAGTTGTTATAAAATATGCGTAGATGCAAATGCCAATCCATATCATCACAACAAACATTAATACTTTAAAATTTCCAAATATTGAAGATAGTTTGGCCATAATATACGAACCCGCTATTGCAACCAGTTGAATTACTAAAATGCATGCGATAAGTTTTGACGTTTCCAGTTGCAAGACCTGGCTGCCGAATAAAGTTGCTGCAAGCATAACTGTTTGCACGCCCATGCTGTAAAAAAAGAATGCGAGTAAAAATCTTTTAAGTAAAGGCAACTGCTTTACCTGCTGCCAAACTTTTTTCAATTCTTTAAAACCATTTGTTAGTATGTTTTGATTTTTATTTTTTGCCGGTGAATAAGATTTCGGCAGGTGCGTGAATGTTATTTGCGCAAAGCCCATCCACCATAATCCTACCAGTAAAAAAGATAAGCGTGGGGCAAAACTTTCATCTTTTATACCAAACCATTGCGGCTCCAAAACAAATAAGAAGCAAATAATTTGCAGCAACACACTTCCTATATAACCTAAGGCAAAGCCTTTAGCACTAACTCTGTCCTGTTCTGGTTCTGCTGCTATTTCCGGTAAATATGAATTGTAAAAAACAAGGCTTCCGCAATAACCTATAGCGGCTAGAATGGCGCATATAATACCAAGTGTTAAAGTACTCTTGTCAAACAAATACAATATACAACATGCAACACTTCCGAGATAACAAAAGAATTGCATAAATGCTTTTTTATTGCCTTTATAATCTGCAATTGAAGAAAGTATAGGTGAAATGGAAGCAATGACCAAATAGGCAAAAGCAATGGCATAGTTGTATAATGAAGCACTTTCAAATTCGTGGCCAAAAAATATTACTTTATGACTAATAATTTTCCCGGCAGCGTCTTTTGTACTGGTAATGGCATCGTAGTAAGCGGGAAAAATAGTTGAAGTAATAACAAGATTATATGCGCTGTTTGCCCAGTCATACATTGCCCAGGCATTAATAACTTTTTTTGGAGCAGTAAGCATAAAACGGTTTAAGCGATGAAAGTAAATAATTTGTTTAATAGGCACGAATACACAAATGATTTTATCTTGAGTGTATTTTTCAAAACCACTAACATCATTTTATGATTAAAAAAATAACATCTTTAAAATTAGTTGCATAACTAACTAATTTTACTTTTGTTTACAATACTGAATCTTCTTTTCATATGAAACGCTCTATCAAAAAAGTTGCTGTCCTTGGCAGTGGTGTAATGGGTTCACGCATAGCTTGTCATTTTGCTGGCATTGGTGTGCAGGTTTTGTTGCTCGATATTGTTCCGAAAGATGTTGATGCAAATGCGCCTGCTGCACAAAAAAATAAATTGGTGAATGAAGCATTGCAGTCTGCTATCAAATCAAATCCTTCTCCTGTTTACACAAAAGATGTTGTAAAAAATATTACAACAGGAAACTTTAATGACAACCTGAAAGACATTTCAGGTTGCGACTGGATAATTGAAGTGGTAGTGGAACGTCTTGATATAAAGCAACAGTTATATGAAAAGGTAGAGCAATTCAGAAAGCCCGGAACGCTGATCACAACCAATACTTCAGGCATACCTATTCATATGCTGAGTGCAGGCAGAAGCGAAGATTTTAAAAAGAATTTTTGCGGGACACATTTCTTTAATCCGCCACGTTATCTGCGTTTGCTTGAAATAATCCCTGCGCCAGAAACAGATAAAGAGGTAATTGATTTCTTAATGCATTATGGCGATGTTTTTCTTGGTAAAACAACAGTGCTTGCAAAAGATACACCTGCATTTATTGCCAATCGCATCGGGACATTTGGAATGATGTCCATCTTCAACACAATGGAAAAATTTGATTTGTCTGTTGATGATATTGATACGTTGACCGGCCCAATTATCGGGCGGCCAAAATCTGCAACATTCAGAACAGCAGATATTGTAGGTATTGATACTTTGGTAAAAGTTGCAAATGGTGTGGAAGAGAATTGTCCTGATGATGAAGCCAAAGAAGTATTTAAAATTCCTGCATGGATAAAAACCATGACAGAAAATAAATGGCTGGGTGATAAAACAGGACAAGGCTTTTTCAAAAAAGTAAAAATACCTGTAACGCAAGGCAGCCCTGAAGAACAAAAGAGTGATAAAGAAATTTATACACTCAATCTTAAGACACTTGAATATGCTCCGCGCAGTAAACCACAGTTTGCTTCGGTAAAAGCGGCGCAGTCAATAGAAGATCTTAAGCAAAGATTAAAAGCATTGGTTGCAGCGAAAGATAAAGCCGGAGAATTTTATCGTCATTTTCATTATGCATTATTTTCTTACATCTCCAATCGAATTCCTGAAATAAGCGATGAATTGTATCGCCTTGATGATGCATTGATGGCTGGCTTTGGATGGGAGATAGGCGCATTTGAAAGCTGGGATGTTTTGGGTGTTGCAGTAACTGTAAAAAATATGAAAGACGCAGGTTATGCCGTTGCTTCATGGGTTGATGACATGCTTGCAGCAGGCAATGCATCATTCTATAAAACAGAGAACAATACAAAGCTGTATTATGATGTTGCTACAAAAAAATATTTACCTGTTCCATCTTCGGGCAACTTCATCATACTTGAAAATTATTCAAACAAGATTGTGTGGAAGAACAGCAATGCGTGGCTGTATGATATTGGCGATGATGTGGTGGCTTTACAATGGCAAACAAAAATGAATACTGTAGGCAGTGAAGTGTTGCAGTCGATAAATAAAAGTATTGAGGTTGCTGAACAAAAATATAAAGGACTTGTAATAGCAAATGGTGGCGCTAATTTCAGTGCTGGTGCAAACGTAGGAATGATATTTATGTTTGCGGTTGAACAGGAATATGATGAGCTTGATATGGCAATACGCATGTTTCAAAATACGATGATGCGTGTGCGTTATTCAGGCGTTCCTGTAATTGTAGCGCCACATGGTTTAACGCTTGGCGGCGGTTGTGAAATGAATTTGCATGCAGATAAAATTTATGCGGCTGCTGAAACATATATCGGTTTGGTTGAATTAGGTGTTGGCTTGATTCCCGGCGGTGGTGGCACAAAAGAATTTGCATTGCGCGCTGCAGATGAAATGCATGAAGATGAACCGGAAACTATCACACTAAAAAATCGTTTTTTCAATATTGCAACAGCTAAAGTTGCAACGTCAGCATTTGAAGCATATCAATTAGGCATTTTACGAAAAGGCCATGATGAAGTAGTGATGAACCCGCAACGCAGGATCGGCGAAGCAAAAAATGCAGCAATAGAATTATACGACCAGGGTTATGTGCAACCTGCTCAAAGAAAGGATATAAAAGTGTTGGGCAGATCTGCATTGGGTGCTTTATATGCAGGTATTAATGGCATGTGGCGCGCTGATTATGCAACTGATCATGATGCGTTGGTTGCACGCAAACTTGCGTATGTTATGTGCGGTGGTGATTTAAGTGAACAATCTTTTGTAAGCGAACAATATTTGCTTGACCTGGAACGCGAAGCTTTTTTAAGTTTATGCGGCGAAAGAAAAACACTACAGAGAATTGAAGCGGTTATTAAAAAAGGCAAGCCTGTAAGGAATTAGTAACAACATAAGACCTAAAGGCAAAGATGAAACATGGGTTTGTGTTTGGGGAAGGGAAGTTGATACACATAAAGATAGCAAAAAAGATTCTGTATATCTGAATGAGAACTGGGTGTTCGATAAAAACGGCAAGGTTGCTTATATGAGCCAGTTACAGGCAACGCCTCCAAAGCCCATGCAGAAATAAAACAACAGGTTTAAAGTATTAAACATGATTTACTTTTTTAGAAAAGAAAGTTAATCATGTTTTTTTATGTCCTTTAAGTACTCAAATTAGTATTTCACATTCCACCGCTTGCAATTTACTTTGCATCTTTGTCGCTTCCAATGCATAAGTATTTAATAAAAGCGTTTTGTTTTGCAAGTGTAATAGTGTTGCTGCATAGCGGCTTAAATGCACAGGTTCCGGATAATCCTATAGGACGGGAATATAACTATGACAGGAGCGGTACGCCTGTAAAAAAAGATACAACAGGTGATCAGCTTAAACACCGCGATGTATACGAAGATTCTATAACCATTAGCTATCACTACTGGGATTCTACACGTGTTAATAAAATTGATTCATCTATCAGTGATTTCAATACAAGATTTCCTGTGCCGTGGACATATTATGATCTTGGTAATTTTGGAAGCGCTTCAAAATCTTTCATCTTTCAGCCTGATATGAAACCGGGTTTTGATGCAGGCTTTCATGCTTATGATGTGTACCAGTACACCCCTGAAAACACAAGATTCTTTCAAACAACAAGGCCTTATTCCGAAACAGTTTATTTGATAGGAAGCAGGGCAGAGCAGATGATAAATTTGTTTCATACACAAAACAGGAAAAGTAATTTTAATTTCGGATTGGATTTTAAGATCCTTAGCTCGCCGGGCGCTTATAAAAACCAAAGCACCGTTACCAGTAATGGCCGCATAAACACTTTTTATCAAAGCAACAATAAGCGTTACACCAATACTTTTATTTTTATTACCAATAAAGTATTATCATCTGAAAATGGAGGAGTGAAGCCTGGTCAGAATCTTGACAGCCTTGCATTTAATGACCCCTTCAGTGCTTCAACCAAACTTGGAGATAATCTTGTAACCTACCGCAGTATTTTCAATTCAACCATTAACACCGGAACACAATACAAAGAGATATCGCTGTTAATGAGGCATAGTTATGATTTTGGACAGAAAGATTCTATTGTTACTGACTCTGTAACCTATAAATTATTTTACCCGAGAATAAGGCTGCAACATACTATTCAGTATTCTCAAAATGGTTATGAATATCATGATTTCCTTCCTGTAGATTCTGATTATTACAAATACATGCATTATGCTATTGCCGCCGGTGTTGACACAGTTAAGTTTAATGATACCTGGCGAAATATTACAAATGATTTTGCTATCATTTCATATCCGCAAAAAAATAATCTTAACCAGTTTTTGAAATTGAATGCAGGTCTTGAATTGATCAAAGGCAACGTTTCTCAATTCACGAAAGAGTATAATAATGTGTATACAGCAGCAGAATACCGCAATCGAACACGTAATCATTTATACGATATAGAAGCTTCAGGTAAGTTGTATGTTACCGGTCATTATGCCGGAGATTATTCAGCTTATATAAGCCTGCAACGTTCTTTGAAAAAAAATCTTGGTGCGCTTAAAATAGGGTTTCAAAATGTTACACAAACACCATCTTTTGTAATGACTGAGTTTGTGTCAGATTCTATCAGGCCGGTTAACCCTGTATCTCCAACAGATACTGCCAAAGGGCCGGTTAACCAGGCACTTACTTCTTTTCCTGTTACCGGTGTAAATAATTACAACAAAGAAAATCTTACAAAGATTTTTGCAGTAATTAATATACCTCCTGCAAACCTGCAACTTGGCGGCGAATATTACCTTATTTCAAACTATACTTATTTTAACGGTCTTTATACTACTGCACAATATTCCACTTTGTTTAATGTATTGCATTTGTATGCGCAAAAACAATTTCGGATTTCAAAGCATTGGAACTGGTATCTCGATGGCCATTTTCAGCAGACTACTGGTAATCCGCCGGTGCATGTGCCATTGGTGCTTGCCCGCAGCCGCTTTGCTTTTGAAGGAAACTTTTTCAAAAATCTTTTTTTATCAACAGGATTTGAAGTGCGTTATAACACGCCTTATAAAGCAGATAGTTATTCTCCGCTTACCGGTCAGTTTGTTTCGCAGGACAACACTACCATATCTAACCTGCCGGATGTAAGCGCTTATCTTAATTTCAGGATAAAAGGGTTCAAAGGATTTATACGCGTGGAAAATTTAAATACCATCAGTTTTAAAAATGGTTTCTCTTTTAGTAATTACAATTATTCAGCACCTGATTACCCTACACGTGGCTTTTGGTTTCGGTTTGGTATTTGGTGGAGCTTCGTGAATTAGCCTGAACTTTATAAATACCTGTCAAACGTTTTTACTTGCCTGTAAAGGCTTTTGTTTAAAGAATTAGAAACAAGATTGGCGGAGAATTAGTTTAAATAAAAGAGGCTGCCCTTTATGGCAGCCTCTGAATGCTATTTAAAATATTGTATGGAGATCATTATAGCTTTTCCATCAAACCTTCTTCTGTAACTGCAAGCGTTACATGCATATATTTTTCATCGTGCTGACTAACATCAAGTCCTTTTTCTTCTTCAACATCACTAACGCGAAGCGGTACAATAAAGTTAACCAGTTTAAAGATCAGGTATGAAACAACAAAACTGTAAGTTACAGCGCATAACATAGCTTTTAGCTGCGTAAAGAAAAAATCAGGATTGCCGTAAGCAAGCCCGTCTGCACCCGCACTGTTAACAGCTTTGGTTGCAAATATACCTGTCATTAACATTCCCACCATACCGCCAATTCCATGACAAGGGAAAACATCCAATGTGTCGTCAAGCGAACTTTTTGATTTTATGTATACTGCAATGTTTGAAATAATAGCAGCTACCACACCAATAAAAATACTTTGCGGAACAGCTACATAGCCTGCACCAGGAGTAATGGCAACAAGCCCTACAACTGCACCAATACAAAAGCCCGTAACAGAAGGTTTTTTGCCTTTTAAAACATCAAAGAACATCCAGGAAAGCCCGGCAGCAGCAGCGGCAGTATTTGTTGTTGA
The DNA here is from genome assembly GCA_013286425.1 of Bacteroidota bacterium. GTDB lineage: Bacteria > Bacteroidota > Bacteroidia > Chitinophagales > Chitinophagaceae > Parafilimonas. The sequence continues at coordinate 13,976 of JABDFS010000006.1, forward strand.
AAAAGCGGATACTGAAAGCGCATTTGCACCCAAAGCTGATCCTGCATTAAAACCGAACCATCCAAACCATAAAAGACCGGTTCCGATCAGTATATAAGGAATGTTTGCCGGAATTGTTTCTTTATGTTCAATGTGCATTTTCCTGCGTTTTAATACAATTGCACCTGCAAGAGCAGCACAACCTGCTGAAATATGAACTACAGTTCCACCTGCAAAATCCAATGCCCCCATTTTAAATAAAAATCCACCCGGGTTCCAGCTCCAGTGTGCTAACGGAGCATATACCAATAAGCTGAATAAAACTGTAAACAGAACATACGCAGTAAACCTCATTCTTTCTGCTATAGCGCCTACTACAAGGCCGGGAGTAATAATAGCAAACATCAACTGAAACATTGAAAAAAGCGATTTAGGAATAGTTGGAGCAAGCGACCATGGCTCACCTGATGCAACTCCTTTATACATAAAATGGCTGGCGGGGTCACCAATAAAACCTTTAATAGAATCTCCAAAACACAAACTATATCCTACTACAATCCAAAGTACACCCACCACACCTGCCGCTACCACGCTCTTCATCATCGTAGAAAGCACATTTTTACGGTTAACCATGCCTCCGTAAAAAAAGGCCAGGCCCGGAGTCATTAAAAAAACCAATGCAGTGGCAACGATTATCCACGCAATGTCTGCAGAGTTATATTTCCCATCATCAAAATTGGGAAATGTAGGCGTAAAAATAGCAGCTATTGCTACTATACTTAAAATGATAAAAGGCGCATAATTTTTAAATTTAGTTGTACGCATAGCAGGATTTTTAAAAAATTTGGAAAAATAAATTAATTGCTCACAGCAATAATAATCAATTTGAAGCTTTTTTGCTTAAAAAATAAATATTTTTTTAAATTGTATGTGTATAATTTAAACTTAATAAAATATAATTATATGTGGATATCAGGATGAGCCAAAAAGGGCTTGGAAGTGAACGGAGGGCAAACAATATTCTACAAAAAACTGAAGTTATTGATGAAAATGATGTGTGGAATACACATAGAATTAGAATCTTATATTTCCTGTATTCGCGAAAGCGGGAATATATAATTGATCTCTTTAAATGCTTTTAATAAGGAGTTGCCAGATCAATTATGTGGTATAAAGGATAAATTGTCTGGCTCAAATAAAGCTTTAAGTGAAGAATAGCAACGGCGGAAAATCTATTAGCAAACAGTTCTACGCCCCGGATTATAAGAATTGAAAGCCCAAAATATCCCTCCGGATCTTATTATAACGGTTGTGTAAGGGATTGTTTCATTTTTTTAGGAAGCCCGGCCATAATCAAGTCATATGATTTTTTCATGTAGTGTTTCCACTCAAGCGCATTTAATGCATTCTCTTTTTCAATTCTTATCCAATAAGTTACCGACAACCGGGGCATTGGCGCAATACCTTGCCTCTCAACCAGGTAGCCAAAATCAAATTCGTCACACTTTATTCCTGTTTTAAATTGCCCTTCTATTCGTGTCCCGCAAAAGATTTTATTCCCAATAGAAAAGCACAAGTCAGTTCCATATTTTATATCCTCAGTTACATGGGGCAATGAAACACAAAAATTTCTTATATCTTCTATTGTCATTTAATCTAATGAGAGTTTTTTCAATCTGCTAACGTATCAGCCTGGCTGAAGCCAGGCGTTTACATTATTGTCAGCTAATAACTGAAGATAAAAATAAAATGCTCAATAGCATAATGTTGACGACTTAAAACATATTAAGTAACGTGAGCCCGGTTTAAGTAGCTAAGGGAAGTTGATTAAAAATTTCCATTTAAATATTGAGAGAAGGCTTTTTAGGAAAGGAAGAATAAGCTGCCGGGGTTGCCCTGATATTAAACAGAAAACCGTTTAAATTTATTCCGGGAAATTCAAATACAGCAAAGAAGAAACACAAATAGTGGAAAAAGTTATTGGACTAAAATAAACTGCACTGGCAAGTGCTTTATAAAAGCATTGCTGATCAACAGCATTTATACCGGAACAGAGTGCTACTACCACAAGGTTATTCCAGATATTTTATCATAATTTCTAAAAGATACCTTCCGGCTACCTGCTCCCTATCAAGTCCGTTATTTAACGGACTTGATAGGGAGCAGGTAGCTCTTTGATATGATGCCGGTTCAATCTGCAATTCGCCGTAGGATGATTGGCAACATATGCTAAAAATAACGTGTGACCGGCTTAAGATTAACCAGGGATCGTCATTGTAAAGGAGCATTACAGGATCATTTTCTTTTACCTGGATCATTTATGCAACCGGGAAATTTCCGGAAATTGAAGCTGTGAAAGGGGTAGCATTAATTCATATTGTAACAACAGGCTTCAGCCTGTTGAAATCCTGCAATGTAAAATTAAGAGCCGTAGGCCGGCATATATTTCTTAACCCGAACTCCTATGTTAAGTATGTAATTTCCCCAAATTACAATTGCAATATTCTTAAATATTCTACCCAGGGCCCAACATCGGTTTTATAGTGCTTAGCCATAACGCGGGAAATTTGAGCAATATGATTGAGGTCGTGCACAGTCCATGTTGAAAGAAGTTGAGCTAAAGTGGTTTTTCCAAATGCAGGATGAATACCTATCCTTTTGAGATCCTTGGCTGTAATTCTTTTTGAACGCAAAATCTCAATATTCTTTTTACGTAAATCTTTGAATTCAATTAAAAGCTGGCTCAACGATTTTCCTTTACTTTCTTCAAATTGCGCAAATCGATCAAAGGGTTTAAACTTTTTATCCGGGTTATCTGAAAGAATAACTTCCATTCTTGGAATCCAATCTGTTTTTTCGCCATGAATCAGATGTCCAATAATATCATACGTACTCCATGTTTCCCCACCTTCGTTGTTTGAAGTCCAGTCAGGTGACAGGTTTTGTAACAGTGCTATGAGAACGGCAGGAGTACGTTCCAGAATTTCAATTGATTTTGATAGCGAAAAATTCATTGCGTGATCCTGATTTTCTTTAAAGGTAAAAATATATCAAGGTTGAAGTTAGCCTGGCTTTCTTTCCCTGCAGTCTCCTGGTCTTGCCTTGTGTATAAAAACAGCGTTCGGGAAAGGGAAAATTCTAATGATCTTCTTTTCCAAAAATTCCATCAATTACATTACTTACAACGGGAATAGGTTTTTTTAACATGATCTGTCTTGCGAGGGTAAGCCGTACTTCGCTGGTCGGGAAAATATTTGCGGTAGGGTCATTAGCTTGTTTAACCAATAAAACATTGCCCGCCCAGCTTAGGCTTACATTCCATATAGTACCTCCATAACCTGCAGCAGTTTTAAAATTTATTCCAGGTTCAAAACCCATCTTTTTATTGTTAACCGATCCGTTTTCGCTGCTAACAAAATTGATGTTACCATTTATAATTGCAGAACTTAAAACATAGAAATGCTTTTTTATCACAGCTATATAAGCATAACCAACGCCCGGGCCAAAAGTTATAAAATGAAAATTAGAAAAGTTTGCACCAGGGAAGAAACCAAGAATTTTTGAAGGAATTAAATTGCTGTCCTTTGAATTGATGTTTTCATAATATACGCTTCCGCCATATAACAACGTTCCCGTAGATTTTCTTATCCATTCATTTTGGTAAAAAGCAGATCTGTAAGAAAACTTTTCAAAATTTTGAACGCGATAAGCCGCAAATCCCAATAAATTCAAACTAATATCAGGCCTGTAATAATAATTATCCGGCAGTTCATACGAATAACTTTCAGGTGCTGCGTAAAAGCCTTTATAATGAAGAAAAAGAAGATCCGATGTCCATTTTTGCAGGAAGAAATGAAACTGAAGATCTAATGCGGTAGTCTTTCCGCGTTTTTCAATTCCATTATTTAAAAAACCAAACCCCGTACTAAAATTTGCTGATAGATTTTTATAAGTAACGCCGGCGCCAAGATTTGTGGTTGAATTTGATCTGTATGTAATATCTGATTTTCTACCAGGTGATGAAAAAGAGAAACCGGCATAATCCTTTACCGTATAAATTCTTACTGTTAAGGCATTAGGGAATGTTTTATAATAAAGACTATCGTTCGAATCTTGAGAGAAAATATTTATATGCAACAGGAACAAAAAAATTGCATTGAGAAGAGCAAGACGTTTTTTTATCATTGAAGATTAATAAAGATAGAATTTCATGCCAGTGTATTTGTTTCATCAACAAATTAGTGCACCCTATGTTAATATTAATTACTCCGCCTGACGTAGTTCCTGGTTACGTCATTGCGTTTTAAATGCCTGATTTAATTGTTTCAATCATCTGAACCGGGCAATCTGCTTTGTATAAAGTGCTTTTGGTAATTAAAGCTGAAATGCGAATCTGAGATTTGCTTACGCTTTGACATACCAGGTCGATTAAGCCAAACAATAAACATTCTACAGAGAACCCGGGAGTTTATATTGTTGTTGGTGCGGCGCGTGTAAAGCTATTGAACGCCAACAACGGCGTGGTAAATTTGGTAAGGCGTAGGTGTCGTAGCAGGGTATTCCCGAAGCAGCGGTACAGGCTCTGCGTTTGTTCATTGCAATTCCAATACAATACAGATTACCAGGTATGAATAAGAATTAGTATTATCATAAATTCTCTTAATAAAGTACTGATGGTAAGAAAGCGCCTGCAGGCTCTTTATAAAAACCTTTACTCATTAACGTCATGGGCTGAACAATGCGCAAACCATTGGCTAAGCACCAACGCAGCATCTCTGCATTTCGTGAAGGAAGCAAAAATCCGGGACCGGAAAAATTAGCTGATGCACCAATAATTGCTTTCAGCCCATCATTTGATTCTGCTACGGTATGCCCAAAAAAACCAACCTGTGTTGAATATCCTGTAATTTTTCCTTCATGCTCTGCAACAGAGGCAGTTCCTGTTTTAATAGCGCCATGAAGTTCATGTTCCCTGGTGTGGCCATGTACACTAAAACATAACTGGTTGCAGTAATCCAGATCAGCTTCCGTTGCCGGTCGCACATTATAACCGGGAAAACTTATACCTGGTGAAGCGCCCTGCATTTGAGAAAGAGGCTCCCGCACATCAAACCCCAGTTTTGAATAAAGAGAAAGGGACCTGTTATGGTAAGCTGCCTGCACTAATCTTACTCCTGCAAGCTTCTGTTCTTCCACACGTTCAAGAGCCTGCTCCACCAGTTTTCTTCCCACTGATATGTTTTGAATATTGGGGTCAACGGTTATAGGGCCTACGCCTGCAATAAAATCATCCTCCCACAAAAAATTACTGCCCACGATTTTACCTCCTGATTCAGCCACTACTGACCAGGCACCTGCATCTGAAAAAAAATAATTCATTGATCCAATGGCGGTTTCAGGATTTGGGAAATCGGATGGAAAATTATGCTGACCTGAAATATTCTTAAATGCCTTGTAGCAAATTTCCCCGCAGGCATTTGCATCTGCTGCATTACCCGGGCGTAAACTGATATTCATATGGAATTATTTTGAGACGGTTAATTCTATTATTAGCTAAAATTAGATGTAAATCTGTTTTATCTGTTCTGTCATGATAGAAACAAAATTGATCACCGCAGAAAACTTATACTGGTTATGCAGCTGTACAAGCGAAGGGCCGCCTTTTGGTTTTGTTGATTTACTGCGGATGTAATCTGTGTCTTTCCAGCTTGAACCTACGATTGTTCCTACTGATCCTGATACGGGGCCTAAAATGCCTTGTGGCAACTTTGCCATAATTCTAATTTTTAATTGTTTATAATATTTGTTTGTTAACTGTGTTTTGCCACTTTCTTTTTCTTGAAAAAAAAAGTAACCAAAGAAAATTCAAGACAAACCCGAACGCTCCGCACGTTTTGCCTTGCCTGCGCCTCCCTCTGTGTGTTTGAATTATTTATTCAACTCACTTTAAAAGCGGTCCAACTCCGGTTTCAAAACTGTTATTGTATATAAGCGTTCCGTAAAACCGATATGCAAGATTAGAACAGGCTGAAAACACGATTTTCCGTTTGGGCACGAAAAGGCACAAAAGGGAACATTTGGGAACGAAAGAAAAAAAGTAAAAGCAGAAGGTTTAAGGTGGAAGGCGTTGGAAGGCAAAGGTCGAAAGGCTTAAAGCGGAAGAAAATGTCACTACACCTTCTACCCCATACCTTTAGCAATGCACGTGTTGGGTGCAGGCAAATTTTTCAGCAGCAGCGAGTGGCTTTGGAGTTGATTTTTTAGAAGTTTCAATTTTGATTTCGCGATTGGCAAATACTAGTCCGCTTACCACAACCAGCGGTAAGATTAGCGCATACATAACTTTTTTCATATTTTTTATTAGTTTAACTAACATAGATATATCTCCTGGTAAATCAGATCCGTTTAAGGCATTTCTGAGCCGGGCTTGTACAAAAAAAGTATTTTGAATACTAACTCACTTTATCGAATACGGTCTTCCAGGAACGCTCGCCGCTGAATAAGTTTGATTTTGCATTGGTCTGAACAGAAATAGACTTGCCATCATTGCTCAGCTTCCAAACCTCTGTTACGTAAACAAATGCTTGTTCCTGAACATCTACATGGTAAGGAGTGGCAACCATCAGGTGTACAATTGAGTTCACAGTCATCGTTTGTCCATCAGCTGACAACTTTACGGTAAACTTCTTTCCTCTTTCCTGGTCATGATTAATTTCGCTTGCTTTACCGTCGAAGGTCAGTTTCTCCAGGCTTGTAACCGGGACTGTCCCAGGAAACGAGCTTGATACCTCTATGGTTAGAAAATCTGCCTGCTCTGCTATTTTCATTGTTTTAGCCAGCATACGATCACCCGGGTTATATGAGCAAACAATATTTCCGCCCATACTTATCGACTCTTTGGATTTCCATTCGCCAGAAAAGTTGGCGTTATGAGTGTCATTTTTTTGGTGAGCCTTTATAGCAAAATAAATTACTCCTGTTAACAGGATAACCAGGCAGAACAAAACATTTCTTTTATTTTTCATTTGTTTATTTTTTGCGTTTTAATGGTGATGAAGCGATCATGATTTACCCTGCGGGTTTCGGCAAAATCATGATGGTTTCATATCCTTTCAAAATTGTGCAACAAAAATACTTTGATAATTTTCAGACGGAGGAACCCGGATTGTAAATAAGCGTGTAAACTTTGTAAATAATATCTTGACATCATGCCTGTTAAAACAAATTTCCTGCCCATAAAGCGTAAGCATATGGGCGGATTATTAATACTCACGTTTATCTCGCTAATCTGCGTGGCTTTCAGCGTGACCGGCAATGATGACTTTGACTTTGCCAGGAGAGAAATTTTGCTTCGCCAGATCGGACATGAAATACTCCTTCAGTCGGGCGACAGTACATCACGGGTACTACCGGTAAAAAAGATCGCCGGAAATGAATACCAGATCAGTTTTGAGAATGCGTTTACTTTTCAACCCGAATCCCTGGTGAATACTACTCAGCGTTTGTTAGCCAAAGACCCGCTCGCAAGTGATTATGTTGTTAACGTAGTTAATTGTGCCAATGCCAGTGTAACCTATGGATATGCTATATCAAAAAACAAGAAAGATGATATTGTAGCCTGTATAGGAAGAAGGCAACCCATAGCATGTTACATGATTAACATTAAATTTAAACCAACGGGAATAATTACAGCAAAGAATGGATATCTTCTGGGCAGCCTGGCAGTTTTAGCATTTGTTGGATTTATTTTTTTAAGGCCTGTTAAGCCGCAGAGGACTATACCTGACAGTCAGCCTGCTGGTATGTTTACCCTGGGGTCAATGTCATTCGACGCGGAGAACCGTAAGCTCATGATAAATGGAAAGGCCATCGACCTGACCAGAACTGAAACCCGTGTACTACGCATTTTTGCGTTGTCGCCTAACGAGGCTATAGAACGAAGCCGGCTACAAAAAGAGATATGGGAAGATGAAGGTGTTATAGTAGGCCGCAGCCTGGATATGTTCATTTCAAAACTTAGAAAAAAACTGGAATTTGATCCGAACATCAGGATTGTTGTTATACGCGGCAAAGGATATAAGCTTGAAATCAGCTCTTAACAAAAGATGATAAGCAAATACTGCTGCACAAGTGTTGCTGGTCAAGCCATGCCTTTACAAATGCAGTTATTAGTGGTAGTTGTTGTTAGTTCAGCATTGCATTACGTACCTTAATCGCTTCTTCTGTCTTAGGAACCAGGAAGTCAAGTCCGTTTATTATTGTTCCTTGGATAGCCTCGACGAAAGGATGAAAAGCACTATTGTATTTTGAAAATGCTGAATTATAATCTCCATTTGCAGTCATTAATTCATTAGCTAATATTGTCGCACCTTGCATTGCCAAACTTGTGCCCATACCTGTCGGAAAACCTGAACAATGTGCAGCATCGCCAATCAACGCTATACGGCCCTTTGTCCAGGACGACATTTTAATTTGGCATACTTCATCAAAGTACAAGTTCTCTGAATTTGTCATTGCTTTCAAAATGTCAGCAGTTTTCCAACCACAGCCTGCAAAGTTTTCCATTAATATATTCTTGTACGCTGCATCGTCTCGGTAGGCGTAATTTAATTTTGGCGATCTGAACAATACAAACGAATTACCATTATCGCTGGTTGCAGCTAATTTATTTGGTAAATTAAAAAGCTTTCCACGATTGAGTTTTCCCAAAGTTTCTTCTACTTTAAGAATGGCAAAGTATGCTCCAAAAAAATGATTATAAAGAGTTTCGTCTCCAAAAACTAATTTTCGGACAGAAGAATGTACGCCATCGGCACCAAAAACAAAATCAAAATTTAGCTTCTCTCCATTTTCAAAAGTCACTAATACTTTATCGTTGTCCTGATGAATAGTTTTAATGCGGTTATTGAAAAGATATTCAATATCTGTATTTGCTGCTTCATAAATGATTGCAACCAAATCGTCTCGGTTTAACTCAATGTCTTGCTTCAAATTATCTTCGCCAAAGTTTTTTAAAGTTGCAAGACACTTGTTGTCAGCATCTACGAACTCTACGGATGTTGTTATTTTTTTTACTTTGATTTTATCCAGTATGCCCATTCGGTCAGCTATACCTACGGCTTCACCTCGTACATCAATTGCTGCTCCTCCTTTTCTTGGCCCTGCTGCGGTTTCTATAACAGTAACTTTATAACCATAGCGATTTAGCCAATATGCTAATGTAAGTCCTGCGATACCTGCACCTGAAATCAATACGGTTTTGTTCATTGCATCTCTAAACTTTAAAGTCTTTGGTATATTGTATTTTGACTGTTTTTTTCTCCGAATGTCTCTTCTTCTTGCTTTTGAGCAGGAGCAAGGACATTCGGAAAAGGGAATCATTATTAGATAATAAAACCATAAAAGCAATTATGCTTAATATTAATCTTTTATAAACTTTGCATCGTAATGATAAAGAAAAGTCGAGTCAGGAAATATTTGCAAAGTATATTTCCCATTTGCAAGAATTGGAATTGGAATTGTATTTGGAGGAATCAAATGTCCGGTTAAAATTTTCGTATTTGCAGTGTCCGCCATTGCTGCCGGACCATTCGGCATGGATTTAAAGTAGACGTATTGTGAGGTTTGGTTTGGCATTATTGTCCCGTAGTTGTAATTAGTCGTATCATAATAAAGAATTACACTGTCAAGGATAAAGTTTGTACTATTTTCAATTCTTATGATAACACCAGACTGCATATTTTTTCTACAGCCAAATGATGCCATTACAAAAAAACAAATTATAAAAAATCTTGTCATGGTTTTTCAAATTGACAGTTGTAAATAATAAAACGTTGCATTCTCCCTGAATAGTCATGGTGTTTTATTAGTTGAAAGGGTCTACATCAAGATATAGAAGGCAACGAACACGTATTGCTTGCAGTTTGCCCTTTATAAATCTGCGAAAAGCCAGGTAGGCACAATTCAATAAGAATCAATATTAGCAGCGTTGATATGATATGCTTCATACTAAATTGATTTACAAAAATCGGAGTTCGTTGCACACAACGTTTACGGCTTAGGAACTGGTATTTGAAATTCGTCCAGCCCGAAACCACTGCTAAATTTATAATTAAAAGTTCATTGTTATTGTTGATACCAAATTTATAGAGTCCAGCCGATAACTGCAGTTGCGTAGCCGAACAAAGTTGATGTTGCCATTCGTCAGCCAGTTTTTTGTCAAACCACTTTGTTGGTGGTAATTTTTTACTAATTTTTGTTGTCAACTGATTTCTTTATAAAGTAAGAAATAACTGCACCAAGCGTTGAAACAACAATACCAATAATGATTGCCCAAAGAAAGCCGCTTTTTTCAAAGAACTTTTTTATGACATCACTGTTAAAGAAAAATTCAGAACTAACAGCGGCTAATGCAGCAAGCAATCCTATTGATGTCGTGATTTTACTGAATATTTGAGAAAGATTTTCAGACTTGTTAACGTGTTGCAACTTTTCTTGTTCTCTTTGAAGTTCAAGCTCAATTTTATCTTCATCAACTTCCTTTAATTTTTCAAGAGTAATCGTTTCTGCTGTAACGTCAATATCTGATGTCGTCAAAATTCTATGCGATAAAAACTTTAAATTAGTGATAAACGTTCGTTTGTTTTCCTTTTGAAGTAATGGATTGGAAATAATCTCACTTAGTAAATCATCAATAATTTCTGTAATTGAAATTGAATCTACATTTACTTTATTTTCTCTACATTTTGAATTAAGTACAGATTGAATTTCAAAAATAGATACAAGACTTGAGTCGTTAAGTTGATAGAGTAATATTTTGACAATATCCCTTTTAACTTTGTCTTGCTTTTCTTCCTTCCCTTTAATGAAAAAGTAAATTCCCAAAGGGATAGAACCGATTGAAGCAATTGTCCCGATTAAAGAAATTATGTCATTCATTGGAGTATTAATTGAAATTACCGCTAACGTTAGGTATTTGCTGCTAACGGTAGGGCTTGAAGAACTGGTATTTGAAATTCGTCCAGCCCGAACCGCTGCTAAATTTATTAAAAGTTCATTGTTATTAATGTCGCCAAATTTATAAAGTCCAGCCGATAACTACTGCTGATTACCCGAACAAAAAGGTGATGTTGCTTATTGTCAGCCAGTTTTTTTCTTTCCCGAATGTCCTTTGCCGCGCTCATCGCTTTGCTAAAGAGACATTCGGAAAAGGGAAACTTGAATTAATTAGATATTATTTAGCCACAAATGCAAAAAGGTCTTTTCCTCTTCCTCCATATGAATGAATATGAGCAATAATAGGTGCATTCTCATAACCTTGGGATCTTGCTATCCAATACAAACCGGGTATTGGTATAGTTTGTAATCGTAATTGACTTCCGTCAATTGATGATTTAACGATGGGTATTGTAGTAATTGAAATATGATAATGACCTGCCTCACCACCAAATGGTAAAATATACTTTTTAGTTTCTATAACTGTACAAATTGAGGTATCTGCGCATTTCTCAATATCATGAGGAATAAATTCATATTTCCCAAGGCGGTTGTAGTGCTCGACGATTTTCATTATTAATTTCTTCGATTCTTCCGGGTCCATAATTGGCTTATTTGGGAAATCCTCAAAAGAAGGGTTAATTATATAAATCAAAGGTTGATAGTTACTGTTTTCTAATTCCTCAAAAGAAAAGACATTAAGATCAATGATTTTTTGAAAAAAGTCATTTAAGTGATTATAAATACTTCGACAGCGATGCAAATGGTCAGATAAGTCATTATTAGGATGCCTTAAATAATTTTTTTCTGCTAAATGGATTTCATTTTGCCAAAAGTTATAATATATAGTTCTATCACTGGCCCTATAAAAAGATAAGTTTGAAAGTTTATAGGCAATATTCTTTTTTCAAACTCTTGTGTATTCAACAACTCAGATACTTCATACATGCAGCTTTCACTCTTTAAAAATTCATCACTAAGAACCATTAACACATAATCATGTGTTTCGACGCGATGCATAAAATTCTTTATGCTTTCTCTGTACCCTATATCGCGTATGTCACGAGTTATTGGGATGCCAAAATTGGTTAAATCTTGATCGATAATATCTACAACATCACTGTTGGCATGTGAATAGGAAAGAAATATTTTAATGTGTTTCATATCAATATTTTTAATTTAAGCTTCCTTGTTAAAACGTCATATAGCGTCGGGCTTTGTGCAGGCAGGGCATTGTTGATTGTCCAGCCCGGAACTAAAGCCTAATAAAGAAATACTCTTGTTGGCTGCCGTATTATTTTATTTTTAGTCTTTTTGAACCAATAGTCAATCCAAATTGGTGATTTTTCATTTTTATTTAGAAACCCGGAATCAATTTTTTCATATACTTTCTTTAGTTTAGCTCCGTCTATTTGTTCAACTTTAGTTGCCATTTTAAATCCATCTTTAGTCATGCGAATGTGAATCCATTGTAAATAAGCTGAATTTTTTGTAGTGTACTGAATTTTCAAATTTCTATCAGGGGTTTTCAAAGCTAATGACAATGTAGTTGAAAAAGCTTTTTCAACTCCTAAATCTCCAATGTTAATTTGCTTTTCGTTTTGCATATTTTCAAGCTCCTTTTTATCATCATGACTATTATAAGCATCCACATCCCTAATAAGCATTGTAAGATTATAAATTGGATACTTTCCTTTATTTTCTACTTGCACTACAACTTGAGAATCTAAAATGTAAGGAAACCATTAATAAGGAAAACTATTTCCTCCAGTAATTTGATTAACCGTTTCCTGTTGAAGGTTTATTATTGAGTTTTTTGTGAATACAATGGAGTCATTAAGTCTTTTAGTTTCTGTTTTATTTTCCTCTTGCACCTGAATAATATAATCGCTTTTTTCCTCTAGCTTGATTTGTGCTGCTACAGCAAGGCTATCGCTTCTTTGTTTCATTTGGTCGCTTAATTTTTTGGCAATGATTGAATTATAACCAGAAAAAAAAAGTAATTAGTACACCAGAAGTAACAGCTATAAATGAAAAAATATTGAAAAGGTTTGTTTTTCCGTTTTTCTTATTGTCTATGTATTTTTCAAAAAAAGAAATGATAATGCCGAGAAAGGTTATCAAACAACCTAATACTAAAAAAAGTAAATTATCCAAGTTTAAAAGTTATCTGAATCAATTACGAAGTTTATCAAATATGGCAACCAACAACACAAATATTACTGTAATTATATGCAGCTCCAAAAAAATTAATCACCGATTTTCAATGCGTGCTTATTGCGTTTTTTAAATTGTTTCTTCGTCAATCAAAATCACCATTTTATCTCTCCTCGTCGCCAAAGATCATCTAACGATTCAGATTAAATGCTTTGCCACCTTTACTCACACCAAAAGTACCAGGGTTGAAACAAGGCATTAAAGTAATATTTTTTCTTTATATGTTTAATTAACAGGATCTGATTTTTGTAATTTTTTTTAACCCTGCAAGTCAACAATAAAAACGTCGTTCGGTATTTACACATTAAACTGCTTTATCTCAATGGGCTCCGGGGGTTTTAGTAACAAGCAAGCATAACCCTGACTACTTTTAAAATGCTCCGGTTTAATACCGCATTATTACTCCCCTTCAGGGGTTGGAGGCACAGGCTATACAAAGTCCTTTGTATCGCTGGCGTCACTTGAATTTTAAACCTGGTTTACCTCAATGCACTCCGGGGACCTTAGCGGCAACTTCACTATCAACGCACCTAAGGCATACAACCAGGAAGCTAAAAAGTACCAGGTCCATCTTTTCTACGAAAAAACTTCGATATATCTACGATATTTCTTCGATTGTATTGATCGAAGTTATATCGAAGAAATGCACTTACGAATGACAGTGCCACCTTTAGTATGTATTGCTAAAGAATTTGACTTTTTTTGCCCCATATCTTCAGCTTTATTCCATTGTAATTGTATCTTGTGCCGAAACTTCAGCACCTGTTTTAAAGTTTAATTACCAACTTTTATTACCGTAATCCCATGCAGCAGCCGATCGATCACAATAATGAAATGTTTCTACTTGCTGCAAGCCTCGTTAATGAAAGCAACCGTAATATTTTTCTCACAGGTAAGGCAGGAACAGGAAAAACAACTTTCTTAAAATATATCAGGGAAAACTGTGTAAAGCAAATTGCGGTAACAGCGCCCACCGGTGTGGCAGCCATTAACGCAGGCGGTGCAACCATTCATTCGTTTTTTCAATTGCCACTGTCGCCGTTCATTCCTGAAGCAAGAGGGTTTATGGCGAATGATAAATTGGTGAATAAACATAGCCTGTTGGGAAGGATGCGTTTGAATAACGAGAAGCGTAAAGTTTTACAACAGCTTGAACTATTGATCATAGACGAAATAAGCATGGTGCGCGCCGATACGCTGGATGCCATTGATGTTGTATTGAAACATTTCCGCAACCGCAACAGCGAACCTTTTGGCGGCGTGCAGGTTTTATTTATCGGCGATATGTTTCAACTGCCGCCCATAGTACCGGAAGAGGAGTGGGGCTTATTATCGCAGTTTTATAAAAGCGTTTATTTTTTTGACAGCCAGGTGATGCAACAGTTTCCGCCGGTGCATATTGAATTCAACAAAATATACAGGCAAAGCGATGAAAGGTTTATTCATGTTTTAAATGAAGTGCGCCATAATAATTTGAGTGAGGAAGGCATGCTGCTGCTCAACAGCCGCTATGATCCCTGGTTTGAATTAAATAACGATGATGGTTATATTTTTCTAACCACGCACAACTATAAATCAGATAGTACAAATGCCGCAGAAATATCCAAGCTGAAAGGGAAATCGTTTTCATTCAAGGCAGAGATAACAGGAGAGTTTAATGAGAAAGCATACCCTGCAGATGAATTGCTTGAACTAAAGATCGGGGCACAGGTAATGTTCATTAAAAATGATAAGGAAAAGGTCAAAAGGTATTTCAACGGTAAAATAGGACAGGTAACTAAAATTGAAGCCGATAAAATATTTGTCCACTGCAAAGGCGATGATAACGAAATTGAAGTGCAGAAAGAAAGCTGGGAAAACATCCGCTATTCTGTAGATAAACAAACACAGCAACTGGAGGAAGAAGTTGTCGGCACCTTCACTCAATACCCTTTGCGGCTGGCGTGGGCAATCACCATTCATAAAAGCCAGGGCTTAACTTTTGAGAAAGCTGTAATTGATGCAGGCCGTGCATTTGCTGCCGGGCAGGTGTACGTTGCATTAAGCCGCTGCACTTCTTTAAATGGCATTGTGCTTAAAAGCCAGGTAACGCCTTCGGGTTTACATACTGATAAGAACATCATTGAATTCTCTGAAAGGAATGCGTCAGAAGAAAATATAAAAGCGGAACTGCAGCAATCTAAAAAACAGTACCAGCAATCTGTCCTCTTATCATTATTCGATCTTGCAACTGCATTAAAACAAGGTGCAGAGCTGCATACGCTCATAAAAGATAATGCGGCTGCATTCAATGCAGAATCATTACCCTGGACAATTGAAGTTGAAAATAAAATAGCTGCATTACAGGCTGTAACAGGAAAGTTTAAACACCAACTTGCCGGGCGTTTTACAGGTAGTGAATTGCCTGAAGAAAATGATCAGCTTCAACAAAGAACAGCAGCGGCTGCATACTATTTTATACAACAACTGGATGAACTGGTAACATTCATAAAACAATCACCCGCAACAACAGACAGTAAGCAGCATGCGAAAACGTATAATGATGCTTTGAAAGAGATATTTGTATTGCTTGCAGAAAAGAAACACCTGATGCACTGCTGCCGGGATCGTTTTACGGTGAATGCATATTACCGGCAAAAGAAGAACTTTGTTGTTCCTGCATTTGGAGTGAATGCGTATGCCACTGCATCAACACAAAAAACAGAAAGCCCGCATCCTTTGCTGCACAAACAATTAAGAGAACTGCGCAACAAGATCTGTGAACAGAAAAATGTGCCTGTGTTTTATGTTGCCGGCAGCGTAACCATTGATGAGATGGCAGCCTATCTTCCCCAAAACCTGGATGAGATCGTTAAGATAAATGGTTTTGGACAGGCAAAGGCAAAAC
This sequence comes from Bacteroidota bacterium, assembly GCA_013286425.1. Taxonomy (GTDB): domain Bacteria; phylum Bacteroidota; class Bacteroidia; order Chitinophagales; family Chitinophagaceae; genus Parafilimonas. The sequence continues at coordinate 30,054 of JABDFS010000006.1, forward strand.
AATATGGCAGGATGTTTTTGCAGGTGATAAATGAATATTGCGATCAGCACAATCTTTCATCGTCTATTGATACAAAACAGCCGAAAAAAGAGCGTAAAGAAAAACCGGCGAAGGAAGAAAAGGAAGACAGCAAAACGATCAGCTATAAACTGCATAAAGAAGGGAATTCCGTGGCTGAGATAGCACAATCACGCAACCTTGCTGTTTCAACCATTGAGCAACATCTTTCCTATTTTATACAACGGGGATTGATATCTGTAAATGAGCTTGTGAAAACAGAGAAATTTGTTTTAATAGAACCGATGCTGCAGGAGTATGACGGTACTTCCATTACATCAATAAAAGAGAAACTTGGCAATGCTGTAAGCTTTGGAGAAATACGAATGGTACTTGCGGCTAAGGAATGGGAACAATCCGAAAAAGACAAACTGTAGCATTTATATAAAAATTTATAGAAATTTTTTTAAAATATATTTTCCGTAAATTTCTTTCTTATACCATTCGTTTTTTCAAACAAACCTTTTACAAAGTGTTTTTTACAGGCTTCTTTTTAAAAAGTTTCTGACCGGGTTTAAATAAACAAATATTTAATTTTTTATGTATGTGTTTGCCGGTTTCCGCTATTTGCTTATTATAATTTTTTGTCTAAATTTTGTATGATTATTACGCTTTAAATTTTAAAAACATAAAATATGACAGTTATATTATCAGTAGTTGCAGTTATCGCATTGATCGTTGCACCGGCATTTAAAGGAGCTAAAAGATCAGCTTAATTTCTTACTAAAGAAAGCAGTTAACTTATAAATCATTCCGGTTAATCCAGGGATGATTTTTTATTTGTGGTAAGCCCGGCCTGCCATCATTATATGGTGGGTATTCCCTTAAAACTATCTTCTGTTTTTTGGCTACGAAATAAACCACCAGTAATAGTATAAAATCCATTTTATTGTATCAGGAAGATTAAAAAGCCCTTCCGGAGTTCATCCCGGAAGGGCTTGCTATTATTAAACTAATCCCAAACATATGCTTCAACACCATGTTCAAACATGTCTAAGCCACCCGGGTTTGTTTCTCCTTCCGGTTCAACACGTAGTTTCCATGGATGCGGCAGTTTATTAACTATGTACATCAGTATTAAGCCCAATACCAAAGAACTGATCGTTATGATCAAACTGCCTATGATCTGTGCTTCCAGTATCTGGGTACCACCACCATAGAAAAGGCCTGTTACCGGAGCTGAATTGTCAGGGCCAGTTGGTCCGGTCACACCATATTGGCCGCAGGCAAATAAGCCTAAAGACCATGTGCCCCAGATACCACAGAAACCATGTACAGGTACAGCGCCGATCGGATCATCTATGCGCAAATACTCCAACAGGTTAATTGCGAAGTAAACAATCACACCTGCTATTGCACCGATCATTATTGCCCCAAAAGGCGATACCCAATAGCACGGACAGGTAATTGCCACCAACCCCGCTAAAAAACCATTGGTTGTAATACCAACATCAAATTTCCTGGAGCCACTGAACCAAAGAGCAGCATACATTGAGCTGATGCCGCCTGCGCAGGCTGCCAAAGTGGTATTAGCTGCAACACGGCCGATGCCCTGCATGTCAATTGCAGACAGCGTGCTTCCCGGATTAAAGCCATACCATCCAAACCACAATATAAAGCCGCCTACTACCGCTATATTCAAATTATGTGCGGGTGGCATTCCGCCTCCATCCCTTTTAAACACTCTCCCTATACGTGGGCCTAATACAATTGCACCAGCCAATGAGATCATACCACCAATTGTATGTACAACTGTTGATCCTGCAAAATCTCTGAAGCCTGTACCTAATGCGGTGAAGAAGTGGTCTTTTGATCCCATTAATGCTAAAAATCCATCAGGTCCCCATGCCCAGTGGCCAACGATCGGGTAGATAAAGCCGGTAACACCAATGCTGTAAAGGATATCACCTCTGAAACCTGTTCTGCCGATCATAGCGCCGGAGGTAATAGTTGAGGTAGTATCAGCAAAAGCAAATTGAAAGATCCAGTGTGCTAAAACGGGTACGCCCGTAGCCGCATAGGTATCCGGTATATTTTGTAAAAAGAACCATGATTTGGAATCGCCGCCTGCCAGAGGGCCGCCGCCCCAGCCAATGAAAGCATTACCCTGGCCAAACATAAATGCATAACCAACTGCCCAGAAAAGGATACCGCAGATACAGGTATCAAAAACACATTCCATTAAGATGTTTACTGATTCTTTTCTGCGTGCAAACCCGGCTTCCAGGAATGTAAACCCTGCCTGCATACCGAATACCAGGAAAGCTGCAACCAGCGTCCAGATGGTATTGGCAGTATTGTATAATGTTGTTTCGTGTTCGGTAAATGTAGCTGTTTGCGCATTAGAGGCGTTTCCGCCCAGTATTACCGGTAAAAAACCCATGGCTAATAAAACAGCAAATAAACCCAGCATCTTGCCTGCGAACCGTACACCGAAAATGCGCCATTTTTCAGCAGTGGATAAATTGACTACTGTAAACGGTGATTTGTTTTTCTTTCGAAAACGAGAGATTACATTGTTTAGTAACATACAGTTGGAATTTTGATTAAAAAGTGTGGAAATTTTAATTAGAAGTGATATGTTGCAGCAAGTATTCCTGTGAAAGTTGATTTTGTAGCATTCCCGTCATGGTCGGTAAACAGATCATCTTTACCGCTATCCATTCTTAGTTCAGGTATGATGGTAAGGTTCCCGATCTTGAAATTAGGTGAAAGTGTAAGATCAAAAACGTTTGTTCCCAGGCCAAAGGCATCTTTTTCATCACCAAAATATTCGCCTCTTAATGTAATGGCGAAATTCGACGAAGGGGAAGCAGTTAAATATACAGCTGAGCCCCAGGAGGATGCATTATCACCACCTTCAGGATCTACCATTTTAACTGTTCCGTTATATCCAATACTGAATTTATCAGTTACCGTACCCATTAAAACCAGGTCAAGCTGTGTTGAGCTCATGCTGCCGCCATAGGAACCTACGTAATTGAAATATGCTTTTAATTTAGAATTTTTGGTAGCGGTGCTAAACTGGGCAATTGCATATTTTCTTGAAGATAAAGTGGTTGAATTGTCAGTAGTGTTTGCTACTCCGATCATTAATGCGTTTGTGCCTCCAAGCCCGATATCAGCTTTTATACCTGTATGTGAAAATGGGCCGTATGAAAACATATAATCCATGCTATAATTGCTGTTTAAATAGGCATCGGCTAATTCATAACCCACATGCGTTGCCCATTTACCCATTGTTAACTTGAATTTGTCTGTAACAGCATAACTCACAAAAGCCTGTTTTACTGAAGCAAGCGAAAAGTAATTATTGCCACCGGTGCCTGAACCACCATCACCGTCAGGATAATTAAATTCCTGTGCTCTTCTGCCAAAACCCAGATCTGCGAAAACACTGGCTTTTCCAAAGCTGTGCGCTGCCTGCAGGCTGGCCATACCTATTTCAAATGAGTTTTGAGAGTTTGTGAAGCTTGTGTAATTATTTGTAATAGGTTTTCCTTCTGCATCTTTTGCATTTGCGAAATTGTAACGGTAGTAAACATCCAGTGAACCTGTGAAGGTTGGTGGTGGCGGAGCGGCCACCGCTTTAGAAGAATCAGTTTGGCCGAATGAAAAAGAACAGACAGATAAAAATGAAATGAAGACAGCGATTTTTTTTATCATAGCATTTAAATTTTGGTTTAAAAAAATTTAACTATGGCAAAATTTCAGTTTAACTGGCAATCGCTTCAATTCATATAAAATATTATTATATTAATTGGTTTTGCAATTATAAACAAAAAAAGAATGATAAAAATTAAATACTTATCACATATTTTTTTATATAATGTTTATTTATTCTATTGTTTCTTTTCAATTTGCCTGAGATCTGGCAGTAAAGTCATGGTTAAAATGCCTGCAGATAAAGTTATAGAAAGGATAAGCCCGGTTTTTATTTCAGGGCATTCCCCCATGAAACATGTAGCCAGCAGAATATAATTACGGATGCTCCAGGCAAGGTTAATGGCAGCAATAAAGAGATTAATGCGCTTAGCCCAGATTTTTGGTATTAAAAATAATACTATAAGTATAAACCCCAGTACCAGGTGCATTAAACCTGGTTTTCCATATACAGTTCCAGGGGCGCTCATACCTGTAACAATTATGTTCCCGCTTGATATATAACTCCACGGCATATAACAGACAGCGGCTAATATTAAAACGGCGATGCATCCCAAAAGCTGCGAATATTTCATATTGATAATTAAAAAAATAAATTGAACCAGGTTCCTTTCTTTTCACCTTTAAGCTTACTCAGTAAAGAAGTTTATTGATATTTCCGGACGAAGATAATAAGCTGATAAGTTATATTGAAGCAATCATTTTGTAAAGACCAACTGCTTCAAACTAAACCCGCCTTTATTAAAATAGACGCGGATTGCATGTGTACCTTTGCTTAACTGAATATCACCAATAGTTTGTGTTTGCCAGTTTTTATCAGCGCCTGTTGGTATGATCTCTTTATTATCACGAACAGGTTTATCATCAATATAAATACTTGCTTCACCCGCTGTAGTTGATGCAAGATTCAGCTTTAATTTATACGTTGAAGCTTGTTTAACATCAATCGTATATTTCACCCATTCGCTGTCTTCAATGCCGCCGATATAATAGCTTTCATAATGCGCAGAATCTTTATAAATATCTACTCCATCGTTCCTGTACGTATTGCCCTTATTGCCTGCATTTCTGCCACCTGTTGAAATATAATAGTTGCCTGTGTCTTTATCGTAATACGCATAATTATTCCTGCCAAGATCATAATCAACTGCATTGATAACAGAATCTTCCGCATCTATAATATTTGGTTTAAACGGAAGCGTTTTGGTAGTATATGGCTGGCGCATCAACGCGTCAATTACATCTTTATGTACAATGTTGGAACGTATGTTTGAATAAATAGCAAACTCTATTAATCCGCTATATACATCACTTTCTTTAGGTGGTTCTTTTGTTTTGCCATTCCAGTAATCAACCAAATGCTGGTAGTTATTATTCATCTTTATCTGCAAAGGATTATTATTGCCCAGTTTCTTCAAAGGCCACCAGCTCCAGCCAATATTATTATTTGAAAACAATTTCACTGCATCAGTAAACCATGTGTTTGAATTTTCACCTGTTTCACCCAACCAAACGGGCACATTGTATTTATCACGTGTGTCCAAAATATGTTGTATGGATTGCACATCGTTGTTGTTCCAGTATTTATGAAAGCTCAACACCATATTATTATCCCATGTGGGTAACATGCCATTGTAATTATTGCCCCATGCATTTCCTTCAATAATGATGATATGTTTTTTATCAACCGAACGAATGGCATTGGTAATGTTCACAAACAATTCCCGTAATGGTTTATTGTTTTGCTCTTTTAATCCATGCTGGTCATTCACATCATCAAAGCCCCAGTTAGGTTCGTTCAGAATATCATAACCGCCAATGTTCGGTTCATCTTTATAGCGTTCTGCAAGTTTACGCCAAAGCTCAATTGTTTTTGTTTTATTGGCTTCGCTTTGCCATAATGAAGGCTTTGTTGTATCGCGGTCTGCGATGTTCAGATCATTGCCTTGTCCGCCCGGCGCTGCATGCAGGTCAAGTATCAGATACATATGATTGGCTTTGCACCAGCTTAATAAGCTATCCGTAAGCGCGAAGCCTTTTGTAAGCCATGTTTGTTTGGTGCTGTCAGGTTCTTTCTCAACCGGCAGTGTAAACAAATTATAATGCATGGGTAGCCGGACAGAATTGAAACCCCATTTATGCAGCGAATCTATATCTGCTTTTGTAACAAAATTGCTGAGCCATGTATCATAGAATTCCTGTGTTTGATCTGCGCTTAACAATTGTGAGATCCTGTTCCTGATTGAATACTGCGGATTGGTTCCGTTCAACCGCAGCATATAACCTTCCTGCAACATCCATCCGCCCAAACCGATTCCCTTCAATACAACATTTTCTTTTTTATCGTTTACAATTTGTTTGCCCGATGCTTTTAAAAATCCCTGGGCTTGTGTTGTTGTAAAAATGGTAGTGAATAAAATCAACAGGAGGCAGGCAAGTTTTTTCATGGGTTGAATGTAAATTATTTCCGCAGAAGAAAATGCAAACGGCAGCAGCCAGGTTTTTATTTTGTTGCTTTTTTAATGGCGTCAAGATATTTTTTCTTAACGCCGTTGTCTTCTTCCGTTTTGCAAATTGCTTCAATTGCAGGAAGAAGCTCTTTATTATGTTTCGTTTTAAGTTTCAATATTTCACCAAGTGCATATGCGGTTGCCCAACGTACTACAGTGCCATCATTTTCTGCATTGTTCAACAAATAAGAAATGGGCTTGTCCAGTTTTGCCGGAAACAGATGAGCAATATTGCCTGTTACTTTTGCGCTTTCCCACTTAACTCTTGGAGCATTATCTTGTAATGATTCAATTACAAAATCGAATACTTTATTATCAGCAATGGAAGGTTCTTGTTTTGTAGCAAATTCCAGCGATTCAATGCAGGTAGCTTTGTTGGTTTCAGATGTAGTAATTGCAAATTGTATTAAGTCGGTTGTTTTAATTGTTTTGTCAAGTATGGCATTGCCCAGTGCCTGCACTTTAGCTTTTGCCTTAAGCGATTTGTCATTGATTAATTCAGCTATTGTCATTCGTTGGTTTTAAGTATGGAAAAGCATCTTCTTTTAATGCATTAGATTGTTTATGAGTGATTAAAGCAAGCATTAAACATAATTCCTGCCATTAAATTGTTCGTCTAAAAATGGTTCATTATAGTTTGGGTCAGTTGCAAATCTCAACACATGCCCGTCAGGATCTTCAACATGCATTTCCATTGCCCATGAATAATTAGTGGGTGATTGTCTTATTTTCACGCCTTTTGATTTCAGCTCACCATGCAGTTCGAATATATCGCCGTCAAAGCCAACCCATATCCAGGTTCCTTTATTTCCTTGCTCACCCTGGCATAAATATATGCCTGCGTTTTCCCTGTTCATGCTTGTAAAATTATCTGTTCCCCATGCTGCTTCTTCAAAGCCAAGAATGTCTTTGTAAAAAGCTCTGCTTGCATTCATGTCTTTCACTGAAAGTATAAGCTGTAAACCTTCAATGTGAATGCTTAACTTTTCATGAATGTTTTTGTTTGAAGCCATAGTTAAAGGATCAGCGTATTATTCTGAGCAGAATAAGAATACTTTGTTGCAGGTACCAAAGCTAATTAATGTTTATTGATGATGATTTGACGCAGAAAGCCAAGTGTTGCATATCAATCATTTTTTACCGGTTCATAGTAAAGCGTTATTGCGCCGCAACCAAATGTTTTTGTTTTTAAAAGTTTAAGATCAATTCTGTCACTGATGTTTTTAAACAATGGTAACCCGCTTCCTAAAATAGTCGGCTGAACGCTAAGCTGGTATTCATCAATCAAGGCAAGATTCGTTAAGGCAACTATCAACTCAGGGCTACCCACTAAAATATTTTTACTTTCATCATTGTTGGATTGTTTGAGTGCTAAAATTTCTTCTTTGATCACTTCCTTTTTCAGTTCTGAATTTTTCCAGTCAACATGTTGAAGCGTGCGCGAAAAAACAATCTTTGAAATGTTGTCTATCAATACCGCAAATTCATCTATTGGTTTATTGCCGGTAGGATTTTTTACTACGGTTGGCCAATAACTTTCCATAAGCTGGTAAGTTATCCTTCCGTATACAAGAGTGCCTGCATTACGCAACAGTTCATTATAATGTTCATGTATTTCTTCATCAGCGATCATTGCTGTGTGATTGCAAAATCCATCAAGCGTAATATTGATTGCTGCAATAAGTTTTCTCATTCTGCTTTGTTTAAATCATTGTTCTCAGCAGCGTCTTTCGAAGATGGGTAACTACAATTCAACCGTCAAATGCTTTCAAAATAGTGTTTTGTTTTTAGCCATCTAACAAGCAGGTATAGCAACAAACCCATTGGTCCAAATACAATTGTAACCAGCAGGATGATAACAACCAAGCCATAAGGAATGCCATGTTTCGCTGCGTTGTTTTTTATGAGCATACCGATGATCAGGTCTATGCCCACAATATGCGCCCAGGCAGCGTCAATTAACCAGGGGTTGGAGAATATTTTAGTTACACCTTCAAAAGTGGAGAAACCGGCAATGCCACCCGCTTCACCAATATGAGCAAAATTGAAAAAGGAATAGGCCGCCGCGAGTAGCGCAACAACAATGCATACCAGGAATGCATCAGCTCCTTTCCAGAACCGGCTGACGATAAGGATTAATATCCATCCTGTCGCTGAAAGAATATTCATGAATGTAAAGAGCATGGAAGGTGTCATAGATCTCAGTTTAATTTTTTAGGTAATCGGCATAAACGGTAAATAATAAATTTTACCAGGCTTTTCCAGGTATATCAAAACAAACTACAAAATTGTTAGGGAACGATTGCTGAACAATACCCGCTCCGTTCCCGGTAATGCCTTTTTCCCTTCGTATATTTTTTAACCGCAGAACAGCCATCGTAAATTCGGATAAGGTTACCGCGTTGATATATCTTCCATAGCATTCATGCAGTGCGTAACCATAATTCATATACACTGTATTGCGGTTTGGAATGAATGTTTTAGGATCAGGAAATGCTTCAGGATCGAACATAGCACCTGAAGTAAGTGCAAACACCTTGCTTTTTGCCGGTATCTTGTATTCTTTTTGACCACCGCCTGTTAAGGTTTGTTCTGTTTCACAATAGCGGATCACGCCCGGCTGGGCAGGATTAAAACGCAATGCCTCATTTACAATGCCATACATTTTCTTTACATCATACTGCTGTGCAACTTCAACCGCATGTTGCATAGCATCAGGCCTGTTTAGTAATTCATCAAGTATTAATACAGCTGCTTTATTCGTTGTTTCAAAAATACCGGTGAGCAACCCGCCAATATTTCTTTGCAACACATCATCATCAACCCATTCATAATCTTTTTCCTGCGACATTATGATGAGACGGTTCAGTAAATTATCATCCAGTGTTTTGCCATCCTTCAGTTCCTGTTTTCTTTTTGCTATGATTTTCAGCAACAGCTCTTTTCTTTCAATTGATGCCTGGAGCGCCGCTTCAAAAGCTTCTTTTTTGTTGAAAAAATTCAGGAAGAGGTCATAGAAAATAGCGCGATGCCAACGTTTCATATCCCTTTCATTTTCTGAAGGCACACCGAAATAATAATCCAGCAGGCGAACCAAGACCACTTTACATAAACTGTTGGCAACATCTATCTTTCCATACCGGCTTGCATTTTTGGTTATTTCTTCAGACGATGCGCGCACAAAATCCTGGATCATCATCATGTCATCTCTTTTGGTGGCCTTCATCACAAAATCCCTTTCGCGGTTAAACTGCGGATTGTTTCTGTCCATGCCGAGGTAGAAAGCTCCTTTCTGATCCGACATTTTTTTGGAGTTGATCTCTTCCACCGTAAAGTCATTATCCCGCTGCATCATGTCCACCAACAAATTGTTCCTGTTAACCAGCAATACTTTCACAAATGGTATTTTTAAAACAGGAAAGTTTTTCTGCAGGAAATAAAATGTTTTGTGTTGATTTTTTGTGAGCCTGATAAGTAACTTATCAAGCGACTTTGTCATAAAACCGGGCTCTTCAGGAATTTCCGATTGTGCTATCATGGTTGGCCGTTCTGCCTGGTATAGCATAAAAACAAATTGGCCTGCCGGCGTTGCTCTCAACTCTGTTATATGATTACGGTATGCATCGGGTACATCGCTAATGCGTGGCAGCACACCACCATATTCTTCCGGAAGTATCATAGGTGCGGCAACGGCAGCAAAAGCAAGGTCAGCTAATGTAAATGTATCTCCTGTAAGGTATTTCCTGCCATCAGCCAGTAATTGATTTACTTTTTCAAAAACCTTTCTTATTTCAGCTATACATGCATCTGTTGTTTCTTCCTGCAACTCATAGTTAGTGGCAAGCTGTTTTTTGATCCCGGAAAAGCGCATTGAAAAGAAATCTTTTTCACCCGCGGGAATATCCTGCTTTAATATTTGACCGGCCAGTTTTTTCGAGGTAAGCAGCATGTTATAAAAATACTTTTCTACCATGCCTGCAAAAAAGTCGTCCGTGAACTGGTAATACAGGTCGAGCACTTTATCCAGTTGTTCGTCATCTGCAGGTAACAGCCTGTCCTGCGGTAAACATCTTTTTTCCCAGAACATGATTATGCCTTCAGCGCTGTAAATAAACGCATCGGTCATTTTAAGTACAGGGTAATTTTTTTTGCTTTTCTTACCTGTGAGTTTTTCTGCGAGGGAATGTATCTTCCAGGCCGCGTGCGTTTCATTTATATACAGTATATGATTGCGGTCAAGTACCCATCGTGCAATTTCAGAAGCAGCGCCGGTAGGGCAGCCAACAAGTGTAGGCACCGGTTTTGAATAACAGAAATCAGTTTTAAAACCTGAATCATCCGGTAAATTATTGATAACTCCCATAAACAATCTGTTTGTTATAAAGTGTTTTTCTTATTGATGTTGCAAGTGAAAAGTGTTTCCCCGGATTAAATAGTTGCCAGGAATTTTATAGCAGTGATAGATGGGAAAAAGAAATATGCCCCGCCTTTTACTTTTACAAAACTTTGCATACCTGTAATCACCCGGTTTGTTGTTGCCTGCGGTATAGTGAATATCTGTCCCAGTTTATTTTCAGGGTCTTCCCGTACGCCGATCAGCGGATCAGGGTCGGCGTAAAGCCTTTTGAATTTCGGTGAATTGCCCCACGTGTATTGAAGAAACTCGAACTGCTTGGAAATATTTGCATTAAAACATCCAAACAATAAACCAACTTCACCCCCGGGTTTATGATTTTCTGCCGAGCCAATAAAGTCTTCGCCATAAGAACGTACCCGCCGCATAATGCGGTGGCGCCTGGTTAGGCTTAATGAAACTTTTTGTGGCGATTCTTCAAAAACATCACGGGGGTTCATGCGGCGTATATGTGCACCAAACGGGCATTTGTTTCCTAAAGAGTCTTCTTTTAAATAATTGAAATTATCATCAGCTACTTCAACGCCGGGGTCTTTATCATATTTTACCAATGGCGCACCGCCCGGCCAGCGTCCCATCATTTTTGCTGCAAGTGCTGTTGCTTCTTCGTTGCGTTTTTTTTCATCTGTCTCGGCGCTTTGCTTCTTCATAAATTCCCAAAATCCATCAACATTTTGTTGCAGTTGCATCAAAACGAAATAAGTGCCGTTCTGCCCTACATCTTTATATTTTACTTTCGTTTGTTCATCCGCCCTGCCTTCTGGATTATCTTCCAGTAATTCAGGTTTTCCCTGGGCAATTTTGAGCAAAGCTGTATCGGGGTAAACACTGTATTCATTTTTATAACCCAGCACAAATTCACCCGGTTCAATATCGTTGTTATTACCGGATGCCGGCAAGCCGCTGCCTTTTATTACCGGTTGAGATATCCCATCCCTGAATCCAAAATGCTCCCTGTTATTGGGCATTGCTTTACCATCCAGAGTATGAACAACAGATAAGGCAGATTCAAATTTCTGCTCCAGCTCGCTGTAAAAGCTTTCTGCAGTTGCTTCATCTTTTCCAAACACCATAAGTATAAGATCGATCCTGTCGTTGGCAGGCCCTCCCCATTGCCAATTTGAAGGGTCACTGCTTTCGAAGTTGCCCAGCAAACGCTGGCGATGCGCTGTTACCATTCCCTCCCTGAATTCGCGGGAAAAAGAATGCATATTGGTTTCATTGTAACCCAATTGTTTTAAACCATTGCTGGTAAAACCAATATTAAGGCAGGTGTTTGTAATAGTTGCTTCTGCATGTGTAATGCCATGCGCTATAGCAGCCAAAAAACTTTTTGTTGCCGCTGCATCTTTCACCTGCATCAGGTAATATTTTGAATAGCCCATCTCTTTATAATCGCTTAGAAGGTAGGCTTGTATTTCTGAAAGTTCCAATGCTGTCATGATTAAAAGTTTTAAAATCTTTTTAAGAATAATTGTGCCTGCTCTTCAGTTAAATCTTCCCGTAATTCATTTCGGATCATTGTGTTATTATTGACATTTTTTATGGAGAGATGGCGGTACGGACAATACCATACCTGTGTGGGAAATTGTGTACTCCGGCTCCAGGCCAGGAAATGTTCTTCATCGTAGGCGCCCCCGGTTAAAACGAATTTGGTTCCCGGAAAATGCATCGGCATACCTGGTATCATACCCAACACTCCCATAAAATTTGTTCTCGGAAACTTTACGGTATTGCAGAAGATGGCGGTTAATCCCCATCCCGACTGATCTATAAAATCACCCAGGTATTGTTCCCAGTTGCCATCGAAATTGCTGTAAAATAATACATGCTTATTGTTATCTATCAGCACCCAACGGGCAAAATGAATAGTAGGTATATTGAGCAGCTTACCTTTTACAAATACATAACTGGCCAACACCCTGGTACGCAGCATCCATATTCTGAAGTTGAGCTTGCGGGCAAAACCCGGTTTCAATACAGCAACCTGTGTAAACTGGTTTTGAGGAAAAAGGTCTTCCACTTTTTTCAGTTCATTTATTTTGGCATCGTCCAGTTCACTCTGTGAAAGCGTAACCTTTTTATCCCATAGTTCATGAAAAAGAAAAAGGTAAATGACCCACAAAATAATCAGTGGGAGCATTACAATAAACAAGAGTCCGTAAGCTATAAGCTCCGGCCATTTTATACCCTGTACACCGGCTTTTTCTTTGCTCCAGTCAAATTCAGGCCTTGAATCTATTTCCTGCCTGATGGCCCGGTGAATTTCCACAGCGGGTGTGGTTTCACTCCATTTGTTATTTTGAAGGAAATTCCAGATGTGCTGATGCAATGCGTCTTCCTGGTGTATTTGTCCAACCGACCGGCCAGGTGCACCGTTATAAAAAGCAGAAGTGTTGATGATACCTTTTTTAAGAAAGTTTTTCCTGCTCTCTTCGGTACGCTCACCCGGCTCAGGGTAACCTGCACAACATTCATACACGTCATCAATATAGGTTGTGAGTTTGGTTACCAGTTCAGTCAGGTGATAATCACAATGATTGTTTCCAATTCCATCATAGTTGGTGGTAAGCACCAGCCTGATGCCTACCGGCACCGCAGGTTCATCACGGAAAGATTCCCTGCTGAGAATTACCCACCTGCCATAATGCAGGGTGCTGACTTTTCCAAATTCAGTGGGCGCTTCTGCCATCTGGCTGTTCAGTAAATTTATTCTTATTGTTTCCAGCCTTGTTTTTAGAATATCCAGTCTGTCTTCTCTTATTGCAGACATTGTAATGAGCGGATGTTGATTGATCATATCATTCAATTTTCTTGGGAAACGAAATGCAGTTTTTAGAAGAGATACGGTGTTTTAGATGTACAAAGAATACATAATATTAAAACAAATTTTGCAATATGAAAAGTAAGAACATGAATAATAATTATCAATCCTGTTTTTATTATTTTATGTTCTCGGAAAGTCTTCGCTGTTGGGTGCGTCTTCGTGTACGGATTTTAATGTTGAATCGGATATAATGCTTAAGTAAATTGCTCTTGCTACGAAAAGGCTCTGTTATAAAGGGAGATAAATATTAAATGTCGCGCCTTTGCCCGGTTCTCCACTGGCTATGATAATTCCATTGTGATTTTCGGTTATTCTCTTTACAATGGCAAGCCCTATACCTGTTCCCCGGTATTGATTTTTACCATGCAGCCGCTGAAACAATTCAAATATCTGTTCATTGTATTGCGATTCAAACCCAATGCCGTTATCGGCTACCGTAATATGACAATAAGTAGTACCATCATCTAAATTCAAATTTGGCAATTGGCTGCCTTTAACCTGTTCAGTATTAATTGTGATCTGTAATATTTTTTCAGGATTGGCAAACTTTAGTGAATTACTTATAAGATTAGAAAAAAGCTGCTGTAATTGAAAAGGAATTACATTTATTTCACACATTTCACCCGTGGTTACGGTTGCATGAATTTTTTGAATTTCCTCCTGGAGATCCTGTTTTACCTGTTCAATTATTGTACGCAGGTTTACCAGTTTAAGATCGCCTTCATGCGTATGTGTGCGGGAGTAAGCCAGCAGGTCATCTATCAGTGATTGCATGCGTTCTGCTGATTTTTGCATGCGCATAAACAGGTCTTTTCCTTTTTCAGATAAATGCTCGTTTTCGCTCTCCATTATCCGGCTGGCAAAGGTTTGGATCTTTCTTAAAGGTTCCTGCAGGTCATGGCTTGATATGTAAGCAAAAGATTGCAGCTCCTTATTTATTTTAGCCAGCTCCAGGTTATTTTCTGCCAGTTGCCTGGTTCTTTCACGAACCTGTTTTTCCAGTTCTCTTTCAAATAATTTTTGTTCTGTTATATCCTGCAGCGTTCCATTCAGGCGATAGGCAATTTTATCTTCATTAAATGAAGCCTGTGCCTTTGCATGTACCACCATTTTTCTTTTTGAAACAGGATGTATAATGGTATAATCAATTTCATATTTTCCGCCCGAATTGTAATCCATCGATTGCCGGATGGCTTCAGTAACTTTTTGCCTGTCGCTTTCGGCAATTACATTAATGGCATGCATTAATTCAATTTGTTCAACATGCGGCAGGCCAAACCAGTCTTTTAAGCGTTGGTTAGATATAAATTTATTAGTAATGGGGTTGTAATCAAAAGTTGCTAATTCAGCAGCCTCCAGGGCGAAAGCCAGCTGGTTATTACTTTCTTCCAGGTTTTTTACAGCATTTACCTTATCCGTAGTTTCAGTGCAGGTAACCAAAACACCGGTAATTGCACCATTGTCATCACTTACAGGACTATAACTGAACGTCCAGTAAACGTCTTCAATTTTGCCATTACGGAAAATAGGTATCAGTTGGTCTTCACTCCATGTAGCACCGCCGCCGCTTAATACCTGGTCTATCAATGGTTTTATAATAGGCCAGATCTCCGGCCATGCTTCTTCAGCGGGCATGCCTAAAATGGAAGGATGTTTTCCATTTTGGCCGAGGCTGGGGCGGTATGCATCATTATAAAAACAGGTAAGCTCAGTTCCCCACCATAAAAACATCGGGAACCTTGAACTTAGAACAATGCCCACTAAAGTACGCAGGCTTTGCTGCCAGTTTTCTATGGCGCCAACTGCTGTTTTGCTCCAGTCTTTTATTCGGGTAAGCTCCGCCATTTCTCCACTGACCGAAAGAAATTCATAGGTATTTTTTTGCGGATCTTTCATACTTCAAATTAGGGTTGTACTACGAAATTATCTTTTAGTGGCTGTGTAAACCTTGATTGCCGGCTTAATAAAATTGCTTTATGAATTACCGATTTAAGGTCTGCAAAAGCTGCCGGCTTGCGAATATAAAATTGTGCTCCGTTATTATAGAGAAGATCTATCATATCCTGGTTGGAGGATGTGGAATATATTATAACATTTAACTGCTTTAATTGTTCATTCTGTTTAATTTCTTTCAAACAGTCAAACCCTGTTTTGCGGGGCATATTTAAATCAAGAAAAATAACATCAGGCAAATCAGAGGGCTGGCATTCGAGTAACTGCATCAGTTCAACTCCATTGCTAACAGTATTTACGCAGGCCGGGACAGAAAGTTCATCAAGGGCATCTTTAAAAAACATACAATCATCGTCATCATCATCAGCAAGTACGATATTATAATCAACCATTGCAGCAAATTAATTAAAAACAGTAACAATTGTAGTGCGGGTTGATTTATACTTTAAAGTTTACTTGTTGTGGGTATCGTCATAGCTCGCAAAGGACGATGCCCAAAGAATATTCCGTTACGGCAGAAGGATGATATTGACTACAATATTATTTTTTTCTGATTTGAATTGTCGTGATCTTTCCGTCATATGCTTCCTCTTCTGCCCAGCTCTTTGTCAGATATAATGTCCTGTAATCTTTTGCTTTCTGTAAAGAAGGAAATAAGCAATGCTGATTTAATTTTTTTAAATGAACAATAATATCTTTCATATCATCTAAGTTTGGCGGATGCCACCTGGGTTTTATAGCCACATCAGCAATTGCCGAGAAAAAATCGCCACCAATGTAACCAACATCAAAACCAAGTGTTTTATTAGTTGTCTGTTCTTCACTTTCGATTATTTCGAGTACTTCAAAATCTGTTTTGTTTTTAATTAATTCATAAACATCCAACATTTCTTTAAGCTTAAAAAAGCATAATCCTTTTATCTCGTCTTTATGAATATTTGCTTCTTGGTAAGCTGCATATAATTTTCTTGCTTCAATATTGTTGTAGTTATCCAGGCTTCCATCTGTCAATGTTTTCAATTTCCCGTTTTCATAGAAAAAAGGCTCACCTGTAAACTGTTCTCTTCCTGTTCCTCTATAATTTGCCGTATTGATAAACGAAAGAGTTTTGCGAAGCTTCTTAATGTTTTCCAGGTTTTCACAGGCAAACTCAGATGCTTCATATTTTTTATGATCTAAATCAGCCCGAAGAATTATTATGAATCCACTATGAAGCATAAGTTAGCATTTCTGTTGATGAAGTACTGTAGCTAAATTAATATTTTATTGCTTAGTTATTTGTTGCCAATGTTGCTTTTACTAATGTAATGTAGAAGGTGATTTCGTTTTAAAACGCAATGTTTCGGCTAATACACAAGGCTGTTTGGAAACATTGCGGAAAAGGGAAAAGTTGAATAACCCTGATAACCACCGCTTATATAAGTCTGCACATACGTGCTGAAAAGAAATAATAGCTTTATTATTCGCTATTATTTACAGTATGATGCAAGCAAAAAAAATTAAAAACGGTTATTTCAGTTGCATATATATTCTTCTTTGTGCTTTAAGCTGCACCATTATTTTCTCGTGCAAACAGGAAGTAACCGGCAGCGCTTCCATACCTGCAAAAAGAATTGCTTTTGTAAAAAAAGATCCCAATGGCAATCATATTTATTTAATGGATGTAACTGATTCAGGCACCGGTACAAATGTTGCACGCCTGACTAAAGATGCAGATCCGGAAAATTATCCTTCCTGTTCTCCGGACGGAAAGAAAATAATTTATCAGAGAGATTATAATGGTGCTGCCATCTATGTAATAAATACGGATGGCAGCAATGAACAACGCCTCTCGCCTGTTCCCGGGTTTGATGTTAACCCTAGCTGGTCGCCCGATGGCAGCAAGATCATTTATACAAGAGTGCTTGGTTTAATTGTGCAGGGCCAGGTGCCTGAAACAGAAATTCATATTATGAATGCCGATGGCTCAGGTGATAAAACGATCTTACCGCAAAGTGAATTTAGTGTGGAACCGAGATGGTCAGCGGCAAATCAAATTGTTTTTATGAGCAGGATGAACGGCGGACAGGATATTTATACAATGAATATTGATGGCACCAACATTAAACAACTTACTAATGGGGCAGATAATGGTGATCCGCAATGGTCGCCTGATGGCTCAAAAATTTCTTTTGGTTCAGACAGGGAAGGGAATGGAAAGCTTAACATTTTTGTGATGAATGCCGACGGCAGCAATCTGCAGCAGCTTACGCATTTTGTTGTACCTGTTGAAAGTGGTGATACACACTGGTCTCCGGATGGAAAGAAAATAACTTTTGAATACGATATTAACGGCAACCTGCAATCTAACCCCGATGCTTATGCAGAAGTGTGGACGATGAATGCCGATGGCAGCAATCAGCAAACTACAAAACAGCCTTGCAGTTGCGTTGGCTGTGCACCAAGATGGCTGCATTGAAAAAGCGAAGAAGGAAAAAATTTGTTTTACCTGATTGATTCAATAAGCCAGCGGTTTGCTTTTTTATGTAATATATCTAATTCGTTTCTAAAGGCTTTCGATTTCTCTTGTTCATTTCCAGAATCATTAAAAGCATTAGAAGCATAATCAACAGCTTTAATAGCTATGAATACACTTATAAATTCTTCTTTTTGCTTTTGTGTCCAGTATCTGTTTACCCAGGATTTGTAAACATATTCCCAACTGTAAGAAAGACTAAGCGAAGTTTGCAACTTCGCTTGTGTTATTCTGAAGTTTTAAACTTCGTTTATCATATTGCTGACAGCTAAATAAAAGTTACAAACTTTAAGATAGATATGGCAAAGTTGCAAACTTCGCCTAGACAGCCGAACACTTCGCCGAGCTGGGGACATTGCGCAAAAGAGAGGCTGTATACTTTGCGCCAGGCAAGAGGAATTATTTATCAACTACAATTTCTTTTATCAGGTCAACAATTCTATTGTTACTGAACTGTGTTTGGAATTCAATTTTCACTTTGCCATCAAAGAATTTTTCAGCATGCTTTATTTTGTATTTTTCTTCTTCTCTTAATCCCTCTTCACTCGCTACATTTTTTGTCTCAACAATAAAATGTAATTTCTGTTCACCGTCTTTAAATTTTAAAACATAAGCAAAGTCAGGCGAGTAACTTTTACCGCCAGCAACAGGAATTTTGATTGAGTTCTTTGGAATCTTTGTGAACATAATTATTTCTTTGATTTCAGTTTTAATGTTGGTTTTCTCCAAGTCGGAATCGTAATACAATTCGGAAAAGAAATAGGACTTTGCAACATCATCATCTGAAAAAAGAACACCAACATCAGAAGCAGAAATCTCTTTTAAAACATTTCCTTTCTCATCGGTAAGTTTGGTTGGATGAATTTTGTTTGAAACCTTTTTGTATTCAATGCTGAATTTGTCAAAGGCATTTGCCATTAAGTAATGGTCAAATGATAGTTTGATAATTCTAAGCGTTGTCGTGTTCAGATATGTGTTGATGTCAGTTTTTGAATCAATAATTGACTGGTGAAGTGTCTTTATGTTGATGTTCAGAATTTTTGCAAGTTCTTTCAGAAAGTCGCTGTATTTCATTGTTGAAATAGTTGCTGTCTTTCTTCCGTAAACTGATTCGGATTCGCTTACACTTGCTTTGTTGTCTTTGATTTCAACTTTAGAAATTTTCTCATTGATTCCATCAACTACAAAATTTCCTTTCTTTATTTTTAGAAAGTCGGTAAATAATTTTTTGAAGCCCGCTTCATTGTCAAACTTGTATTCAAGAATTACTTTCTCATTCAACTTTTCCCAAAGATCTTTCAGTTCCTGATACTTCTCTGTTCTTACAATTATTTTCTTTTTCGGGTCTGTTGCCTTGCGAACTTTATTTGAATTTACTCCTTCAAATATTCTCGTGTAGTTTGTCTTTATAAAATCAAATCCACCCTGCAAAAACTTTCTTGAGAAGTCAATTACCCTATCTTCCATAATCAGTTTTTGCAGTAAGGTATTTTCATCAGCAAAATCGTATTTCTCAATGATTTGTTTAATCATATTTTCTGTAAGAAAAGTTGGGGTATCATCAATTGAAACTGCTCCTGACTTCTCATTGATTTCATTTACAAGTTTGTCAACAAAATCACTCTCTGTAAAATCAACAAAGTAATTGAGATAAAACTGTTCGTCTTTTACTCGGTTGCCGTATTCGTTCACTGGCAAACGCAATCCTCTGCCAACTTCCTGCAATTTTGAGATTTCACTTCCACTGCTGCGTAGTTTACAAATCTGAAAAACATTTGGGTTGTCCCAACCTTCACGCAAAGTCCATTTTGAAAAAATAAATCGTCTTGGATTTTCTAAATCAAGCATAACTTGTTTGTCGTGGAGAATTTCGTTTATCTCTTGTTCAATGGTTTCGTCTTTCTCCGTGTTGTCTATAGAAAAATAACCTGCATGAGTTAATGAAATGTCTTGCAGTGTTGTTTCAAGATATGATTTATAAAATTTGTCCTTTTCAGTTTTCAATAATTCCTTTATTTCTGCTTCAATGTATTGTTCAACAGTTTTGCGGATGTAACCGTTTTCGCTTCTGTATTCTTCAATGTTGTCAATAAAGAAAAGTGTAAGCGGTTTTATTTTTACCTCTCTTGTCAGCATTTCTTTTTCAATTTCAAAATGATGCTTGATTGCTTTCTGAATCATTGATTCCTGCAACTTCTCGGCATACGAATAAGGATTGAGTTTATCCCCTTTTTTCAATTCCAATCCGTTTGATAAAACAACTGTGCTCAGATTAAGGTTTTCAATTGTCAAATCAGTCATTTCAGAATGAACTTTTTTCAAACTCTCATTCTTAGCAACGGTTACAGTTTTTTTATTTTCATTTTCCGTCAACTCAAAACTTGCTTCTTTGCCATCTGAATTAACGAACTTGACGATTGCATTTTTTCCGCTTTCAAATTCTGTGATGTGTCCGATTACCCCCTTTACCAAATTTCTGTTGAATGAATCAACTGCTGTCAAAGTGTAAATTAGATTTTCATATTCCTGGAATGTAGCACCATATCGCAAAATGAATTGCGGTTTCATCTTCTGAATGTTCTCCCAGGTTTTATTGCTTTTACCAAACTTGTGTGGCTCGTCAATTATCATAAAAGATTTTGTTGCTCCAAGAGCATCAAAAGGAACTGTGTATTTATCAAACAATCCTTTATCAAAGCTTTTCTGCATGGTCTCTGAGTTTATCATCCCTGCATTGATAATCATCACCTGAATACTGTTCTTTTCAAAAAGTCCTGCATTCACAAAACTGGTAACTGCTGATGGAATAAAACTTTTTTTGCTCTTGCCATTCTTTTGACTTTCTACAATGTGCAAGTGAAGTGTTTTTCCGTATTGCTCTTTGAAATGTTCCCGGCTGCTGTCCGATTTCAGAAAGTCAATCGTGCCTGCTTTAATTGATAGAGTAGGAATAACCACAATAAATTTGAAGATGCCGTATTCTTTGTTGAGTTCAAAAATTGTTTTGGTATAGGTGTAGGTTTTTCCTGTTCCCGTTTCCATCATTATGTCAATGATGTTGCTGTTCCGCTTTATCGTTTCTTTAATACCATTATCTTCTTGTACTGCTCTGATATTTTCGGGATAAGTTTTATCGCTTAAAAAATTAAACGAAGCATTGATGTAATTCTTTTCTGCTTCTACTGGTTGAACAACAGGAATATTTTCAAACACATCAATAGTGGATTCTACAGCTTGTGATTGATGGTTTAAGTTCTTCTCAAAATTAAATCCCTTCATACTAAAATCTTGTTATGAAATCAATGTCAATGTTTTTCTTATTTGAATATTGCTTTACATTCTCACTCAACTCACGCAAATGCTTACTATCAAAGTGATAGCCAAATGTGATGATTGAAGTTGGATTGAATTTTTTATCCGAATCAATTTTTTCCAAAAGAGTTTTTAGATTGTCTGTTGTAAATCCTTTATTCATCAGATACAATTTTCCATTACCATAATAAGCAGTGTAACTGCCTAAAACAATCGTTTCCAAGTCCTGTGTTAAAGCAATTCCGTCATAAGTTTTCCAGGTGATGAGCAATGCTTTTATGTCCTCATCAGTCAATTTACTTTCATTAAACAATTTTGTTTGAGTATCCAGTTTATCTACTTCAAAATCGTAGTTCTCCCATATAGGAGTGGTTTCAAAAATTTTGAAACCTAAATCGCCCTTGTAATCTTTATTTTCTTTTGTAATTTTTGAAGCTGCTCTTATTAACCTTTCTTTTGTAATTTCAAAAATGGACGGTTCTGCTTTTAATTCATCTTTTACAAAGTCATAAGTAATCTTTTTCTTTTGGGGATTTATTAATTCAGGAAGTTGAATAAGAATAAATTTCCTATTATTAGAATCAACTTGATTTTGGCTAAAGACACTATGACCTGTTGAGCCAGAACCAGCGAAAAAATCTAAGATTACATCTTCTTTTTCAGTATTATTCCTAATTAAAAACTGAATTAATTGAGTGGGTTTAGGATTTTCAAAAATATCTTTAATTCCAAATAACTCTGTGAGCGCATTTGCCCCATCTGTATTTGATGTTTCATCAAAAATAATACTCCTATCTTTTATTACTTTAACATCGCCTTCACTATAATAAATCTTTTCGTAAGGAATATAATCCCCATTTTTTTTTTCCCAATGTATTAAGCCATTATCAATAATATTTTGCATCCGTGTTTTACCTACTCTCCAACGCCCCGGATTGCCATCAGGCGCAATGGGAAAAGTGTTTTTATTATCAGGGTCTTTGATAGAGAAATACATTGTTGGTCTATCTTCTTTTCTTGCTCCTGTTCCCCACTTTGCAAGTTTTACTGCTTTATATTTACCTAATGCATCTGTCTTATTAAAGCTGGTATCGCTATTAATTATCTCTTCATCTTTCCAAACAAACTCACCCGACTTTCTATAAACTAATATATATTCATGTTCTCTAACAAAAAACTCGTCTGTTTGACCCCCTCCTTCTTTTTTTCTCCAAATAAATTTCCCTACAAAATTTTCCTCACCAAAAACCTCATCCATCAATAATCTCAATTGTGCCACTTCGTTATCATCAATAGAAATAAAAATTACGCCTTCATCTTTTAACAGTTGTTTTGCCAAATACAATCGTGGATATAAAAATGTCAACCAAGCCGAATGGCTGTTGCTTTTGCTTTGAGTAAATGCTAAAATGCGTTTTGCCTTTTCTTCGTCAATGCCTATTAATTGTTGTAATTCTTTTACAGTAAATTTTCTGTCGTCATTATAAACAAACCCATCACTGCCCGTGTTGTAAGGTGGGTCTATGTAAATCATTTTTACTTCCTCGTAATAGGCGTTTGCAAGATGCTTCAGCACTTCCAAATTATCGCCTTTGATTAAAAGGTTTTTAGAGCTTTTGTTTTCATCTTTTTTATTGTGGGCTTCGTCTGCTTTCAGCAATGTAGTTGCAGGGTCGCTTGCAAGCAATCGTGCATAAGATTTACCAAGCCAATCCAAACCATAACTTTCAGTCGAAAAGTTTATTTCCTTCTCATTCAAGTTAAGTGTAAATTTCTCCAATTGAAAATTCCCGTCTTTGTCAAAGCATTGGGGAAAATCCTTTCGCAGATTTACCAAATCCTTGTTCGGAGCTTTTATTTCGTTAGTCACTTTCTGTTCGTTGTTCATTATTCTTCTTTTTATTTCGTCTAAAAATTTTGCGATTTTATAAAGCACTTCAATTCGTAATTGCCTTCTCCTAAACAGTTCAAGTTTACTGTAAGTATTCAGAACTTCCAAAAAATCTAATTATTAGTTTTATCAATCAATTTAAGTCCCAAACCAACAGCGCCTTGAGGCTGCTTCTATTATTCAACCTTAAACCAAGACTACAAAGCAAAATTCAACGCGTTAACCTTGCCGCGGGTTATGTATTGTTTTACTGTTTGCGTGGTGTAATCCAGTGCACTGCAGGTTACAGTGTAATCATTAGGAGTTACACGGTCAATACGGTAATTACCATTCAGATCGGTAACAGCGGCTTTGGTAGTGCTTTCCAGTAGTTGCACCGCATGGGGCTGCGGGCCTTACTTTTCACTGCATTACTCATCTCATGCCTGCACGCGAATATTAACACTGCAGTTTAGCAATACAACATTGTTATACACTTGAAAACTTTTCATTTATTTAAATCACTACTTCTGTTGCACACAATAAATACTTTCCATTCACTGTGCAGCCTGCACAGCATTCTTTGTATTATCTGGCAATGCTTTTTTTTATTGCTTGCTTTTTGCCATAACTGATTTTGGTGTATTTTACAGTATCAGGTACCTTCCTTAGGCTGCCTGCATAAATTCATGGAACCCGGGTATAAAAAACTCAAATCCTGCCCTGACCTTACAGAGACCTTATAGAGACAATATAGAGACCTTATAGAGACTTTACTTGCTGCCAAAGCGCAGTTTAAGGGCAGGCTGAAGGCAGCACAATCGCATGAGAAGCTATCATACCGCTGTGGTGGGTCCTATACTGCCTCACGTTTATTTTATTTGGTCTCTTTAGCCCCTGCTATAGAAGATCCAACGGCAGGTAACATGATTTTGGATGTTCCGGATTAAAACCCGGTTTATAACATTTTAGAAGTAAATCGAACCACATACGCTGTGTGCCCGGTAATAATCTTCAGCTAAACTGTATAACATACCGGGCTCATCTCATAGCAGTATTATTTCCAGGAATACGTTGCCACTGAACCGGCTTTTAAAACTGCAGTTGTTGTTTTATGATGATATTGGATATTGAATGTCTGGTCTGCATCACTGCTATTGGCAACAATCAACACTTTATTTCCGTTGGGAGTCTTAAAAGCAACATTGGATAAACTATCTACATCATTTGAAGCGATGCGCACTGCATTAGGCCTTACAAACTTTGATGCATGCGCCATTGCATAATAAGCAAGATTGTAGGTTACATTGTTTTTATCAATAGTAACAGCACCTTCGCAAACATCGCAGCCGCCACGGTCGGTATAAGGTTTAAGCTGTGCATCGGCAGCAAGGTTCCAGAACAAAACATTTTTACTCCAGTTGCGCGGTGCATCAATTAGTAAATTACTTACCGGCCATTCAATGTCTATCTTTTTTGCATCTTCGGCATTATTGTTAAACTGAACCACCATTTGCTCGGTGAAATAAATATTCTTGTCAGGATGCGCATTGTGCACATCTGTTAATGCATCCATCGTTCCACCATAAAAATGAAAGCCGGAACCATCAATATATTTTGCCGCCTGAGCATCACCTAAAATTGATATTGGATAATCCGGCCTGTCGGCATTATGATCGTAAACAATAATCTTTGTTTTGATATTTTTTTGTTTGAATACAGGGCCGAGATAATTCTTCACAAACTCTGCTTCAACCGGTGCTACCATCAACAGGCTTGGATTATTGCCCGGATGTAACGGTTCATTCTGTACAGTGATGGCATCGATAGTAATGCCATTCTTTTTCATTTCAGTTATATACCGCGCTAAATAATTTGCATAGGTTTTATAATATTCAGGTTTCAATCTTCCGCCTCTTGTATCGTTGTTGGTCTTCATCCATGCAGGCGGGCTCCATGGCGAACCAAGAATTTTTATATGTGGATTGATCTTTAGTATTTCATGCATGACCGGTATTATATCTGTTTTATCTTCTGCCAGGTCAAAATGCGATAAGGTTGTATCGCCTGCAACATCATCATAAGAAAATACTTTTTCATTAAGGTCTGATGAACCGATGCTCAAACGCAGGTAACTCACACCAATTGCATTACCTGTTGTATCAAATAACTGATGCAATAATTTATTTCTTGCATCGGCCTGCATGTTTATAATGTGCATCGCACTGCCGCCGGTTAGCGCAAATCCGAAACCATCCATTGTTTGAAAAGTCTTGCTGTCATCAATAACAATTGTTTGCGCATTGTTATTGGATACATTGAATGCAAGAGAAGCTTGTTGTTGAAATAAAGCAGAACGGTCTTTATTGGTTAACCAAACATTTATACTGTTTGATTGTGCATTGAGGAAGGTTGCAGTGAAGATGAATGCAGAGAATAAAACAGATTTAAAAAATGTGAGCATCGTTTGAGAAGATTTTTTAGTTATCGAATTGTTCCCCTTTAGGAGATGGGGGCTTGCTGTGGAATATCAATAATTCACTTCACCTACCAGGAAAACACTGCCGCAAATAAGAATAAGATCATCTTTATGCGCATGTGTAATTGCTTCTTTTAAGGCAGTGTTTACATCAGGAAAAGTTTTTCCGCTTAACCCGTTTTGCTTTGCCATTATTGCAAGATCATTTTCATTCAATGCTCTTGGCAATTGTGCTTTTGTAAAATAATATGCAGCCGTTTTGGGAAGCAGTGGTAAAATGTTCGCGATGTCTTTATCTTTTACAAAACCAATGATGAGATGCAGTTCATTATAGCTTACCAGTTCTAATTGTTCAGTAAGTTGTTTAATGCCATCAACATTGTGCGCAACATCAACAATAACGGTTGGATCATCTTTTATCTTTTCCCATCTTCCATGCAGGCCTGTTAAATGCTTTACCTGCTTCAATGCTTTATCAATATCACGTTGTTTGATGTTCCATTTTTTTAATTGAAGCTGGTGCACTGCTGTTAATACCGTAACTATATTTTTTGTCTGATAAACACCGGGAAGATCAATGTTGTAAATGTGATGTTCATTCTTTTGAACGTCTGCAACTTCTGCTTTCAGTAAATGATGATTGTAAGTAAAATCCTGCACGTAATAATTTTCTTGCGCGAATATTAGTTGAGCATTTTTTTCTTTCGCTTCATCTTCAAAAACAGTTTTTGTTCCAGGTAATACTTCGCCAATTACTGCAGGAATATTTTGTTTGATGATACCTGCTTTTTCATAAGCGATCTTTTCTAAAGTATCGCCAAGAATATTCATGTGGTCATAACCAATATTGGTTATTACAGAAAGTTCGGGAACAACAATATTGGTGCTGTCCAATCTTCCGCCAAGCCCTGTTTCAATTACAGCAACATCAACTTTTTGTTGTGCGAAATATTCAAATGCCATTGCAACAGTTATCTCAAAGAATGATGGTTCGAGCAATTCTATCTGCGGCTTTATTATTTCAGTGAACTTTATTATGAACTCTTCAGCGCACATTTCACCATTTACTTTAATTCTTTCCCTGAAATCTTTTAAGTGCGGCGATGTGTACAATCCTGTTTTATAACCTGCAGTTTGAAGAATGGCGGCGAGCATGTGGCTTACAGAACCTTTGCCGTTGGTGCCCGCAATATGAATGCTTTTGAAATTCTGTTGCGGGTTATTTAATACTGCACAAAGTTGTTTTGTGTTGGAGAGGTCTTTCTTGTAAGCATCTGTACCAATGCGACTAAACATTGGAAGGTGGTCGTAAAGATATGTCAGCGTATCTGCATACGTCATGATGCAAAGTAAAACCGTTTCATCCAATTAATAAATGCATGTATAAATCATAACAATTTATGCATAAAAAAATGCCGGGCAAAGCCGGCATTTTTAAAACAATTATAGCGGGAAAGACTATTCCATCTGAAAGCTTTCAAGAAACTTGGTAGTGAAATTCCCTTTACGGAAATCTTCATTCTTCATCAGTTGAAGATGAAAAGGTATCGTTGTTTTCACACCATCAATTACATACTCGCTCAACGCGCGGTACATTGTATCCAATGCTTCATCCCTTGTGCGGGCAACAGTAATCAGCTTACCGATCATTGAATCGTAATAAGGTGGAATTACATAGCCTGCGTACACGTGGCTGTCGACACGCACACCGTGACCACCCGGTGTATTCAACACATTTATTCTTCCCGGAGACGGGCGAAAATCATTGTAAGGATCTTCGGCATTTATCCTGCATTCAATGGCATGCATTTGCGGCAAATAATTTTCGCCGGTTATTTTTTCACCCATCGCAATTTTAATCTGTTCTTTGATCAGATCAAAATTGATCACTTCTTCTGTAACGCAATGCTCAACCTGTATGCGTGTATTCATTTCCATAAAGTAGAAGTTGCGATGTTTATCAACAAGAAATTCAATGGTACCAACGCTTTCATAATTGATTGCAGATGCAGCTTTAATAGCAGCAGCACCCATTCTTTCACGCAGCTCAGGCGTCATAAAAGGAGAGGGGGATTCTTCCACCAGTTTTTGATGCCTGCGTTGTATGCTACAGTCGCGCTCGCTCAAATGACATACGGTTCCATATTGATCACCTGCAACCTGTATTTCTATGTGGCGCGGCTCTTCAACAAATTTTTCCATGTATATGCCATCGTTCTTAAACGATGCGCGCGCTTCTGCTTTTGCAGTATTGTATGCACGCTCCAGTTCTTCTTCATGCCACACCACCCGCATGCCTTTTCCACCACCGCCTGCTGTTGCTTTTAAGATAACAGGATAGCCTATTTCTTTTGCAAGCGAAGCTGACTCTTTAAGATCTTTCAATAAGCCTTCTCCGCCCGGAACAACAGGCACGCCTGCTTTGATCATTGTTTCTTTGGCAGTTATTTTATCACCCATTGAGTTTATCATTTCGGGTGTGGGGCCAATGAATTTTATTCCGTGATCGGTGCAAATCTGTGCGAACTTTGAATTTTCTGCAAGAAAGCCATATCCGGGATGAATAGCATCAGCATTTGTAATTTCTGAAGCAGCAACAATGTGAGGTATGTTAAGATATGAATCTGCGCTTTGAGGTTTACCGATACAAACGGCCTCATCTGCAAAGCGAACATGAAGGCTGTCTTTATCAGCAGTTGAATAAACGGCTACTGTTTTAATGCCCATTTCTCTGCATGTTCTTATAACGCGAAGGGCAATTTCGCCACGATTAGCTATCAGTATTTTTTTGAACACTTTACTTAGTTTGAGATTTGAAGATTAGTTAGTTTGAATTTCATGCAAAGCTTTAAAACCATTTTGATTTTAAAACAGATTGCTTTGTTCAAATTAACTGGGATCAACAAGGAATAGAGGTTGATCGTATTCAACAGGGCTTGAATCTTCTACAAGTATTTTTACAATCTTGCCGCTTATTTCGCTTTCAATTTCATTGAAGAGCTTCATAGCCTCAATTATGCAAACCACTTTTCCAGGTGCAATTTCATCGCCGATTTCTACAAAATTGGATTTATCAGGCGACGGTCTTTTGTAAAAAGTTCCGATCATCGGGCTTTTTATCGTGATAAAATTATCTGCTTTTGCCGCTGCCGGTTCTGCTGCAGTTATTCCAGCCGTAGTTTGTTGCGGTTGCTGGAAAGTTTGAACAGGTGGTTGTGCGTATACAGGCTGTTGCACAGGAATCTGTGAGATATCAGCCTGGTAAAATTTTTCTTCTTTTTGTTTTATAGATATTTTAAAGTCTTTTTCCTCAATACTTAATTCCCCGATATTGCTTTTGTTTATTAGTTTAATGAGCTCCTGAATTTGTTTATAATCCATAAATTAAATTTTGGGGTTATTATATGATTTGATGCAAAAGGGCAGGCAAAATAGATAAATTTTGTAAAGAACAGCGCATTTTTATCAAAAAAACACAATCCGCAACAATATTAATTTGCCTGGTAATTTCAACATTCCATAAAAATTACATTCCTATCCAGATAAAGTATACGCAAAAAAAAGAAGTTCTTTTCAGAACTTCTTAAATACGTTCAAGTAACTTTTTCAGAAACAGAGTTAATAACGATTGTAGCCGCCACCTTCTCCGCGATTACGGTTGTAACCACCTCCGCCTCCGCCGCGATTTCCGCCACCGCTGCCGCCGCGATTGTAACCACCACCACCGCCACCAAAGCTTTTCTTTTTGTAGCCACCGCCGCCACCGCTGTCGCCTTCTTTACGGGGAGCAGATTCGTTTACAATTATTTTTCTGCCTGATAGCTCAGTATCATGCAAATTGCTGATTGCCTGGCGTGCAGCATCATCATCACTCATTTCAACAAAACCAAAGCCTTTGCTGCGGTTGTTGTTGAATTTGTCTGTAATGATTTTTGCTGAAACAACCTCACCGTAAGGCGTAAACATGTTGTAAAGATCGTCGCTTGTCAGGCTCCAGTTTAAGTTTCCTACATAAATGTTCATAAAAAAAATTTAATTATTAAAAATGAAAACAGAAGTCCAAAGCGGAAAACATTTACTGGAAACGTTTAACAAGAATGGCTAACTGTAACATCTGTATGCGAAAATATGGGAAATATTGATTTTAAAAGCAAACGCCTTAAAATTCTTAAAAACTTAAAAAAATGCTATTAACTAAGCAACAAAGGTTTAAGCTTGCTCACTATGTTTCCCCAATAATAATATTGATAATAGGATTGTGGTGTTTGTATCGGTTCGTTCTTCGTAAAAATTATTTCATTGGCAAATGCAGGCGCATTATTGTCTGCAACGATTTTTATTTTTTCGCCACAAACAGATTTCTCTATGCCTGCCGCCCCGGAATCACATGAAATAACGGTGGTTCCATAACCCATTGCCTCTACAATTTTAGTTTTTACACCGCCTCCACTTACTACAGGATTGAGAAAAATATCAGCGGCTTTAAAGTATGCATATACATCATCAACAAAGCCCGCATAAATAACATTTTTATCAGCAAAGTTTTGCAATTCATTTAATGAAGCCGGCAAATCTCTCCCTGAAATAATGATCTTATACTTCAAATTTTCCTGATTAAGCAGTAATGGATTTATTTCATTCAATATAAATAATAGTGCATCAATATTGGGTTTGTAATTAAAAGCTCCATTAAAAAAAATCAGTTTTGCATTATCAGGAATATTGTGTTGCTGATAAACTTTTTGCTTTTGCTGCAATTTATCTGCAGGCATTTCTTTTATCTCTATACCAAAAGGAACGATTAAACTATTTTCTTGTTTCACCATGTTATTATCAATAGCGAACTGTTTGTCTTCTTCAGTTTTAAATAAAACAACATCAGCATT
>JABDFS010000007.1:0-162 GCA_013286425.1 Bacteroidota bacterium
TCAAGCCTCAATACTTTGTTAACCGGGTCAACATCACCAAACAATGTTTTTGCTAATGATTCACTTAATAAAATAGACGAAGGGTCATTCAATCCATTAATATTTCCTTCCAGCATTTTACACGTGAACATTGAGGGGAAATTGGCTTCAACCCACATCCCC
>JABDFS010000007.1:172-55447 GCA_013286425.1 Bacteroidota bacterium
TCTCGCCCACTACCAGCACATGGCCAAAATTCCATGACGCCATTGACACGTTTTTGAAATCGCTTCCGTATTTGCTGCGCAGTTCATCTCCAATAGGCATACAAACGGCCTTGCCCGTTCCGGCAACACTATCATGATCATTGTAAAAACTGGTCATTACCTGTGCCAGTTCTTTATGGTTGGTGTGATAATTATCATAGGTAAGTTCATCCCATATCCATAAACCTATAAGCAGGGCTACGGCCATTCCTGTGGCAAGGCCAAGTATGTTTATTATGGAATAAACTTTATTCTTGAGAAGATTACGCCATGCAATCTTGAAATAATTTTTTATCATACAAAGTGTTTCAGTTTAATATTTTGTTGCAAACCCGCCCTAAAGAAAATAAGAATCATCTTGAATTTTCAACGGTTGTGCCAATGTTGAAACGCTTTGCACATAAGGGTTTTAGCGAATACCGCGGGCCGGTACTGTACGAAAACGGACGTTTTTTGTTCGCAGCCGCACATTAAGTAATATGTACGTTTTATGAAGAATAACCAGCGCATGAGTGTCAGGCTATTCATCTTTTAGCTGCCAATGACGTTTTGAAGCTTAGAACGGTCTGACGGCTGGAGCCGTCTGACCGATAGCCGCGTCACTTCTCTTTTGGTTGCGGGGCAACCGTATGCTTTCTCCGGAGGAGCTATGTGTTTATAGTTATATGCATTAATATCTATTATAGGCTCCATCGGAGCCTCGTGAAATTTTTACAGATGCAGCTCTTAATGGAGCTGAACTATCTTCGATCAAATCTTTCTATAAACACCTTGCTCTTACAGAGCATGAAGTTTATTGCATAAGGCAACGTTCATTGCAACTTAATGCATCTTAACTTAAAGCTATGCACAATAAAGCGAGACTTGTTTTGCTTACTCATTCCGCAAACTTTCAACAGGATTAGCCAATGCTGTTTTTACAGATTGTATGCAAACAGTAATTAATGCAATCATAATAGCAACAAAGCCAGGCAATAAAAACATCCACCATTCAATGTTTATGCGGTAAGCAAATTCCTGCAGCCATTCATTCATGGCAAACCATGAAATGGGTATAGCAATAAGCGTTGCAAAAGCCACTAACTGTATAAAGTTTTTACCAAGCATTATAGTAACAGAAGTAACAGATGCACCTAAAACTTTTCTTATGCCTATTTCTTTTACACGCTGCGTGGTTGCAAAAATTACAAGTCCCAATAAGCCAAGGCATGCTATAACAAATGCCAGTATGGTAAACACAAATGATAACTGTTCCTGTTTTTGTTCTGCAGCATATTGCTTTGCAAATGCTTCATCTAAAAAAGTAAAATCGGCGGTATTATTGTTATCGAATTGCGCATACGTTTTTTTGAGATAAGCCAATCCTTCTACTGTTTTGCCTTTTGCAATTTTCACATACAGGTTATCTTCTTCACCCGGGTTTGGAGGCATCATCATTACCATAGGTTCTATCTTATGTTGCAATGATGAAAAATGAAAATCTTTTACCACACCAGCAATGGTGCAATTTCTAACAGGCATTGATTTGTTAACCTGGTAATTCATTTTTTTACCAACCGCATTGGTGTAACCAAGCTGCTGCATTAATGTTTCATTTATAATGATGGCACCAAATTGATCTGTTTGCATGTTGGTTGAAAAATTTCTGCCCTGTGCTAATTGAATGCCTGCTGTTTTCAAAAAATCTCCATCAACATATAACTGTTTTGCCATAGTTGATGATTGTGCAATAGCGCCATTCTTTTCAAAATAAAAATCATGTCCACCTAAATAATCACTGCCGATAGGATTACCTGCAATAGCTACGCCTTGTATTGCCGGGTTTTGCAGCAATGCATTTTTTAGTGCAGGGATTTCATTACGCACTTTCATATCATCAATATGAAATGTAAGTACCTGCGCTTTATTAAAACCAAGGTCTTTATCATTCACATACTGCATCTGCCTGTAGATAATATATGAGCCGCTTATAAGAAACACGGCAATTACAAACTGGAATATAACAAGCGATTTACGGAACACCGCGTTTGTTTGCATCTTACCCAACTGGCCTTTCAATGAAGGGATCATTTTAAAACGTGAAAGAAACAATGCAGGATAACTTCCGCTTATAAATCCTGCGAGCAAAGCAAACAATGCTACAAAGGCGATTGTATTGAACATACCAAAACGCCATATATCTAAATTCTTTCCAGAAACCTGGTTGAAGAAAGGCATGCTTAATTTAACAAGCACACAGGCAATTGCTGCAGAGATAAGCGTGATAAGAATTGCTTCTGAAATAAATAAACCAACAAGATTATTGCGCGATGAACCTACTACTTTTCTTATACCGATTTCTTTTACACGAATGGCTGCGCGTGCAGTAGATAAATTCATGTAATTGATCAATGCGACAAGTAATATCAGGATAGCGATTGCAATGAAAATATATACACGGCTGATGTTGCTGTTGGTGCTTAATTCAAAATCCAGATTAGAATGCAGGTGAATGGAAGTAACAGGCTGCAACTCCATATGATAATCTTTAATGCCCATATCTTTCGCGATGGTTTGCATGCCAAAAGCATTCAGCTTTTTTGTAAAAGCATTTACATCCGTTCCTTTCTTCAACAGTATATATGTGTAGAGATAAAAGTTCTGCCAGCTTGTATTATCGAACGGGCCATCAAATGAACGGATGCCACTGAACTGCAGGTGAGAATTCTGCGGCATATCTTTTATAACACCGGTAATTTTTACAGGCTCATCACCAAAATATATTGTTTGATTAAGTGCATCATCGGCATTACCTGCAATTTTTTTTGCAAAGCTTTCAGTAACAACAATTGAGTGCGGCTGGGTTAAAGCACCGGCATCGCCTGCTAAAAAACTGTAATCAAATATTTTGAAGAAAGAATTATCCGCAAAACAAATATCATCCTGCTTTATTGCTTTGTTATTGAACTTAACTACGCCGCCGCCTTCCACATCAATGCGCACCGCCTGTTCTGCTTCAGGAAATTTTTCAAGTATTGTTGTTGCAAGCAGCGGAGGATTCAGCGGCATGTTCAGGCTGCCTTCACTCCAGTTTGCATGTTGCGCAATGCGATAGATCCTGTCTGCATTGGTGAAGGAACGGTCGTAACTTAATTCATCGCTGACATATAAAGCAATAAGCCAGAAAGCTGCAAGCCCAATCGCAATACCTGCTATGTTTATAACAGCATATAATTTATTGCGGGTAATGTTTCTCCAGGCTGTTTTAAAATAGTTTTGTAGCATAACTGTTTGTATGATTTGTTGATGTTGGATGTATTCGTCTCACATTTTGTTTTTCATGTGCAGTTATAAATTTTCAACCAATATGCCAATAACGAAAACACTTTAATAATCAACAGGTTTTGCAAGATCATTCATGCTTCAATTGTTCGATAACGGACAATAAATATGCATGAACGAACATTAAAGGATATTATAGGCGTTTCCTGGTTAAAATACCTGTGAGGTTTTTGAAACCTCACAGGTATTATTCAAACATGAGTGACCATCAAATAATATAAGATCAACACAATACAATCTATGCATTCTCTTCCCAAACCTGTACCAGGTTAACCAGCACTTCCACCGCTTTCTCCATGTCTTTCACACCAATCCATTCATGCCTGCTGTGAATAGCCTGCATGCCTGTGAAAAGATTAGGGCAGGGCAAACCCATAAAGCTTAAACGGCTGCCATCTGTGCCGCCGCGAATGGGTTCATTCACTGTTTTTAAACCGGCACGTTTGTATGCCTGCTTTGCATACTCCACCACCTTTGGATGATTTTCCAGCACTTCTTTCATATTGCGGTATTGCTCCGTTACTTTAAATTCCATCGTTGCTTTTTTAGAAAACTTCCTTACAACTTTTTCAGCAATCGCCTGTAATTCTTCTTCATGTCTTTTTAATTCGAGTGTATTAAAATCACGCACAATAAAATCAACCGTTGCTCTTTCAGCGATACCATTTATGGCAACAGGATGCACAAAGCCTTTTCGCTTTGAAGTGGTTTCCGGGCTCCATTCTTCTTTTGGTAAAGCATCAACAATGGCAGACACAATCTTAAGGGCATTTACTAACCTGTTTTTTGCATAACCCGGATGTGCGATCACTCCGTGAACAGTGATGCGCACGCCATCCGCACTGAATGTTTCATCTTCCAGTGTGCCTGCCTCTCCTCCATCCAAAGTATATGCATAATCTGCATGCAGTTGCTTCAGGTCTATTCTTGAAGTTCCCTTTCCTACTTCTTCATCAGGCGTGAACACAATTTTTATTTCGCCGTGCTTTACATTGTTATTTTTTGTAAGATAATTCGCCATATCCATTATTATAGAAACACCGCTTTTATCATCTGCGCCTAACAGTGTTAAGCCGCTTGCTGTAATAATACCGCTGCCTTTATGCTCTTTTAAATAAGGATAATCTTTTTTTGATATTACCTGTGTGGTATCATCGGGCAGCACAATATCTTTTCCATTATAATTTTCATGCAGTATAGGTTTAACGTTGGTGCCACTGCAATCGGGGGCAGTATCTACGTGACTGCAAAAACAAATAACAGGAACATTTTTGTCTGTGTTAGAGGGGATGGTTGCATACACATAACCATATTCGTCTGCAAAAGCATCTTTAAGCCCGATCGTTTTCAACTCCTTTGCAAGCAATTCACTTAACTGCTTTTGCTTTTCTGTAGTTGGATAAGTATCGCTTCCGGGATCGCTTTGCGTGTCTATCTGAACATAACGCATAAATCTTTCCGCAACGGTGTGCGTATAACCTTGTATCATCTTAAATTAATTATAAGGCAAATAAACAGCTATTCTGCCTATGGGAGTATTTTAAGTTCGGTTTGATTACTGTAAATGCACAGTAACAAGCATAACTTATCAACGGCCTGTTTGCATATATATTCGATATAATTTCGTTATTTCTTCGATGTTTCTTCGATCTGATTGATCGAAGTTATATCGAAGTTATATCGAAGAAATATCGAAGTTATATCGAAGAAATGAATCTGCAGGCGCGAACGTGGATATGAAAAGTAACAGGCAGGGTTTGTTGGTAAGAATAGCGGAAGGATGAAAATAATAAGGGTTGACATTTTTCGAAAGAATGTCAACCCCTACATTAGTATGTGTGTTATTTCCGTCTCGTTTAAAACGGGAGGAATCTCATATTGGAAAGCTGTAGGTGAACAACAACAACAGGGCGGAAAGATTAGATTAAAAAATCTCGATTACTTAATTTTTATATTAGTAAGGGTAAATTTGAATATATTTCCCTGCGTCTTGCTTTCGAAAAATATACACAGTGTCATTTCCACTTATTTTACTTAGTGAATCACCAGCTTTCGCATTTGTTTGCAGATATCCTTCATCGCCTTCAAGAAGATGGGAAGAACCGTTTGTAAAAAGATATGTTGGTAAGTCGTGTTGCATTTCATAATGAATGGTGTCTCTTATAACACCATTAAAGCTGGATTTCTTATACGCTTCTCTCCAGGCCTTTCTTCCTACATATTGGTCGTGTCCCCAGAACATTAGTCCTATAATTACAACTGAATAATTTATTATGTAAAATATTTTTTTATCAGAGGGTTTTTTGATTGCCATTGTCACAGTTATGCGTAGTTACGAGTTATGTGAGTTGTCATTTTAAGCTTGTCCCAAGCACAAATATTACCGAATTATCTGAAATTGAAAAAAATTGTTGTGCCTCATAAATCAACACTTTTCTTTCGCTTTTTTGTATTGTCAGTGCCGACAATACGCAAATACAATTCTTCTCCATATAATGAATGAATAGCTTATCTTCAAAACACCAAACTCTTTTACTATGAAACTAACCTTTACACTTATTATTTTATGTTTTTCTCTTGAATTGATGGCGCAAAAGGCGGGAACGCCGGATACATCTTTTGCTGGTCAGGGCAAATTATTATCAACTACTTCATTGGGATTACCTTATGCTGCACAATCTGTAGTTATAAAAAAAGATGGTGCCATACTCGTTGGAAGTGGAGAGGGTACAGCTTTTTTATTAAAACAATTTTTAAACAATGGCATTCCTGATTCTTCTTTTGGGGTTGCAGGCGAAGCCAGAACAGTTTTTAAAAATTATTTAGATGCTTATACCACATCTGTAAATATCACTAATGATAATAAAATAATTGCTGCAGGCACAGGTGGCGGCGGAATAGGTACGCATAATAGCGATATTTTACTTGCAAAGTATTTAGCAAATGGAAAGACGGATTCAAGTTTTGGAAAAAATGGTTCAGTAGCTATTGACCTCAAGTTAATTGAAGTTATAAATTGTATGAAAATAACAAACCAGGGAAAGATTTTAGTAGCGGGCTACTGTGCCGCAGGCGATGAAAAAAAGGATAATTGTTTTCTTGCACAATTTAACAACGATGGTTCTATAGATACAAATTTTGGTGATAGCGGAAAAGTTGTTACTGATGTTGGAGCATCTTATCAATCATATATTAATTCAATTGCAGTAGCGCCTGATGGAAGCATTGTTACTGCCGGCAGCGCTAAATACATACCCAATTCAAAGCAAGATCAAATTTTATTAGCAAAATATACTGTTGATGGAAAACTAGAAACTGATTTTGGCACAAATGGTTTGGTGTTTACAGATGTAGGCTCAGATGCAGATTATGGTTATGCTGTTGCTTTACAAAACGATAAGAAAATAGTTGTTGCGGGCGCAGCAAATTATCTCATCCAGGATTCAACTGCTATGGTAATTGTACGTTATAATAACGATGGCAGTCTTGATAAGTCTTTCAATAACACTGGCGCTTTACCTGTTTTTTTTGGAAATGATGATGCGGGTGCAAGAGCATTATCATTACAACCTAATGGAGATTATATCATAGGTGGAGTTAAGTTTGTGGATTACACCTCACCACCTAATTATGCCGCTGATGATTTTGCCCTTGCATCAGTTACAAAGGAGGGAAAGATTGATTCCTCATTTGGAACAAACGGAATCACCACTACTGATTTTTCAGAATTTGATGATGGGTGCGCTGCTCTTGCACTGCAACAAGATGGTAAAATCATTGCTGCGGGAGGTTCTACAGATGTTACTAATAGGATAACCTATATAACACTTGCCCGTTATAATGGCTTTTTAACTCAAAAACAAATCATCGTTCAAAAGATCAAACACTATATACAAACGCACAATGCGCGGGCAACAACATTAAACAACGTTTCTGTGTATCCTAATCCTGCACAGAGCATTTTGCATATACAAGGTTTATTATCCAATGCAAAACTTACGGTTGTTGATTTGAGTGGTAGAATAGCTGCGAGCAGTGAGCTACGAGCTGTGAGCGGCGTATACGATTTGAACATTGCTTCATTGCATGCAGGTAATTATTTGCTGAAGATTGAAACCAATGGAGAAGTGGTTACAAAGCAGTTTGTGAAAGAGTAGTCGGAAAGACGGCAAGTCAGTAAGTCCGAAAGAAATACCAGCAACAAACAGTATCTTCAAAACACCAAACTCTTTTACTATGAAACTAACCTTTACACTTATTATCTTATGTTTTTCTCTTGAATTGATGGCGCAAAAAGCAGGAACGCTGGATAATAGTTTTGGAGACAGCGGTATTGTGACCACAACTTTTGACAGTGCTTCGGGAGAGGCAAGGGCCGTTGTTATTTCACCAGGGTCTTATATTATTGTTGCCGGTAATGAATACGTAGGCCTACCATCCAGGCAATGCTTTAGTATAGTAAAGTATAGGCCAGATGGCGTTCCGGATTCCACTTTTGGTAAAATT
This sequence comes from Bacteroidota bacterium, assembly GCA_013286425.1. GTDB lineage: Bacteria > Bacteroidota > Bacteroidia > Chitinophagales > Chitinophagaceae > Parafilimonas. Next base: position 8,039 of record JABDFS010000007.1, read on the forward strand.
GGAAAGGTAAAATCATATTTTTCCAAAATATTCGCATATACCTATTGTGCTGCACTGCAGCCGGACGGCAAAATATTAGTAGGCGGTTCCATGTCATCTGACATGGCTGGCTATGGTAATTACTTTGTATTGATCCGTTATTTAAAAAATGGTACTCCCGATTCTTCCTTTGGTCATTCGGGATTAGACACTACTATTCTAAAACATAATATTGGAGGTGAGTTTCATGCTGTTTTCATACAATCTGATGGCAAGATTGTGGGCGTAGGCAAAAGTGCTGATGAAAATTATATAGCCATCAGGTATTTACCTGATGGAAAATTAGATTCCAGTTATGGAATAAATGGAGTAGCTAATGCAGATTTCAGGAATGATTACTGTGTGGGAGGTGCATTACAGCCGGATGGTAAAATCATTGCAGGTGGATATACTTACGATTACAGATCAGGTAAGCAGGAGTTAATGATTGTAAGATTTACCAGTGCCGGAAAAACAGATTCCTCCTTTGGCAGAAATGGAATGGTCATTACCGATTTAGGACTTGCCGGTATTAAATGCAATGCAATGGCCTTACAGGCTGATGGAAAGATTATATTAGAAGGCACCTACTTTAAGGGAGGAAACAATATTGTTTTGACACGATTTAATAACGATGGTCAGCCGGATAAAACTTTTGGAACGAATGGCAAACAACTGAACGTCTACAAAAACTTTCCGTGGGGTAATGCTATGGCCTTGCAGGCTGACGGTAAAATTGTTGTTGCCGGGTATGTATATTTTCAACCGGTTAATAAGATCTTTTTTGGGTTGGCGCGCTATCAACAAAACGGCGATGTTGATTCCTCCTTCGGTTTTAATGGCGGTGTACAAACTATATATGCAAAGGGGGGTGAAGCTTATGCGGTAGCTATTCAGCAGGACGGAAAGATAGTTGCCGCAGGTAAAATTTACCGGGGGGTGCAATCAATTGAAGAATACGGTACCATCAGATATAACAACGGTAAGTCAACCCTAAAACAGGTTATCGTAAAACACTATATACCTGATGATGCGCAGGCAACAACATTGAGTAATATTTCCATCTATCCCAATCCTGCACAGAATGTATTGCATGTAGAAGGTTTATCATTATCACAAAACCTGCCTGCCGACAGGCAAGGAACAAAACTTACGGTTGTTGATTTTAATGGTAACATAGCCATGAGCTATGAACTATCACCTATGAACTCTTCCTGCAACCTCAATATTGCTTCATTACATGCAGGTAATTATTTACTGAAGATTGAAACCAATGGCGAAGTGGTTACAAAGCAGTTTGTAAAAGAATAATGCAATAATTTCAAACAATAACTTAATGCTACATTTCTCTTATTAACTTTAAATCATAAATCAATTCTATGAAAAAAATTTACCTGGACTTTTTGTTCATTCCTGTCCTTTTATTTTCTTGTTTTCCGGTGTTTGCGCAACATGCAGGCAGCCTTGACAGCACATTTGGCAAAAACGGAATTAGTGTAAACAATCCTGAAAGATTGATCATTAACAGTTTTGCAACGCTAAGCAATGGTAACATCGTTGCTGCGGGTGATTCATCGGATGATGCAATGCTTATGCGCTATACAGCTGATGGTGTTTTAGATGCAGGTTTTGGCAATAATGGTGTGCTTGATATAACAAAAGATATTCCGCCGCTTATTTATATTTATAGCTATTATGAAGGAATAAATGTTTTTGCATTACCCGGGAATAAAATGATCGTATGTGCTTTACGGGAATCTGCATTTACAAATCCCAACCCGGTTTTTTTGCAGTACGATGCAAACGGAAAGCTTGACAGCAGCTTTGGAACTGCAGGCGTAATTGTTACAGATGTTACTTCTCCCCAACCTGTAACGCCGGTAATTCAAAAAGATAATAAGATATTACTTCAGGCGGCATTGGTGGTAGAACGGATAAAAACCAATGGTGCAAGAGACAGTAGTTTTGGCATTAACGGGTCATTGCTGGTGAGTTCATATTTGAACAATTCAACTTCTTATTATCAAAACACATCAGTTGCTATTGACAGCAACAGCCGTGTTATTGTTTTGGGTTATGGACGGCACTCCGGTTCGAATAATGACTTTATAACAACCCGCTTTTCTCCTGAAGGTAAAATTGACAGCAGTTTTGGTGTAAATGGTGTGTCATGGAAAATAACTACCAGCACCAATGAGATCAGTAACGACCTGGTGATCCTGCCTGATAATTCCATAGTTGAAGAAGGAAGTATGCAGAATTCAGCTAACCTGTATTTAAAGATGGTGAAACTGCTGCAAAACGGTTCAGTTGATGTTGGGTTTAACAACCGGGGGTATATTTTAACGCCTGTTTCAGGCGATGAGAACGGGCTTAAATATAAAATCGGTCGGCAGGCTGATGGAAAAATTATTTCTTTAATGGAGAATTATTCAATTGACAATAATCATACATTGTTTGTATCAAGATTAAATGTGAATGGCTCTTTAGATAACAGTTTTGGCGTGAATGGAACATCTGCATTCGGTATAGATAAAAAGCCCTTGCTTTCACTTTCCCTGGCATTGGATAATGACCAAAGAATATTAACCGGAGGTGCATTTAATATCGATCCCCGCTATCATCCGTTTCCATTTATAACAAGGATGCTTACAGTGGATGGGTTAAATGCCAGGCGCAATGATGCAGTTGCTGCACTATCAATTAATAAAAATATTTCCATCTATCCCAATCCTGCACAAAACGTTTTGCATATAGAAGGTTTACCATCATCACAAAACCTGCCTGCCAACAGGCAAGGAACAAAACTTACGGTTGTTGATTTTAATGGTAACATAGCCATGAGCTATGAGCTATCAGCTATGAGCTCCTCATACAACTTCAACATTGCTTCATTACATGCAGGTAATTATTTATTGAAGATTGAAACAAATGGTGAGGTAATTATAAAGCAGTTTATGAAGGAATAAGTATTTCATATAAATTATTTTATTGCAAATATTTTAATGCTTAATTTTCATTAACCAAACGATTGAGCTATGAAAATATTTATCGGTTCTTTAGTAGGCGCCATTATACTTTTTATGTGGCAGTTCCTTTCCTGGACTGTACTTGATTTTCACTGGCCCGCACAGCAATACACGCCAAAACAAGACAGCATTATTGCATACCTGGGAACGCAGTTTGATTCAAGCGGCGGATACATTTTACCTACAGTGCCTAAAGGCTCTTCATCAGATGATATGAAAAAACTGGATGAAAGCTCAAGAGGTAAACCGTGGGTACAAATTCAATATCATACATCGCTTGATACCAACATGGGCCTTAATATGGCTAAGAATCTTGCAACCAATTTTGTTATGGTGCTATTCTTCTGCTGGATCATATCAGGCTATGCTACCAATAGCTTTGGCAAGACTCTTTTAGCAGCTATTCTTTTGGGACTGATAATTTTTCTGCACGCAAGCTATACGGAGAATATCTGGTATGAGACATTTGACCTTAAAGGGCATCTTGCAGATTTTCTTGCAGGCTGGGGCGCAACAGGCATCTGGCTTGGCTGGTGGCTGAACAGGAGGTAGTTTCAGTGTTGCGATGTTTCAATGCTTCAGAGTTTCAAAGGTTTCAGTGTTGCATAAAAAAAGCGATGCTTTATTAAATTATAAAGCATCGCTTTTAAATTTATAAAGTCTTTTACGGCATTATAATCAACGGGCTTTTGCCTTTTATATCTACCAGTTCAATATCAAAAACAAGTTCCTGCCCGGCAAGCGGGTGATTGGCATCGAGCATAACAGTATCGGGCGTTACTTCAACAATAACAACCGGTAATTCCTGCCCGTTTTCACCATGCATTTGTAAAGCCATTCCTACTTCAGGTTCTATATCAGGCGGAAAATTGCTGCGCGGAAACTCCATAACCATTTCTTCCTGTCTTGGCCCATAGGCTTCATGTGAAGGGATAGCGACTGTTTTTTTATCACCTACCGACATTCCTGAAACACCTTCATCAAATCCTTTTATCACCATTCCGCTTCCTACTTCAAATTCAAGGGGCTCGCGGCCTTCACTGCTGTCAAATGTAGTACCATCGGTAAGACGGCCATGATAATGCACTTTTACTTTATCTCCCTTTTTTGCTTGTTCTTTCATGATTTTTTTTAGTTTGTACCGGTACGGCACCGGTGATTTTTTTAATGGAATAGTTTCAGCAAAACCATCCTGCCGCAAATGTATAATTAATAAATAAACGGCTGTTAAGCCTTTGCTTAACCATTTAGTTAAAGCTGTTATTTAAATAAATGCCGGGCGAAAAACTATATTATAAAATAAACTCAAATGCCTTCATCAGGAAAAATCCTTACCAGTTTTATGGATGGCGCCTGGGAAACAATCAACGGGAATTTTTCAACCGTTACAAAACTTGGGTCAAGCCCGAAACCTCTTTCTTCACTAAGGCTCAATTCTTTCAGCCATAAATGAGCTTTCATAATTATCTTTTCAAAGAAGGGCAATTCATTATCGTTGCTGAGAAATTTTTCCATTACAATAAACTGGAAATCGCCCACTACATTATTTTTCTCAAGGCTTTCGTAGCGGCTTGTGATATTCACCTCGTTATTCCTTACCAGTTCTTCCACTACTTTTCTTAGCATCAGGTTTACCCTTTGTTGTATGCGAAACCCGAGGCGGAGTTCAATGCGTATAATATCGTTTGGAATGATGTGCTTTACAAAATAATCGCAGGTGTAAGGATCATCAAGTGTATCTATATGTACGAACCAGTAAATATCGGCGCGCTTGGGTTTTTTATTCAGGATCGAGTAAATGATCTTATGTTCAATTTCTTTGGGGTTATCTGCGCTGGTTAAGTAAACAAGGTGTGTTGAATATTTAGGCACTGAACGATCGTTGCTTAATTCCTGTATCATAGGAATATAATGTTCAAGCCTTACAAATTCAACATAACGGTTCTTGATCTTCCGGCTTCTGTACCATACATACATTACAAAAAATAAAGCGCCGCCCGCCATCACTGTTACATAACCACCGCGTGGAAACTTTATAAGATTGGCTATCAAAAATGATATTTCTATGGTAAAATACACAGCAAGGTACAGGTATATCCAAAGTGACAGTACACGCCTCGAAACCATATAATTCGAAAAAAGAATAGAGGTGCTTAACATGCACATGGTAATGGCAAGGCCATATGCCGCTTCCATATTTTTAGATTCCTGGAAATACAAAACAATGCCTGTACAACCTATAAACAACATTGTATTTACTCCGGGAATAAACAACTGGCCCTTCTCTACGGTTGGATAAACGATCTTCATTTTAGGCCAGAGGTTCAATCGCATCGCCTCTGAAATTAACGTGAAAGAACCCGATATCAAAGCCTGGCTGGCTATGATGGCAGCAACAGTTGAAATGATAATGCCCGGCAATTTGAACCATTGTGGCATCACTCCATAAAAAACATTAAATGTATCTGCAACGTGGCCGGTTACAGAAACACCTTTGTAGTTTGCAAGCAGCCATGCGCCCTGCCCGAGGTAGTTCAGTATAAGACAAATTTTTACAAACACCCACGATACGCGGATATTACCGCGGCCGCAATGGCCAAGGTCTGAATATAAAGCTTCGGCGCCTGTGGTGCAAAGGAACACAGAGCCCAATAACCAAAAACCATTCGGGTAAACAGTAAGTAATTCAATAGCGTAATGAGGGCTTAACGCTTTAAAAATATAGAGGTCATCTGTAAGGTGAGATAAGCCAAGAACGCCGAGCATTATAAACCATATGGTCATGATCGGGCCAAAAAGTTTACCGATAGATGCAGTGCCGAACTGTTGCAAAAAGAATAATAAGCACAAAATAGCAAGCACTATTATTACAATGGTTTTTATAGTTATATCTGAAAACAGGTTTATCTGCTTTAACCCTTCTACTGCTGACGTGATAGATATAGGAGGAGTAATAATGCCATCTGCAAGTAAAGCTGCACCACCGATCATAGCAGGCAGCACAAGCCATTTTTTTTGTCTTCTTACCAATGCATACAAACTGAAAATACCACCTTCTCCCCTGTTATCTGCCTTCAGGGTAAGTACAACATATTTTACGGTGGTTTGCAAAGTAAGCGTCCAGATTATGCATGATAAAGAGCCCAGTATCAGGTCTTCGCTTATAACTTTGCCACTTACAATTGCATTGAGTACGTAAAGGGGTGAAGTACCAATATCACCATAAATAATTCCAAGCGCTATCAGTAGTCCGGCTGCAGTAGCGCGGTTAATGTTTTTGCTCACGTTTAAATATTAATTCTAATAATCTTTTCACTGGCAGGCAAATTAGAAGAATTATTCTGATGAAAATTCATCAAAAACTCTGTGCAAAGATATCTGATGAATTTGTGAAACCATCAAAGGAAATTTTTCCACCGTTACAAAACTTGGGTCAAGGCCAAAACCTCTTTCCTCATTCAGGCTAGCTTCTTTAAACCAAAAATGCAACCTCATTATTATTTTTTCAAAAAAAGGAAGCTCGTTATCCTGGGATAAATATTTTTCCAGGATTATAAACTGAAAATCGCCCACTACATTATTCCGCTCAAGGCTTTCATACCTGCTGGTTACATTAACTTCATTATTACTTACAAGATCCTGTATCACTTTACGCAGCATAAGGCCGAGTCTTTGCTGCACCCTGAATCCCAAACGAAAATCAATACGGATAATATCATTGGGAATTATGTGGTCAACGATATATTCACAGGTATAAGGGTTGTCAACCGTATCAACATGTACGAACCAGTAAATATCGGCACGCTTAGGTTTTTTATTTAGAATAGAATAAATGATCTTATGCTCTATTTCCCTTGGACTATAGGAAGCTGTAAGATAAACGAGATGCGTAGCGTATTTGGATATTGATCTGTCCTTTCTTAGTTCCTGGATCATCGGTATATAATGATCGAGCCTTACAAATTCAACATAACGGTTTTTTATTTTCCGGCTTCTGTACCAGATATACATTACAGAAAAGTTGATGGCTGCCAGCAGCATAGTTACATAACCGCCATCTAAAAATTTATGTGATAAAGCAGCAAGGAATGTTAGTTCTATGGTTAAGTATATGGCAAGAAACATATAAATCCATAAAGGTTTTATGCGGTGCAGCACCATATAATTAGCAAATAAAATTGTAGTGGCAATCATAGTTATAATTATAGCAAGGCCGTAAGCTGCTTCCATTTTTGATGATTGCCTGAAATAAATTATTACAAAGGCGCAACCCACAAACATTAATATATTCATAGCGGGTATGAATAATTGCCCTTTTGCTTCGGAAGGATATTTCACTCTTAGTTTTGGCCAGAGGTTTAAACGGATCGCTTCACCTATAAGTGTAAAGCAACCGGCTATCATTGCCTGGCTTGCAATTATGGCTGCGCTTGTTGCTATGATCACACCTATAATAACAAACCACGAAGGCATAAGATCGTAAAACGTATTCATATGCAGTTGGTCTTTCAATGCCGATGTTATTGTAAGCCCTTCCCGGTGCGCCAGCAGGTAAGAGCCCTGGCCAATGTAATTGAGCAAAAGGCATGCTTTTACATATATCCAGGAAACACGCATATTTCCTTTGCCGCTGTGGCCGAGATCGCTGTAGAGCGCTTCAGCACCGGTAGTACAAAGAAACACCGCACCCAATAAAATAAATGCACCTTTATAATTGATTAAAAAATTGATGGCGTAATAAGGATTGAATGCTTTGAAAATAGAAAAATTGTCTAAGAGATGTATGCAACCAAGAATCGCGATCATTGTAAACCATATAAACATTATTGGCCCGAATAACCTGCCGATAGAACCTGTGCCGAACTGCTGCAAAAAGAAAAATATCAGCAATATGGAAAGCACGATTATCATAATAGTGTCTGCAGAAATGCTATGCATCAACGGTATGTTCTTTAAACCTTCTACAGCAGACGTAATGGAAATTGGCGGTGTTATTATGCCATCCGCCAGCAAGGCCGCTCCTCCAATTATTGCCGGCATTAAAAGCCATTTGCGCCTGCGCCGTACCAATGCGTATAAGGCAAAAATTCCGCCTTCACCTTTATTATCAGCACGTGAAATAAGCAGTACATATTTAATAGTGGTTTGAAAAGTGATCGTCCAGATTATGCAGGAAAGGCTTCCTATTACCAACGGATCTGTAACCGTTCTGCCGTTAACGATTGAGTTAAATACGTAAAGCGGAGATGTGCCAATATCTCCATAAATTATTCCTAAAGCAAGAAGAAAACCGGCTGCGGAGACTTTATTAATACTTTTATTCACAGATAGCTAAATTGTGCTGATACAAATGTATAAGTAAATAATTTCACTAACGGCGTATATGAATTTTCATATTATGCGTTAAGTTCATTATAAAATAAACAGTCTTTTTCTTTAAACCGTATTTTTGTCCGAGTTAAGATTTAATGCCGATGATACCTAAATGTTTTTTTTGTTTATCCATACTTATTTTTCCTCTGCTTTTAAATGCCCAAAAAATTACTTATACAGAACCTGATAAAGATGATATACGATCTGTTGACTTTGACATTATAGGTAAAATTGGCAACAATTATCTTTTCTATAAAAAAGTGCACAACAACAATTATTCTATTTCTGTTTATGACAACAATATGCAAATTGTTGACAAGGTAAAAATGGATTTCCTGCCCGATAAACTCATCAACTCAGATATTATTACTAACCGTGATTATTTTTATTTTATCTATCAATATCAGAAAAAAAATGTTGTGTATTGTTCTGCCGTTCGTATAAATGGCCAGGGAAAATTAATGGCAGACCCGGTTGTGCTTGATACAACAACGATCAACTTTTTTGCAAGCAATAAAATATACAATGTTTTATATAGTGAAGACAAGCAACGCATAGGAGTATATAAAATAAACAGCAAAGATGAAAGCAGGTATATTTTTACCAGCTCTGTTTTTGATGGCTCCCTGAACAAACTATCAAAAACAGAAACAGCAATATCTATGCGCCCCAATACAGATTTTCTTACTGAATTTGCATTGGACAACGATGGATGGATGGCATTTGTAAAGGAAGCAGGTAATACTAATGGTGGAGGTACTATACAGGAATTATCATTACTGATTAAACAGCCGGGTGTAGATACTTTGGCTGCTTACCCGATCGTCATCCCTAACATTTACCTGGACAACATTCACGTTAAAGTAGACAATAGCAATAAACATTTTGTAATAGTTTCTTTTTATTCAAAACAAAGAAGAGGAAATATTGACGGTTTATATTCCACACTATGGAAAAGAAATGCTGATTCAGCTTTAGTCTCAAAAGTTTTTGAGTTTAATGATCAGTTGAAAAGCAATGCAAAAAGTGAAGGCTCTACTCGTGCAGCATTCAATGATTATTTTTTGCAGAATATAGTTGTACGTAAAGACGGAGGCTTTGTAGCGCTTTCTGAATCTGCTTATTCTTCAAGCCGCGGTATTTATAATAACCGCTATGATTATTATGGCAGCCCTTATATGAACAACTCAAATTATTATCTGTATGGTAATTCTTTCGGGTCCAGTTATTATTATCCCTGGATGAATTCTTATGGTTATAATAACTACCCTCAATTAACACGTTATTATGCGGATAACATAGCTATAATGGCTTTTGATTCTTCTGCCAATATGCAATGGACAAGCATTATACAGAAATCTCAATACGATGACAATTCGGATAACTTCATTGGTTATGGTATATATGTATCTTCAGGGCAGGTAAACTTTCTTTTTAACCAGTTTGCAAAACGAACATTGCTGTTACAATCTGAAGCTTTGGATATAACAGGCAAAGTAAAAGAAGCACCCACACTTAAAGAACTTGACAGAGGTTACCAGTTTATGCCCAGGTATATGAAACAGGTAAGCAGCAGGGAGGTTTTAATTCCCTGTCAATACAGAAATTATCTTTGCTTTGCCAAAATAGAATTTTAAGTAAATCAAGTGGTATCATTCTTTAGAGACAGGTCTGCAGTTGCCGTTTTCTGGTTAATTACTATTTGCTTTGGGCTGCACATACATTCCCTTTTATATACGCCTTCAATCATCACTAAGCCTGATGACGGGTTCTTTTATTACCTGCTACAGCCTTTACAAAACGGAGATGCATATTTTACTTCAATGCTATATGTGCTGTTTATTTTTCTGCTGGCATTGCAGTTAAATTTTATGCTGAATATGCTGCGCATGCTTCCCAAACCTACTTATACGCCTGCACTTGCATTTATTCTTTTTTCAGCATTAATACCATCACTAAATATTATAACGCCTGCGTTATTAGCCTGCAATTTTTTTATATGGATTTTATACCGGGCGTGTAAATTATATGCTGCGCCAAAAGCAAAAACATCTATCTATAATTTTGGATTATTGAATGGCTTGTGTATCATTCTTTACTATCCTTCTTTGCCGTTGGTACTTATTGCTATACTGGCTTTAATTATAATGCGTCCGTTTCGCATTAATGAATGGTTTGTGCTTTTTTTCGGCATTCTTACGCCGGCCTATATTTTAGGCGGTTATCTTTTTTTAACAGGCAATCTTAAATTCATACCTCAACCGCAACAATTATTCGACCTGATAAAGTTGCCTTTACAGTCAATTAATATAATTGTTAGTTTAAGCACCGCTGTACTTATAATTCTCTGGAGTATATTTTCGGTACAAAATGCCGGCGGCAATACTTTGATACAGGTTAGAAAAAGCTGGACTGTTTTCCTGGCTGCGCTTGTACTGATAATACCCATTGTTTTTTTTGTAAACGATGCTTTTCCGGCTGCGATTTTACTGGCATTGATTCCGGCTGCATCTTATACAGGGTATGCATTTGCAATAAAACGGAATATTTTACCGGTGATCTTTTTTTGGCTGCTTTTGGGGCTGGCAATATATAACAACTGGTTTGCAAAGTATTAGGTGGTTATTATTATTACAGCAACTATTTTTGCAGCATTGCTTATTAAATTTCTCTGGTTACTATTTATAAACAAAAGAATTTAATATATGAAATTCGGCGTTGTTGTTTTTCCGGGCTCTAATTGCGACAGGGATATGCAGGATGCACTGCAGAACGACATGAATAAAGAAGTGATCATGCTTTGGCATAAAGATAAAGACCTCAGCATGTTCACCACTGATGATTGTATTGTATTGCCGGGTGGATTTTCTTTTGGTGATTATTTGCGTTGCGGTGCTATTGCCCACTTAAGCCCGATGATGCAGAGCGTTGTTGAATTTGCTAATAAAGGCGGGAAAGTTTTAGGTGTTTGCAATGGCTTTCAGATTCTTTGTGAAAGCGGCCTGCTGCCAGGTGTTTTATTACTTAATGGCAATCAACAATTCGTTTGCAAAAACATTCATTTAAAAAACATTGAAGGCAATATTTATAAAATACCAATTGCTCATGGTGATGGCAGGTATTTTGCAGATGATAAAACATTGGATGAACTGGAATTGAATAGCCGGGTTATATATTATTATTGCGATGAAAACGGGAATGTTGACAAGCAATTCAATCCCAATCATGCAATAAGAAATATTGCAGGAATCAGTAATAAGAACAGGAACGTTTTTGGAATGATGCCACATCCTGAAAGAGCCGCATCCGGTAATTTGGGAAATACAGATGGCCTGAGAATTTTTAAAGAACTCGGATTAAATTAACACAGTACTATGAAACAATTAGCGATCACCCTTGCCACATTTTTTGTATTCGCAGCATTGCATGCACAAATTCAGGATCCTGTAAAATGGAATTATTCAGCAGTTAAAAAATCTGATAAGGAATATATTGTAACTATTTCTGCAACGCTTTCTGCCGATTGGCATATTTACTCAATGCATACACCTGACGGCGGACCTGTAGCTACTATATTTAATTTCAAAAAAAACCCTCTGATTAATTTTAATGGAAAAGTAACAGAGAATGGTGATTTAAAAACTGTGCACGATGACATATTTGGTATTGATGTAAAATATTATGCACAAACTGTAACATACACGCAGCAGATAGTGCTTAAATCACCGGTAAAAACGAATCTCTCGGGCTCGGTTAAATATATGGTGTGCAATGAAAAAATGTGTATGCCGCCTAAAACAGTTCCCTTCAATATTCAAATACAATAATGGCATCAGCGCGTTTACTGAAGTGCATATTATTCATCATTTTTTTAACTGCAACGCAATCAGTATTTGCGCAAAACAATAGTCCGTTACATCTTAATTTTTCAACTGAAAGAAAAAACGATTCGCTTGTTTATCTTGTTGTAAAAGCGACCCTGCAAAAAGGTCTTTTTCTCTTTTCTGCAAAGCCGCAAAACACTGATGATGCATTTATCTCACAACTTAATTTAGATAGTAATTCATCCAAATATTTATCGGATACAAGCATACGAGAATCATCCAATTTAGTATTGATAAAAGATGATAAAACAAGCTCATCCTTTCACGGCTTTTTTGATTCTGCACAATTGCGTTATCCTTTAAAAATCAAAAAAGATGACAGCATTATTATCAAAGGCTCTTTTGCATGGTTAGGTAAACAGTCAGATGAATTCCCAAGCGGTGAAGAAAAGTTTGAAGTAACAGTTGCTCCTGAAAAAGCAAGTATATCAAATGTAGTTGTGCCTGCACAAAAACCTAAAACCTGGGTGGGTTTTTTCTGGATAGGAATGCTTGCCGGTTTAATTGCGGTTTTCATGCCTTGTCTTTATCCACTTTTTCCGGTAACGGTTAATTATTTTATGCATCATTATGGCGGGCACAGGCAAGGTTTAAAAAATGCGCTGCTTTATTCATTGTTCATCATTCTTATTTACGGTGTTCCTGCAACATTGCTTACATTAATTTTTGGCGACACTACTCTATACAAAATATCAGTAAACCCAATTACAAATCTTTTCTTTTTTGCTATTTTCATTGCATTTGCGCTTTCATTTTTTGGATTGTTTGAAATTACGTTGCCTTCATCATGGTCAACACAAACTGATAAAATGGCAAGCCGCAAAGGATATCTCGGGATATTTTTTATGGCGCTTACACTGGTGATCGTTTCATTCAGTTGCACCGGTATTGTAGCAGGACAATTACTCAGTTATCTTTCTTCTGAAGGCCTTTCCGCAGGACCAATTGCAGGCATGTTTGGTTTTGGAACGGGCATCGCGTTGCCGTTTACTTTATTGGCTTTATTTCCTTCACTAATTCATTCAATGCCCAAAAGCGGCGGCTGGTTAAATACAGTTAAAGTAACCTTTGCTTTTATTGAGCTGGGATTGGCTTTAAAATTTTTAAGCAACGTTGATCTTATTTATCATTGGAGATTGTTGGATCGTGAAGTCTTCATCGGTTTATGGATTGTAATAGCGGTGCTGCTTGGTTTTTATTTATTGGGAAAACTTAAGTTTTATCACGACAGTGAAGTAAAGAACATAAACATGATGCGATTGTTTTCTGCCATTGCAGCTTTTGCATTTGCGTTATACATGTTGCCAGGAATGTGGGGCGCTCCTTTAAAAGCATTAAGCGCATGGATTCCGCCTGAGTATACACAAGACTTTAATTTATCTAATACACAATCATCAAACAATACTGTTATTAATGATGTAAATGCTGCAACTCCTCCCAAAAAATTTGCAGATAAAATTGCAGCACCTTATGGATTGAAAGCCTATTTTGATCTGGATGAAGGCATTGCTGCTGCAAAGGTTTTGCATAAGCCGGTTATGCTTGATTTTACAGGATATTCATGCGCCAACTGCCGCAAAATGGAAGCAGAAGTTTGGAGTGATCCTGAAGTACTAAAACGCATCAGCGGAAATTTTGTATTGATAAGTTTATATGTTGATGAACCAACTGAATTGCCATCGGATGAGCAATACAAAAATGCAAAAGGCGAAGACATAACAGATTACGGGGAAAAGAATCTTGACTACGAAATAAGCAAGTTTGGTTTTAATGCGCAGCCTTTATATATGTTTATGGATGCAGACCAAAATGTATTAAGCAATGTTAAATACGGTTACGATCCTGACGTTGATAAATTCATTCATCATTTAGATGAAGTGAAGGCAAAGTTTGAAAGCAATTCATCCGGTCGATAATACCAAATCGCAGGCATCTCCAACATTTACCTTCTTATTATAATTCATAATAAATTAAAATAAGCAAACACAGATTGCAATAACTTTAGTTTTTCTCTCACTATAAAACATAACATTATGGAAAACGAAAATTTGCCTTCTGAAGAACAACAAAAAAGCTTGACAGATAACCTTAGCGAAACTGCAGGAGACTTAAAAGATAAAGCCGCCGATACTGCTGATAAAGTAGCAGATAAAGCAAGTGATCTCTGGCATGCAACCGAAGAAAAAGCGGAAGCATTGTTTGATAAAATAAAATCCGGTGATCTTACAGAAGAAGCAAAAGAAAAGCTGAATGATATTGCCGATGGTGCTAAATCACTATGGAATAAAATAGTTGATAAGTTTGATGGCGACCCGGAAGAAAAGGCATGATAAGGTTTCGCTTCTTTTAAACAAAATTACTTTGAACGCATCAGTTACAATTGATGCGTTTTTATTTGCCAAGATATGTATTGGGAATTTGCAAACCTGTTTTTTCAATATCCCATATAATGCTTGAAACTTTCCATCCCTGCGGGGTTTTTATCAATTGAAAACTATTTACACCACGCTCTTTTACAATGTCAGTGCTGTTAACAAAAGTTTTATACGTGCTTATACGTTGTGCGATGTTACCAAACTGATCAGTACGGCCATAAATCTCCTGTTCGTTGAAAGATGTTATTTTAGTTGATTCAACATAATTCCTGAAAGCTTTTACAAAATCATTGATAGATAATATTTGTGCTGTATCTGTAATATAATTTATCAATTGTGCCTGCGGAATAAAATAATATTGAATACTGTCGTAACGCGGTTGATCGCCGCTTTTAAAACTGATGGAAGCATATGCATCATCCACAGCTTTTTTAATCGCAGCATCATCAGGCGCAGTATAAGTATTTGTCTGCGTTGTGTTATTATTTGAACCGGAATTGCATGAATAAAATGCAACAACAGATAAAGTAAAAATGCTGATAATATATTTCATATAGATTGTTTTTAAATAAAAATATGTTGTTTAGCTTTTGTTTCAATAATTTCATCTGCCATAATTATCACAGCACATAATCTCTCACTATAAAATCATCCACTGCCATGAAAAAGTTTACCTTTCTTTTTTACCTCCTGTTATTTACAATGATGCTTAATGCACAAAATTCCATAGGTATTTTTCAACACCAGGCTGATGTTGGCAATACACAAACCGGCAGCGCTGCATATAACACGCAGATGCAGCAATATGCTGTTGAAGGTTCCGGCAATAATATCTGGTTCAATCATGATGGATTTCATTATGTGTACACGCAACTCACCGGCGATTTTATTTTGCGATGCAATGCATCTTTTATTGGTAAAGGTGTTGAACAACATCGCAAATTTGGATGGATGATCCGTTCATCATTAGACAGCACCTCTGCCTGCGCAAGTGTTGCCGTGCACGGCGACGGGCTTACTTCACTTCAATACAGGAAAAACAACAACGACAGTATGAAGGAAGTAAGATCAACATTAACTGCAGCTGATGTTATACAGTTTGAGCGCAGAGGCAATATGTACATAATGTCTGTTGCACACAAAGGCGAAATTTTTACTGAAGACAGTGTACAGCTTGATCTTGGTGATAATTTGTATGTGGGCTTATTTGTATGCTCACACAATGCAACAGTAAAAGAGAAAGCAATATTTAATAATGTGCGTATTGTAATTCCGGCGCCATCAACACTTGTTCCTTACAAACAATATATCGGCAGCCAGTTGGAATGGATGAATCTTGCAACAGGCAACAGCAAGATCATTTATCAATCGCCGCGTTCTTTCCAGGCGCCTAATTTTATGAAAGATGGAAAATCTCTTATCTATAACAGTGATGGAATTATTTACAAATTTGATCTTGCCACAAACAAGCCTTCTGTTTTAAATACAGGCTCTGTTAAGCAAAATAATAACGATCATGTTATGTCATTTGACGGCAAGATGCTGGGCTTAAGCAGTAGCAGCAACAATGATAATGTTTCAAAGGTTTATACAGTTTCAATTAATGGTGGAGAGCCTAAAAACATCACACCAACGGGTCCATCTTATTTACACGGATGGAGTCCAGATAAAAAATTTCTTGTATTTACAGGACAACGAAATAATGAATTTGATATTTATAAAATCGCATCAGACGGAAGCGGGAATGAAATGAAACTCACCAATACAAAAGGTTTGGATGACGGACCTGAATATTCACCCGATGGGAAATATATTTATTTCAATTCTGTAAGAAGTGGCCTGATGCAGGTGTGGAGAATGAAACCTGATGGAAGCAATCCTGAACAGCTAACCAATGATGAATTCAACAACTGGTTTCCACATGTTTCTCCTGATGGCAAATGGATCTTATTTATATCTTTTTCAAAAGATGTTAGTCCTTCTGATCATCCATTCTACAAACATGTTTATATAAGAATGATGCCTGCAGATGGCGGCACATCAAAAGTAATTGCAGCTGTATATGGCGGCCAGGGAACAATGAATACACCTAACTGGAGCCCTGATGGAAAATCGATTGTGTTCGTAAGCAACAGCAATTTTCTTTCACCGGTATATCAAACAGAAGTTATAAACACAAACAAATAGATAGTCGGCATAAATACCTGTTTATTGGTTTACCTACGTGTTAAGTGTGTTTACCTACCGTTTCATTTGTTAAACCTAAAGTGAGTTTATTATATTCATCACCATATATATTTTCGTATCATCAATCAAAAGAATAAATAAATGGACAGAGAGGAAAGAAGAAGATTAAAGTATGAGGCGAGAGGGCATGCAAACGCTAATGGAGGCAATAGAATATGGAGTGGAATGTTATTGCTTGTTGCCGGTGGGTTATTAATGGCAAGGCAATTAGGAGCAGACATACCTTCCTGGTTGTTTCATTGGGAAATGCTGATAATTGCAATAGGATTATTAATAAGTTTTAAAAGCGGGTTTAAAAATGCGGGCGGGCTTATAATGATATTGGTTGGTGTTGCTTTCTTATTGAATGATATTATACCAAATGCCCACATGGAAAATTTCATTTGGCCTGGAATTTTAATGATAGTGGGCATTGTTTTTATACTAAGGCCACGCTCTCCGAAAATGCACAAGTGGGATAAATGGGAAAGAAAGGATTGGAATAATTATGGTGAAAACCTGAAAAATAAAATTACTGCAGACAGCACCCCATTGCAATCTGAACCAATAGAAGATGACGCAGAATATATTGAAGTTAATTCAGTGTTTGGCAGCGTTAACAAACTGATTCTCTCAAAGAATTTTAAAGGCGGTGAGATAAACGCTTTTATGGGTGGTGCAGAGATCAACCTGTTGCAGGCAGATATAAAAGGACCCGTGCAACTTGAAATTAATACTGTGTTTGGCGGTGCTAAATTAGTTGTTCCCGGTAGCTGGCATGTGAAGAATGAAATAACAGCCGTATTTGGCGGCGTTGAAGATAAACGCAATCCGGGCATCGCTTCTATTGAACTGAATAAAACGCTTACTATAAAAGGGGCTTGTGTATTTGGCGGAATTGAGATAAGGAATTTTTGATCACTATTTCTTACAACATCAAATCATCACCGTGGTATAAAATGTAGAGTTGGGTTATTGATGAAAGTTGAATGATGATAAAACAATCACCCGTAAATAATTCCATTGATTTGGTAAGTATAACTTATCTATAAAATAGTTAACCTCCGGTCAAACAGAACTGAAACATTTAAACCAAAAAACATGAAGTGGTATCTCGCAAAACTGGTTTACAGAATTTTATGCGGAGATGGAAAACACACACCGCAATTTGATGAACAATTACGCCTGATAAATGCAGAAGATGAACTGCATGCTTTTCAAAAAGCAAGGTTATTCGGCCATCGCGAACAGGATAATTTTTTAAATGCGTCCGACAAACCTGTGCTTTGGAAATTTATTGATGTATCAGAAATTCATGAATTAAGCAGCCTTAACGACGGAGTTGAAATTTATTCCCGTATTTCAGAAGAAGAAAATGGTGACGTGTTTACAAAACTTACGTTGTTACGTGCCTCACATCTTCATGAAAATTTTATGCATACATCAATGCAGTTAAATTAATACCGTTATATAAGCTTAATAACAAATCAATTTGAACTCAGTTGAATCTAACAGGCGCCTGCTGTTGTTAAACATAGGCTGGTGGAGCATTGCAGGCTTAATTCATGCTTTTATTCTGCTGAGCATAGGCATTACTGTAAATGAAACAATTGTTGATACACTCATCACTTTCGGCCTTATGGGCACAATGTGTTTTTTTATAGTAAACAATATGCGCTATTATTTGCCGAGAAAGGAAAAATACTGGTATATAATTTTTGTAAGTCTTGCTATAAGTGGTATATGCACAGTGATCTCAAAATTATTGCTCAAATTATTTATCGGTGATGATGCTGTGTATATACACCAGATATATCAGTCGTCAGGACTTAGATTCGGCGTAGGTTTTTTGCTGGTAAGTTGTATTGCAATGATGAGTTTATTATGGTATAACCAGGAGGAACAGAAAAAAATGGACGCACATAAAGCAGAAACAGAGCAGCTGGCAAGAGAAGCGGAGCTTTATAAATTAAGGCAGCAATTACAACCGCATTTTTTATTCAACAGTTTAAATTCAATAAGTGCATTAACAGCCTCGCAACCTGAAAAAGCAAGGCACATGATACACCAGTTAAGTGATTTTCTGCGCGGCACTTTACGAAAAGATGAAAAGCAATGGAACACATTAAAAGAAGAGATGCAATACCTTGAACTGTATCTTGAAATTGAAAAAGTAAGATTTGGTTACAGGTTACAAACTACTGTTGATTGTGATGAAGCTGCACTTGATCTTAAACTGCCTTCTTTATTATTACAACCTGTTGTGGAAAATGCGATCAAGTTTGGTTTATATGATACAACAGGCGAAGTGATTATTAAAGTAAAGGCACAAAAAAAAGATAACAATCTTGAAGTTTCAGTGGAGAATCCTTTTGATCCTGAAACTTCGCAACCTTTAAAAGGTACAGGATTTGGATTGGCCTCAATACAAAGAAGATTATTTTTATTGTTTGCAAGGCAAGACTTGTTGAGTACGCAAAAAGAAGACAATCATTTTACAACAATCATTATTATTCCTCAAACTGTATGAACGTAATTATTATTGATGATGAACCATTGGCAAGAAGTATTGTAAAAGAATACCTGCGATCTTATGACAATATAAATATTGTTGCGGAATGCAATGATGGTTTTGAAGGATTGAAAGCGATCAATCAATATGAACCTGATCTTATTTTTTTAGATATCCAGATGCCTAAGATAAATGGCTTTGAAATGTTAGAGCTGATAGAAAATCCTCCTGTGGTTATCTTTACAACAGCCTTTGATGAATACGCCATTAAAGCTTTTGAAAACAATGCAGCTGATTATTTATTAAAACCTTTCAGCAAAGAACGTTTTAATAAAGCAATACAAAAATATATTCACCAGAAAAAAACAACGCCAGAGAAAACTGAAGCAATACTGGAAAGCGCATCACTATCACCTGTTCAGCAAAATCGTGTTGTGGTTAAAGATGGCAGCAAGATCAAAATAATTCCTATATCGCAAATTCAATATTTGGAAGCCGCTGACGACTACGTAAAAATTTTTACTGCTGAAGGTTCGTTCCTCAAGAAAAAAACAATGAGCTATTTTGAACAATCGCTGCAGTCATTCCAGTTTGCACGCATTCATCGTTCTTATATTGTAAACACTCAATTGATCACACGTATTGATCAGTATGAAAAAGACAGTCACTTAGTGTTGTTAAACACAGGTTCTAAATTACCTGTAAGCAAAGCAGGTTACGCCAAACTAAAAGAAGTATTAGGCATATAAAATAAAAATGCTGGTAGTTAAATTACCGGCTTTTTTATTTTAATCTATTTTCAGGAAATTTATTTAATCAACTGCATTTTTTTTGTATCTATTTTTTTGCCATCAGCAATTAAAGAATAAAAATAATCTCCGTTTGAAAAATCATTCGCAGAAATATTAACCTGTCCATTACCTTTTGTATTTAAGCTAACCATTTTTAAAACTTTCCCATTCACATCATTAATAACCAGCTGAGCATTTTTTACAGTGGATGGTAAATAATAATTAATTACAGTATTGCCATTAGAAGGATTCGGCGCATTTTGTTCTATATATGCAGTATTTGAATTGATGACTGCATTACTATTATTAGATGACTGAGATACGTTGATGTTATTCTTGCTTAATGCTGCTTCAATATTTGTAAGCTCATTTTGTAGTTGATTGATTTTTTCATTCAGCGTTGCATTGTTTTCTTTTAAAGAATCATTCTGTGCAGATAATTCCTGGACAGCTTTAACCAACGGCACAACAAAATCGCTGTAACGCAGTCCGTATAAACCATCTTTAGTTGCTGGTTTATCAACTCCACTGAAAATGTAATTGATCTTACTTGCTGCTTTCTCAACATCCTGTGCAATAAATCCATTATAAACAACCGTACTATTGTTTTCATTCTGTTTTTTAAGATTTTCATCATTACTAATATCATTTGTCTTCCTGTTTCTGTTGTAGTATTGATCAAGTGCGCTTACATTAATTGAATAAGTTACCGGTTGCAACAACTTAATAAACTCTAATCCTTTTACATCAGTTTTTATATTCGTTTTATACCTGCCGTCAGAAAGAGTTGTCCAGCTCACCTGTCCGCCGATAGATGTTACATCTGTATTGCCAATGCGCACTTTGTTTGAAGCATCAACTACAGTATTGTAACCAATAGCAGTGGCGTTGGTTAAATTATCAGCAGCAACATCAGTGTTAGCGCCCAGGCCTGTATTAGATGAACCTGTTTTGTTACTAACAAGTGCCCTGAATCCTATAGATGCATTTAAAATTCCTGTTGAATTATAATACAGCGCAGAGCTTCCTGAAGCTGTATTATAACTGCCTGACGTATTATAAAAAAGGCTTGCATAACCATCTGCCGTATTATAATCGGCTGTTGTATTTCCGCCAAGTGCATAAGCGCCTGAAGCAACATTATAATTGCCTGTTGTATTTGCTGTCATTGAATTACTGCCGGTTGCAGTATTGATCGATCCTTTTGTGTTATTGATTAATGTATTATTTCCTATCGCAGTATTATAAGCGCCGGATGTATTCACAGCCAAACTTCTGTATCCAAAAGCTGAATTATATTTTCCGCTGCCTGAATTTAAAGCCTGCAGGCCAAAACTTATATTGCTGTTTGCATTGTTACCAAGATAACCGGCTGTTTGATTATTCACTTTAAACATTAATGCATTTGCATCTGTTGTGCCGATAAAATTAGTTCCGACAATTGTGCCGGCATTACCTGTGATTGACCAATAATTTTGTGCGTTTATATTATTTATTAATGCGAAAACAAAAAACAAAAGAATGTAAAGTGGTAAAAAAGTTGCAGATAATTTCATAGTAATTGATTTAAAATTGTAGTAATTTGGTAAGTCTTGTAATTTATAAACTATTCAGTAAAACCTGTGAAATTTAAGCGCCTTACTTAACTGACTTTACATTCATAGTAAGTATAAATAACAAAAGGGGTGTGATATATAAAAGTAAGTAAGAGGACCTAAGTAATAAGGCTATTTCAATGTAGTAACTATAGCAAATTTCTGATCAAGGCTAACCGAATAAAATTTTACATCTTCAAAAAATTGTTTGTTCCGTATTGCATAAATTCCTGAAAAATTTTCTGTACGTTCCTGCAAACTTCCGTTGGGAAATAAAACTGCTTTTAATTTTTGAATATGTTGGTGCTGTTCGGTAAATCTTCTTTTTTCAGCGCGCAATAATTTCTTTTCGAGTTCGGTTAATTTTTTTAGCGCTTTTGTTTTAAGTGCAAGCACATGATTGCTTAAAGTTGGGTCAATAGAAAGAGCCTGCTGTTCTAATTTATTATAGAGGCTTTCAAAGCTTTCTATTTTGCCGTTTAAAGCATAGCTGTTATTGGTGTTGATTGAAACGATCTTCTTCATCAACTCATGTTCTTCAGCAAAAATATCTTCATTGTTCAATCCAAGTTTTTTTATGGTTTGATGTTGCTTTTCATCAATAATTAAAAAAGAGTTGCGTAAAAACAAAACAGGATAAGGAACATCCGCCTGTTTGAATACTTCCTTCAATTCAAGCCAGTAAGCTAACTCTCCACCACCGCCTATAAATGCAATATTTGGAAGAATTGTTTCCTGTAAAGCGCCGCGTAAAATTACATTCGGACTAAAGCGTTCCGGGTTCTTATTTAATTCATCCAAAATCTCTTCTTCAGTAAATTCTTTTTCAAGATTTTGAATTTTGAATTTTGAATTTTGAGTCTCAATTCTTTCCCGCTTATTATCAGTTAAATAAAATAAATTGATCTCTCTTCCACTTGCCTGAACTTTATAATGTTCTTCCAGTTTTTTAGCTGTTTCTGATACAGCTTTATGCGAGAATTGTTCTTTTAATTCTTTTTCAAGAACAGGTTGAAACATTTTTTTAAAAGCAGCATTATCCGGTATCAACACGATCAAACCATATTCACCAAACAATGCATTTAATAAATGAAGTGTCGATTGCTGTATGGTTGATTTTTCTTTATATGCGTCACGAAATATTTTTATGAGTTCGCCACCATAAGGCAAAACAGAAAGCTGGCCTTCCATCTCATTCGTCAACTGCACAAGATTTTTATCAACCTTCATTCTGCCGACAGCGCCCGTTTGTTTTGTATTCCAAACATATTTTCGCTCATTAATGGTAATATTATTCAGCTCTTCAAGATCGGCATCTTCACTACCCATAAAATACACCGGAACAAAATTATATTGAGGCAATTGTTGTTGTATATCTTCCGCCAGTTTTATTGCATGAAAAATTTTATAAACAACATATAAAGGGCCAGTGAAAATATTCGGCTGATGTGCAGTAGTTACAGTAAAAGTATTTTCATCAAAAAGCAATTGAAGATTAGCGGAAACTTTTTCATGAACATTCAAACCTTCATATTGTTGTTGCAATGTTTCAACCAGCGCTTTTCTGTGTTTAAAATTTTTTCTTTGATTGATGGATTGTTGTAACCCTTCTATGTTTGGTTGAAATTCATAAAAAGGTTGTAACTGCGAAGCGTTATTAAGATAATCTATAACGAGCTTTGAAAAATATCCTGTTTGTTGGTAAGGTATGTAACTACAAATTGTTTCCATGCTGCTCACAAAAGTACTACAAGAAGTAAAAACAATTTGTTCAACTTACTATACCGGTTCATATTAAATTACAAACAACGCTGTTTACCTGCAAAATTTGTAAATACGCCGCAAACTTTGCCTTGCATTTAAACAGAGTATGATATTTGAATAAATGAAAGCTTCAAAATATACTGTACCGTTTCATATAATCTGTTGCATAAGTTTTTTGCTATTGCCGCTGATATTTTTTCCGCACCCTTCCAATACATTGGCCATTTTAAGCAACCCTCCAACCCAACGAGATTTTATAGCTCAGGCTTTGCTGATAGCTTTTTTCTATTTTAATTATTTCTATTTTATACCAAATTTTTATTTCAATAAAAAATATGTTGCGTTTTATTGCATGATTTTATTGTGCCTGTTGTTCATAATATTTCTGCCGTCGTTGTTAACAAATCACTCGCCTTTTGGTCATCCTGCTTATCCACCCGGTTCACATTTTAATCAACCTCCGCAAGACTTTGACAAACCTGGTAGTATCGACGACCATCACCAACCTTCACCGCCGCAAAATCATGATGATTTTCCCTTCTTCGGTGAGATAAGTCATATAATATTTTTATTCTTCGTAGTGCTCCTTCTTTCACTGAGCTTAAAGATCAACAACCGCCTGAACAAAGTACAGCAGGAAAAAACAACTGCAGAATTATCGTACTTAAGGTCGCAGATAAATCCGCATTTTTTATTCAACACACTTAATCTTATTTATTCGCTCACAATAAAAAAATCTGAAAAAGCATCTGAAGCGGTAGTTATATTGGCAAACATGATGCGCTACGTTATTTATGAAAGTGATAAAAATTTTGTACCGCTTAATAATGAAATTGCTTACATAAAAAATTATATTGAACTGCAACAAACACGTTTCGGCGCTTCAACAAAAATGATATTTGATGTAAATGGAGAAACAACATCATCCAAAAAAATTGCACCACTGATTTTAATTCCTTTTGTTGAAAATGCTTTTAAGCACGGCGTGAACTGCGAAGAAAATTCACTGATAAAAATTTATATTGATGTTGATGAACACGCTGTAATGTTATATGTTTATAATACTAAAGTCAGTAAAGCTTCATTGTTAAAAGATGAAGGTGGCGTTGGATTAAATAATACAAAGAACAGGTTACAGCTTTTGTACCCGGGCAAGCATGAATTAAGTATTAACGATAACCACAAAGGTTTTTCTGTGCATTTAAAATTGCATTTGTATGATTAAAGCCGTTGCTGTTGATGATGAAATGCCTGCACTTGAAATCATAAGCGGGTTCTGTGCCGGAATCCCGGGATTACATCTTGAAAAAACATTTAATAAACCCGCACTAGCGTTGCAATATTTAAAACAATTCCCTGTTGACATTTTATTTCTAGATATTAATATGCCTGCATTGAACGGCATCGAATTTTCAAAGATCATCGGTCAAAAAACAAACATCATTTTCACAACAGCATATAGTGAATATGCAGTGGAAGGCTTTAATGTAAATGCTGTTGATTATCTTTTAAAACCATTCAACTTTCAACGCTTTAAACAGGCAATTGATAAAGCTATGTTGTTTATAAAAACAACTGAAGCAAATGCTGGATTATACATAACATTACGCATTAATTATGGCCTTGTAAAGATCAACACAGACACAATTTTGTTTGTTGAAGGACTTGATGATTATCTTAAACTTCATCTTATCAGCCAGAAACCAATCATTGTAAGAATGACGATGAAGTCTATGATTGAAAAATTACCTGCTGATAAATTCATACGCGTACATCGTTCCTACATTATTCCTTTATCAAGAGTCAGCAGCGTACGCAACAAAATCATCCATATCGGCGTTGAAGAAATTCCACTCGGCAGCAGTTATGAAGAGAGCTTTATGAAGGTTTTCAGGAATCCAT
This sequence comes from Bacteroidota bacterium, assembly GCA_013286425.1. GTDB lineage: Bacteria > Bacteroidota > Bacteroidia > Chitinophagales > Chitinophagaceae > Parafilimonas. The sequence continues at coordinate 33,508 of JABDFS010000007.1, forward strand.
CCTAAATACTTCCATAAGGGAAGTACTTGCTAATACCTAAGACTTTAAAGTGGTTTATTATTCTAAGAAACAAACCCTTATAATTCATTGCTAAAATAAATTAAACACCTTCAAAACATTCCGGCACTATAAGCTCCTTTCCTTTGGAAAGGGGTTTGGGGACAGGCCTTAACCGCAACAATTTTTCGCTTTACCTCATTTCGCTTTTCTCTTTTCAAACGAATAAAAAAATTTGTGTTGTAAAATTTCACAACCGTATAAATAATTTTTATCGATCAATTGTTTACGCGCTGATAAAGTTTACTCACTCTAAAGAACACTTCTATGGAAAGAAAAATTTTTCTGAAAAGAAGCTTTGGGCTTATTGGTATAAGCGCAATAGCAATTGATGCCTGTAAAAAAGAAGCAGGCGGTACAACCTCAACAACGGGTACAGATACTGGCAGTAGCTCAGATAGCTGCATTGTATCACCAACAGAAGTTGAAGGCCCGTATCCGTATCCTGATGGTGGCGAAATAAGTAATCCGCTGCAACGTGCAGATGTTACCGGCGGGCAAACAGGTGTTGCTTTAACCTTAACCCTTACTGTTGTAAATGCAAATGATAGTTGCGCCATTGTTGAAAATGCGCGCGTTGATATCTGGCATTGCAATAAGGATGGCTACTACTCAGGTTATGCAAATCAAACCGGTTTGCTGGGCACAAAAAATTATACCGGCGAAACGTGGTTGCGCGGTTACCAGTTAACAGGTGCAAACGGGCAGGTAACATTTAATACCATTATCCTGGCTGGTATTCAGGTCGGGCAACGCACATTCACATTGAAGTATATGTTGATAATGTGATGAAGAAAACAACGCAGATAGCTTTTCCTGAAAGCGTTAACGACACGGTGTATGCTTCAACGCTGTATGCAGCACACGGTGCAAATACAACAGGCAATTCGGCTGATAGTGTTTTTGGAAATTCAGCAACAGACCTTGCAAATGAAACAGTAACTATTACCGGGAGTGTTGATGATGGCTATGTTGCAAAGCAAGCTATCGGTTTAAGTTTATAGGCAAATATCTTTCGATAACGGGCAGTTGTACTACAGGTGTTCGAAACCTTGCCATTAGATATTTTTGATGTATGATGACAAGAGAACTCACTGGACAAACACCTGGAAAAACGTTGCTTTATAGCTTACTTATAGCCAACTTATAGCTAAGTTATAGCTAACATATAGCTAATCTGATTCTACTTAAATCCTATGATAAGGCATGCATGCCTGTAGCAAACCGGGAGATAACGTATATGTATGTTTTTTCAGTAGAAATTATTTGATGGCCATGAAAGGAGTAGATCATATCAGCTCTCCAAATCTGACCTCTTTTAATATCGCTTTAATAATCACATCAGCCTTTCAGGTTTGGCTGATTAATAATTTCAGGTTTCGAACATTTGTGGCAGTTGTACTTCGTGGCATCACGGTTGTGCCTGTCCCGGCAAGGAGCAAAGCAACGGATCCCGGGATCACAACACTTGTACTGCACAATCAATATTCGGTTTCGGTTTCAAAACACAAACAAACTTTAATAAACAAAATTTAAACTCATGCAAAAAGCACTTATTAAACTTGCTTACAGGCAAGTTATCAACGAACAAAGTAGAGACGTTTTTGAAAAAAATATTTTCAATGCATCTTACAACGAATTCCTGCTTAAATCCCAAACCTATAACCAGGATAGAAAATTCAGAAGCTTCAAAGAAATGGCAACCAATGATGGCCGCGCAAATTCTTTGCACTATAAACTCAGTTTTCCTGTTTTACCTTTTATTGAATTACTGCACAAAAAAATTCCTTTGCTTAAAGACAATGCAGGCAAGCAAATTCTATTTGAGCATTGGCAGTTTGAGCTGGTTGATTCAGACATAAAAAAAAAAAATTTGCATACAGTTGCCGTTATTTATTTTACCGATACAATCACAGTAGTAGATACATTAGGAGAATACATGTTGCTTGCATTAGGCGACCAAAGTGAAAATATAAATGATATCAGCGAAACCTTTGTTTTAAAAATGCAGGATGGTCTTTCCATAACAAAATTTCAGCAGTTACAGGAAGTGATGCATGAATAAATACACAGTTTTCTGTGTTGTAAAATATTTCGCGTGTACCTCTTTTCTTTTTTTACACTTGAAATTAACTGGTAAATAATATCTGCTTAATCAGTAAGTTTAAGGCTGCAATATTGCAGCCTTTTTAATTTCCACTATATGAAAGAAGTAATAACACTTAGCAACTTAGATAATACTACAATCACAATCTTTACAAAGTATATTACATATATAGAACACTCTGCTAAAGGGTGTATAGTACATATTAATACAGGAGGAGAGAACGTAGGGATAGCGACTTCTTTTAAATGGGCAGAAATGGTTAACCTGTTAGCTTTGAAATAATATTTGTCTCAACTCCTATGCAGTTACTATAAATTAACAGGCTAGCACATTAAAATATTTATGCAGTGGCATGCGCAGCTTCATGTATAGCTTCCCCTTCAAGATCGTAATCAAAAGCATTGGTGATCTTTACATTTACAAATTCTCCGATCGGTAATTTCTTATCTGAACGAATGATCACTTCATTATCAACTTCAACACTGTCAAACTCTGTTCTGCCTAAATAACGGCCGGCTTCTTTTTTATCAATGATCACTTTGAAAGTCTTACCAACTTTCTCCGCATTCTTTTCGTAGCTGATCTCCTGCTGCACTTCCATTATTTTTTCTGCACGTTTTTGTTTTTCTTTCGCAGGCACATCGTCAATTAAATCATAACCGCTTGTTCCCTCTTCATGCGAATAAGTAAACACTCCTACTCTATCAAATCTTTGTTCCCGTAAAAAAGATTTCAGCTCTTCAACATCGTCTTTTGTCTCACTGGGAAAACCGGCAATCAATGTTGTGCGCAAACAAATGCCCGGCACTTTATCGCGAATAGTATTTAGTGTTTCTACAATTTCAGCTTTCGTGCTTTGACGTTTCATCAACTGCAACATCCTGTCGCTTGCATGTTGCAAAGGCATATCAAGATAATTACAAATGTTCTCGCGCTCCCGCATTACATCCAGCACTTCAAAAGGGAATTTATTTGGATAAGCATAATGCAAACGGATCCATTGCAAACCCTGCACATCACTTAATCTTTTCAACAGATCGGCAAGCATTCTTTTCTTGTAAATATCCAATCCGTAATAAGTAAGTTCCTGTGCAATGAGCATGATTTCTTTCACGCCACGTTTAACCAAACCTTCTCCTTCCGAAACAATCTCTTCAATGGTTTTGCTTATGTGTTTGCCGCGCATTAAAGGAATAGCGCAGAACGCACACGTTCTGTTACAACCTTCACTGATCTTTAAATACGCATAATGTTTTGGTGTGCTTAGCAATCTTTCGCCGAGCAATTCTCTTTTATAATCAGCATTGAATTCTTTTAAGATCAAAGGCAATTCCAATGTCCCAAACCATGAATCCACTTCGGGAATTTCTGCTTCCAGGTCGTTGCGGTAACGTTCACTTAAACAGCCGGTAACATATACTTTATCCAGCTTGCCGTGCTTCTTTAGATCAACCTGCGATAAAATTGTGTTGATGCTTTCTTCTTTTGCCTTATCAATAAAGCCGCAGGTATTCACCACCACAATGTTGTGATCGAGCTTTGCATTTTCATGCACCACATTAATATCATTCGCCTTCAGTTGCCCGCTTAAAACCTCGCTGTCAACAAGGTTCTTGCTGCAACCCAGCGTAATGATGTTTACTTTATCCTGCTTTAATGTTCTCGCCTTCATAACAAAGGCGCGAATTTACGACAGGGATTTTTATGTAACCACCTTTGGAACATATATTAGGCTTTTGTTGTATTCGCTTCTTCCGGTGGAAGAAGCGCTCCCTTGTGCAACATATTTTCATTGTAGCAGTTTTATACAAACTTTATCAACTCAATCCATATCATTTTATGAACGGCAACTGCAGAAATAATTAATCTCAACCCTTGTTTTTATTTTCGCAATATGCTTTCATCAACAGCTAACTTATATAAAAATGCATTTAAAGGTTTATCAAAAAGCACATGGTATCTGTCTGCTGTAATGCTGGTAAACAGAAGTGGTACCATGGTTATTCCTTTCATGACGATGTATTGCACACAGCAATTGCATTTTAGTTTACCGCAAGCAGGTATTGTTATGGCGTTGTTTGGCGCCGGAGCAATTACAGGCGCATTTATCGGCGGAAAAATTACTGACAAGTTTGGTTTTTACAGTCAGCAACTTGCTTCGCTTTTGTTGGGTGGCATCATGTTTATCGTTACAGGTTTTTTGCATACATATTCATCGCTTTGTATCGGAACATTTATTTTAAGCCTGTGCAACGAGTCATTCAGGCCCGCGAACGCTGCTGCTATTGCTTATTACAGCACGCCTGAAAACAGAACACGTTCATATTCGCTCAACCGTCTTGCAATAAATTTAGGCTGGGCCGTTGGTGGCGCGTTGGGTGGCGTGCTTGCATCAATCAACTATCATTTATTGTTTTGGGTTGACGGAAGCACCAATATTATTGCCGGTTTATTGCTGTTTAAATTGTTACCATATGCAAACAGCAAAGCAAGTATTATAAAAGATAAACCCTTGCAAAAACAACATGCATACACCGATAAATTTTATATCGCTTTTATCATCATCACATTTTTTTTCGCGGCTTGTTTTTTCCAGTTGTTTAGCATACAACCTGTTTTCTTTAAAACAGAATGGCATTACAACGAAGCTTTCATAGGTTTTTTAATGGCATTGAACGGCATTGTAATTGTGTTTATAGAAATGGTGCTTATCTATTCGATCGAAGGGAAAAAACAACCTACATTTTTTATACGCATCGGTTTTTTTATTGCAGCAATATCGTTTGCATGGTTAAATGTTTTACCACAAAGCCGGTTTACTGCAATTACTGCAATCATTTTAATTACAATTGGCGAAATGCTTTCTATGCCCTTCATGAATTCATTTTATATACAGCGAAGTGCTTTGCATAACCGCGGTCAATACGCAGCTTTGTATGCAATGGCATGGAGCCTTGCACAAATTGTTGCACCACTTTCAGGTAGCCGCATAGCAGCTTCATATGGTTTTATTACTTTATGGTGGATATTATGCATTGTTTGTGCATTGGCATCTGTAAGCATTTTAATTCTTGAAAAAAAGATACTTGCCTCAAAAAAGCACGAACCTATTGTTGTGACTTAATTTTATCATTCAACAGCAATCAACAGAACATTTAATAAAATAATTTTTGACTGAAGTTTGTATTCAGAATAAATTTATTAATGATATATGGCAACACATAAAAAAATTACTTCCACTTTAAAAAGCAATGCTGACACAGGTTTTGGTGTTAGCGCCGATACGCAGGGCGGACGATTTATTAATAAAGATGGCAGTTACAATGTTATAAAAAGAGGTATTCCTTTTTTTGAAAGGATCAGTTTCTTTTATAAAATGCTTACAATGCCGGTAAGCACATTTTTATTAGTGCTTATATCTTTTTTTGTTTCGATAAATTTTGTGTTTTCCGTCATTTATATCTCTTTACCTAACAGTGAATTTACAGGCGTTCTTCCCGGTGGTTATGTACATCATTTTTTTGAATTGTTCTTTTTCAGCGTGCAAACTTTTACAACAGTAGGTTATGGAAGAATAAATCCAGATGGATATTTCGCAGGCGCATTAGCATCTGTTGAAGCGCTTACAGGCTTATCTTCTTTTGCATTGATCACAGGCATATTGTACGGCCGGTTTTCAAGGCCAAAAGCTTATTTGAGATTTAGTAAACATGCATTGGTTGCGCCTTATCGTGACATAACAGGATTAATGTTTCGCTTTGTTTCTTATAAAGAAAATCATAACCTTACCAACGTTGAAGTAACTGTAACATTTGGTTTGACAGAAAGAGATGAAAAAGCCGAATTTAAATTTTACAGGTTGCCATTAGAGAGAGAACGCGTTGATAGTTTGCCAATGAACTGGACTGTTGTACACCCAATAAATGAAGATAGCCCTTTATACGGGTTGACTGCTGAGGATCTGCAGGGAACTGATGCGGAGGTATATGTTTATGTAAGAGGCTTTGATGATATTTTTTCAAATACTGTGCTGCAAAGAACATCTTATCGTTTCAACGAAATAATCTTTAATGCAAAATTTGAAAGAATGTATTATGAAAATGATGATGATACTACAACTATTGTTGAGTTAAACAAACTGCACAATTATAAAATTATTGATGCAGGAAACTAGACAAGATCAGTACTGATAAGTTTCAAAAACTCGCTGCGTGTAGGGTTTTTCATAAACTCTCCGTCAAAGGCAGATGTTGTAGTAACAGAGTTTTGTTTTTGCACACCCCGCATCATCATACATAAATGTTTGGCTTCAATTACAACAGCAACACCAATAGGATTTAACGCTTCTTTTATTGCACCAAGGATTTGCGTTGTTAATCTTTCCTGCACCTGCAGCCTGTGAGAAAACACATCAACCACTCTTGCAATTTTGCTGAGTCCTGTTATATATCCATTCGGAATATAAGCAATGTGCGCCTTGCCAAAGAAAGGCAACATATGATGTTCGCACATGCTATACAGTTCGATGTCTTTTACAATTATCATCTCACTGATGTCTTCGTGAAATTTTGCAGAGTTTAATATTGCAACAGCATCCTGGCTATAACCTTGCGTATTGAACAACATTGCTTTGGCGATGCGTTCAGGCGTTTTCAATAAACCTTCGCGTTGCGGATCTTCACCTAAACGTTCAATAATATTTTTATAGCTTTCCTTCAGATCATTCACTTCATCTTCGTTATATATTTCTTTTCTTTCGTATGACATCTTTAAAAATTTAGTATCTAAAATAAGCAAGTTGGTTAAGCCGGGTATTCAACAAAATTTCTTTCTGTTTCGCATAAACGTATTTGTAATTGCAGTTGTTCTTTTATTAATGGCCTGAGAATATTATAAATAACTATGGCAATGTTTTCAGCAGTCGGGTTCAGGTTTTTAAACTCAGCTACATCAAGGTTAAGATTTTTATGATCGAAACGCTTGATGACATTTTCCTTTATGATATCGCTTAAAACTTTCAGATCCATTACATAGCCTGTGTCTTTATCAGGTTCACCTGTAAGCTTAACTATCAGCTCATAATTATGACCATGAAAATGAGGGTTATTACATTTGCCAAATACACGTTCGTTGGTTGCATCATCAAACGCAGGATTGTGCAAACGATGCGCCGCATTAAAATGTTCTTTTCTGAAAACAGCTACTTTATGCATTATAATTCTTCTCCAAAATATTCAACATAAATTCTTGGTGTTTCATACAATTTCACGCTGTGAAGCTTAACATCTGCAGGAATATGTGGCAGTAACTGCTTCCATATTTCCACTACAAGATTTTCTGTGCTGCACATTTTTCCTTCTAAAAAATCAACATCAAGATTAAGATTTTTGTGATCAAGCTTTTCTGTTACATGTTCCTGTATGATACTACTTAAATGTTTTGCGTCTATTATAAACCCGGTGTCTTTATCAGGCTTGCCCTTCACGGTTATGTATAAATCAAAATTATGCCCATGCCAGTTTTCATTGGCGCATTCACCAAAAACCTCTTCATTTTTTTCTTTGCTCCATGAAGGATTGTATAATTTATGCGCTGCATTAAAATGTTCTAACCGCGTTAAATAAACCATTTCCTTTTATAAATATTTTGCGCAAAGTTACAATAAAGAAAGGCTGTAAAAAGTTAACAGGAAGCCTGCAACAACAAAGCACGTTTCAAATATTTATCTTTATCACTTGCAGCAAAAAACATACATAGCACATTTTGATCTGGATTCTTTTTTCGTAAGTGTAGAAGTATTGAATGATCCATCACTTGCAGGAAAAGCAGTGATAGTTGGTGGCAGCCGCGAAAGAGGTGTTGTAACAACATGCAGCTATGAAGCGCGCAAATATGGCGTACATTCTGCAATGCCTATGAAGAAAGCAACGCAGCTTTGTCCGCATGCGATTTTAGTGCGTGGTACACATAAACAATACAGCAAATTTTCTAACTGGGTTACTGATATCATCGCCGCTAAAGCCCCAAAATTTCAGAAGGCAAGTATTGATGAATTTTATCTTGATCTTACAGGAATGGATAAATTTTTTGATCCGTTTCAATGGACAATTGATCTGCGCCAGGAAATAATTGATAAAACAAAACTTCCGATTTCATTTGCATTAGCCAGTAATAAACTCGTTGCAAAGATTGCCACTGATGAAGCAAAGCCTAATGGTTATCTTTTTATTCAGCATGGAAAAGAAAAAGATTTTCTTGCGCCTTTGCCTGTAAAAAAAATTCCCGGGGTCGGTGAACATACTTTAGCTGTGCTGAATGAAATGGGCATTCAGTTTATCGGAGATATTATTCAATTACCTAAAGATGAACTGGAAAATCGTTTGGGTAAATGGGGGCTTGATCTTTGGGATAAAGCGCAGGGGCTGCATCATGGTAGTGTTTCTGAATGGCATGAAGCAAAATCCATATCAACAGAAAATACATTTGAAACAAATACTGCCGATGTAGATTTTTTACTGAGTGAGCTTGTGCGAATGACAGAGCGGGTTGCTTTTGAATTGCGCCAGGATAACAAGCTCGCCGGTTGTATTGCAGTCAAAATACGTTATCCAAATTTTGAAACAACATCAAAGCAAACAACAATTGATTATACTTTTCGCGATGATGAATTTATTCCCGTCGCAATTGATCTGTTTCATCAATTATATAAAAAAGGGCAACCTGTGCGTTTGCTTGGTGTACGATTAACTGATTTCACCAATATAACTTTCCAGGGAAATTTGTTTGATGATGTTTCGCGCAAAACAAACCTCTACAAAGCAATTGATAATATCAAGCTTAAGTATGGAAAAAACTTTTTAAACAAAGCCAGAACGGTAAAATAAAACCTCTTCAAAAAGAGGGCTTTTAACCGCAAATAAAAAAGCTGTTCAAAATATTGAACAGCTTTTAATAAGTTTATAATACAGAATTATTTACCGGCAAGAAATTCTTTGATCTTGTCTTTATGCACAATCGCTTCTTTAAAAGTATAAGCGCCTGATTTAGGACTACGTACAGAACGTATAACCTTACTCCAGTTTTTTGCTTCTGATGCGGCTTTCTGATCTTTTGTCTTAATGGCCGTTTTTGCTGCCTTTGCCATGATTATTTAATTTCTTTATGAACAGTTACTTTTTTCAAAATCGGGTTGTATTTTTTCAGTTCTAAACGTTCAGGAGTGTTTTTCTTATTTTTTTCAGAAATATAGCGGCTTGTACCCGGCTGGCCGCTGGTTTTATGCTCTGTGCATTCTAAAATTACCTGAACTCTGTTTCCTTTCTTTGCCATTGTAAAGCGCTTTAATTACTTTAAATATGATTGCCGTTGGCTCTTAATTCTTTAATAACAGCAGCCAATCCTTTTTTATTAATAGTGCGGATTGCTTCAGTTGAAACTTTTAAAGTAACCCACTTGTCTTCTTCAGCAAAATAAAAACGTTTTGTTTGAAGATTTGGTAAAAAACGGCGCTTGGTCTTAATGTTTGAATGAGAAACATAATGGCCGCCCATTGGCTTTTTACCGGTTACTTCGCAAACTCTTGCCATAAAATCTTTTTTTTGGGACGGCAAAGGTAATGAACTGCTGCCAATAAATCGCAATCATTATCAAAGTTTTTGCAAAAACCCTGTTTCTGATTTGTGAATATTATATTACCGGCCCCTGTAATGCTGTTTGGCTTCGTTGCGTCGCATTACCGTCATCTGTATAATCGTTATGCAGCTACAGGTTTAACTGTACAGGTTACAACATAATTTTTAGAATTATCATTGCGCATCGCCCTGGTAAGCTGCAACTGCATAATGTTTCAAAACTTTTATCTTTAGCGAATTATCTTCAAAATACACAAGCTTTGATTCCCTGAACTGTTTCTTTTCATCGTTAAAACCAACAATGCAAGACGGCCGTATTGAATCTCCCTTTACAATTTCTACTGAAGGTTGAATACCAAAATTGGGAACCTTTAAAGTGTCTTCTTCATCAAGATTTTTATATTGGATCTTTACCAGGTAATGAAAGGTTTGTTTGGTTTCAAACAAACTCACCTTAAAATCATCTGTTGTCTCAAAACTCTTTACCGTTTCAGAATATGTTTTAACAGGATTTGGATTTACATCAGATCGTTCCAGCGGAATATTTTCATAATCTCCGGATGCGCTTTTATTGTTGTTTGTATTGCAGGAAACAACAAGACAGCTTATTAAAATTAAAAGAAGGGGTTTCATTTGCTTTTCTGATATGGGTGTAAAAATAAAAAAGGCTGTTTTTTTAGCAACCTCTTTCTGTATAAAATTTAATTTATTTTTTATAACTGTAACTGTATGACTCCTGTTTTACTTTCTGAAAGGCAATATATCTGCACATTTAAAATAGCTGTATATATTTTTTTTGTAAGCGTTTTATCAAACAAAAAAGCATTTAAATATGCTTCCATAATATTATCAATATAAGGAAACCGCTGTCGTAATTGAGTAGCACATTGTTTTGCCTCATCTATATTATTAAGTTCAGAAAATGCTGCTGTTTTTATCAATAATTCCCATGGAACGTGCGGCATATTCATTTTTTCAGCCCAATAGATGGCATCTTCATAGGCTTCGTTCTTAAAATAGTAAAAGCTGATTCCGCCATTGAGCCACCATTGATAATAGGGATTAAGGTGAACCGAATCATCCAGCAATTTCATACCTCTTTCGTATTCACCGGCAAATATGAGGCAGGCTCCAATTCCTCCCATTATGCCTGCAGCACCAGGTTTTATATTTGACCAGTCATTTATTGCTTTCATGCATTCGGGCTTGTTTTGCAAAAAAAGATTTGCAAGTGCTATCGTTTGGTAAGCATGCTGGCACAACGGATCAATTTTTAAAGCTGTTTTTCCGCATTTAAGCCCCTCTTCTATTACATTTTCAACGTTGTCCGTTTTATATCCCATAAAAAAACCAGCTACATAAATTTCACCCAATACAGCCCATCCCAAAGCATAACCGGGGTCTACCTTAACCGAATACTGCAGCGCCGCAATTGATCTTTTATAAATATCTTCTTTAATGTCATTTACAAAATGATAATACCAAAAAATCGCATCAAATACTTTAAGGTCATCAATGCTATTCTTATATAACAGGTTGGAAGCATGCCTTAAAATAGCACCAAATTGCCCGGCAGTCTGGTTTATTACTTTCCAGACAATTTCATCCTGGATCTCAAAAAAATCATGTACCGTATTTTTTCTTTCATAAGAATTTGCCCAAAGTTGCTCTCTCGTTTCGCTCAAAACAAGCTGTACTCTTACCCTTAACTGGTTACTGTCACTTTGAACAGTACCGGTTAAAATATATTTCGCATCGAGCAGTAAGCCGGCTTCCTTTATATCAACCACTTTATCAGCAATACTGCGACAGGAATAATAAGAGATAACAGAGAGGTCAGGGTATGATGCCAGTTCTGTACTTATCTGGTCGCCCAAACCATCTGCAAAAAAAACAGCTTCGGCATCAATACTATTATTTTTAAATGGCAGCACTGCTACGGATGGTTTCTTTCTAACAATAATCTCCGGCTGATTTGAATTTTGTTCCGTATTATCTGAACTTATCCATTCTGAAAATACGGGAACATAGCTTCCTTTAGGTATTGAAATTACAACAGGATCATTTTTTCCGCCCGTAGCATAATACTCATATAAAGCGCGCCTTAATCTTCCTGCGTGAATGCGTACAATAGGGTCAACCTTCGGGCTAAAACGGCTTGTTTTGGATAGAACATTTATGCCGATAGTATATTCTTTTAATTGAGTTGCATTACCGGCAAGGGTTTCTTCCACCACAAATCTCAGGAAACGGGATAAAGCATTTGAATTAATAAACACTTCTGCGGAAAGAATACGCTCAAGCTGTTTAATCACCTCACCTGAGGTAAAATTTCCTTCTTTCATTTACTGCTGTTTTACGGTATGTTACTCTAATTGTCTTGGTGATAGCTTTTGCGAAAGTCAATATTTGCAAATAGTTCTAAGAAATGAAAGGTATAAAAATTTCTTAAGGCATAAAAAATTGTTCAAGAAATATCCTGTTCCTGCGAAGTGATAGCTCATAAGCTTTAATTTTAAATCTATCAAAAACCAATACAAAATGAGACAGTTGCATGTGTTGATCTGTATCGCAGTAATTGGCTTTTCTTCCTGCAATCAAACAAAGCAAAAAGAAGAAAGCCAGCCTTCCAAACCAAACATATTAATCATTGTTGCAGACGACCTGGGCTACAGTGACATTCATCCGTTTGGAGGCAATATTCAAACACCTGCATTGGATGAGCTTGCAAAAAACAGTATGTTATTTTCCGGGTTTCATGTTCAGCCAACCTGCTCGCCAACACGTTCATCATTGCTTACAGGCAACGACAACCATGTTGCCGGTTTGGGAATTATGAGTGAAATGGATTACCCTACCTTACACGATCAGCATCTTCCCGGCTACTCCGGGCATCTGAGTGACCAGGTGGTAACAATTCCGGAAATATTGCGCAGCAACGGTTATCATACTTACATGACAGGCAAATGGCATTTGGGTGAAGGTAGCGGACAAGATCCTTACGATCGTGGTTTTGAACAAACCTTTATCCTGGGAACAGGTGGCGGCAGTCACTGGAATGATAAGAAAGCTTTAGCGCCTCCGCAGCATATGGCTTATACAAGAAACGGTAAAGAAGTTGACCCTCCGCAGGATTTCTATTCTTCAAAAAATTATACTGATTCAATGCTTGCGTTCATTGACAGGAACAGGCAGGACAATAAACCTTTCTTTGCCTATCTCTCTTACACTGCTGTGCACGATCCTTTACACGTACCCAAAGAATACATTGATAAATACAAGGGAAAATTTGACATGGGCTGGGATTCACTCTGGATGCTTCGCCTGAACAATTTAAAAGCGCTGGGCCTTGTTGATAAAGATGCAAATAATTTTATACGCAACTCCGCTATACCAAAATGGTCTTCTCTTTCACATGAGCAGCAGGAACATCTTGCAAGAGAAATGGAAGTGTATGCCGGTATGCTCGATTATATGGATATGAGCATAAACCGTGTTATCAGTTACCTGAAAAAAAATGGAATGTATGATAACACCATGATCATTTTTATGAGCGATAACGGTGCGAACGGAGCAGTGGCAACTACCTACCCGGGAAATAGTGATGGCAGGTATCTTTCCTCTTTTGATAATTCACTGAACAATCTTGGCCTGCAAAATTCTTATGCGGAAATGGGACCAGGTTGGGCACAGGCATCAACTTCTCCGTACAGGTTTTTCAAAAGCTTTACTTCAGAAGGTGGAATTAAAGCTCCGCTGATCATTAAGATGCCGGGACAAATGAAAGATGCCGGGCAATGGAATAAAAGCTTTGTGCATGTTACTGATATAATGCCAACTATTCTTGAGCTTACAGGTGCATCTTACCCACAGCAATACGAAGGAAAAGATATGCATCCGCTCATAGGAAAGTCTTTGTTGCCGGTGTTGAAAGGTGATTCAACAACTGTTCATTCAAATGATGGAATGGGCTGGGAATTATTTGAAATGAAAGCTTATATAAAAGGCAACTGGAAAATCTTACGCCTGCCCCAGCCTTTCGGAACAGGTGAATGGCAATTATTTGATTTGGAAAAAGATCCCGGGGAAACAACTGATGTTTCAGATAAATTTCCTGATATAAAAAATGAATTGATAAAAGCATGGAATGAGTATGCAAAACAGAATGAAGTATATGATCATCGCGGGCATTTTGATTCATTATACAGGGCCAGTTATAAACCTCAGAATGATGACGATTAATAATCAGGTTAGACGCCTGGGGGAATCATTAAATTATTATCAATAGCAAGCCCGGATGCATACATTATATGGAAAAGTATATTTTTTCCTGCAAGAATTGTGGCAATCAATTCGAAGGAAAATTCTGCAATGTTTGTGGCCAGAAAGCGAGTACATACAGGATAACATGGAAAGAAGTATGGCATCATCTTCCGCATGCTATTCTTCATCTGAATGAAGAATTTCTTTACACCGTAAAGGAATTAACAGTAAGGCCGGGCGATATGATACGTGAGTACCTGGAAGGAAAACGTAAGCCTCATTTCAACCCGTTTTTAATGTTGACATTACTGGCAGGTTTATGTTCTTACCTGTATGTGCATTTTCATTTTCAAACAATTCTTGCCTCAGTAAGTCTTGATAAGCTGGAAGAACAAAACGCCTTGCTTGCGCACAAATATTTTGCCGTAAGGACTATAATTTTTTGCCTGATCTGCAGTGTGGGTGATTACCTGTTCTTTTATGAGAAAAAATATACACTTCCTGAAATGGTGATAGCGAATACTTTTATGTTTAGTGAGGTTACTGTGTTCCAGTTGCTGTTCATTCCATTTCTATTGCTGGGTAGGTACCTTGATATTAATTTTTATTTCAGGGTCTTTTTTGTTGTAGCCGTATTGATTTATTTGTTTACTGCAAGATACCGGTTCTATAAAGCAACCGGCAATAAAAAACTTACTGCAAAAATTGTTATTGCCATTTTATCTTATCTCGTTATCATTATTATAATCGGCCAGGAATTGGTACACCCTTTTTTTAAAACCAGTTGATACCTAAGAAAATTTCTAAAAATAAATAACACTTATGATAAAAAGTTTTGTATGCTGCATGCTCCTGTTTGTAGCAATAAATATTGCATCTGCACAGGAACAATGGCCGCGTACCTTGGAAAATGCAAATGGCGGAAAAATAGCCTTGTACCAGCCACAGCCGGAAAAAATGGAAGGCAATATTATTACAGGAAGAACTGCATTTTCGGTAAAGCAAAAATCGACGGATGAGCCTGTGTTCGGAGCATTATGGTTTACTGCTGTTATGGAAACAAACCGCGATAACAGGATGGCTGTATTACAAAGTATAAAGATCAACGACATTAAACTAACAGGCACAGAAGATACCGCGCAGACCAATGAATTAAAAGCTTATCTCGAAACTGAAATACCGAAATTAAAATTAAGCACTACTATGGATGACATAGCTGCTGCGGTTGAACAGGAGCAGAAAAATGCATCAGTAAATTTAAAAAACGATCCGCCAAAGATCATCTATACAAAACAGCCATCAATACTGGTATTGATTGATGGAGATCCTAAACTGCAACAGGATGAGAAGCTGAAAATGAAACGCGTTATCAATAGTGTATTTCTTATTGTACAGTATCCGAAAGACAATCAATATTATTTATACGGAGGTACAACATGGTACACTTCTGCTTCCATTAATACAGGCTGGAAGCAGGCAACAAAACTGCCGGCAGAGTTGCAGGAACTGGATAAACAGATTAAAGCAGAAGAGCAAAAACAAAATCAAACAAAATCCCAGGCATCGCAGGATGCAGCGCCGGCTGTTATTATAGCAACACAACCAACAGAATTGCTGCAATCAAAAGGTGAAGCAAATTTTGCAACCATTACAGGAACACAGCTTTTATATGTCTCCAACAGTGACGACCAGGTTTTTATGAACATCGCTACTAATAAATATTACGTACTGCTATCAGGCCGCTGGTACACTGCTTCATCTTTAACTGATGCTGATAAATGGTCGTATGTAGCGAATAACCAGTTGCCTGCTGATTTTGCCAAAATACCGAAAGGCTCTGAAAAGGATGCAGTGCTTGCAAGCGTTGCGGGCACAGATGAAGCGCATGATGCAGTGATGGATGCGCAAATTCCCCAGACGGCAAAGGTTGACCGTAAAACTGCTACCTGTACGGTAAAGTATGATGGTGATCCAAAGTTTGAAAAGATAGAAGGCACGAGCCTTTACCTGGCGCAAAATACCAGCAGCACTGTTATAAAATCAGGCAATAATTATTACTGCGTAGACAATGGTGTATGGTTCAAATCAGCAAAACCGGATGGTCCATGGACGGCATCAGATGAGCGCCCGAAAGACGTCGATAATATTCCTGCAAGCAGTGGTGCGTATAATATTAAATACGTGTACATCTATGAAACCACGCCTCAATATATTTATGTAGGCTATACGCCGGGTTACATGGGATGTTATGTGTATGGCCCTGTGGTAGTGTATGGAACCGGGTTTTATTATAATCCATGGTATGGTGTTTATTATTATCCGCGCCCGGTTACTTATGGTTTTAGTATGCATTACAACCCATGGACAGGATGGAGCATGGGCTTTCATTACAGCACCGGTTTTTTTAGCTTTCACTTTTATACCGGTGGTTATCATGGTTACTGGGGGCCGCCGGTTTACCGGCCTCCTTATTACCCGCATTATCGCGGTGGGATATATGGAGGACGTGGCCCTGTTTACATTGGCGGCGACGTAAACATTAATATTGATAATTCGAACAATATTTACAACAGGCGCAACGGCGTTTCAACAAACGACATTAAGAGAACAGGCAATATTAAAAACCAGCCTGTTAACAGTGATATTAAAAAATCAAATCAGCCCAACAACCTGAACAGGAATAATGTGGTTGCGGATAAACAGGGTAATATATACCAGCGCAACCAGCAGGGTAACTGGCAGGAAAGAAATGGCAATAGCTGGCAACCGGCAAATAATACTGCTGATAATAACCTGGATAAACAAATGGAGAACCGTGAGCGGAGCCAGGATCTCAATAACAATTTTAATCAGACAAACCGCGGGGGGAATCTTGGTGGAAGTACAAAAAAACCAGCCACTGCTAATTCAAAACCCGGTGGGACTAAAAAGAAATAATTATTTTCTCATAGCCGGGGAATAGAACTTGCAAATCAACTGCATTCAAACTGATAGCAATAAATGACAGGTTCTATATGTGCGCAAGCGTTGATTTATTTTAATGTACCCAATATTTTTTTCCGAAAGTATAATTAGCTGTAAGCGAAGGGCCGTTATACCCCCATTTAAAGCTGCCTGAGAGTATAGGTTTAGTGGCATCTACTTTGAAGTTTAAACCTGTATAGCCTAAGGAAAGATCTAATTGTTTCAGGGCGTGCCAGGAAAAAGCAAATGACCCGCCCAATATCCTACCTGTAATATCACCTACAGTTAATGACAGGTAGTTGATCTCGCCATTTATAGCAAACCTGTTACTGATGGCATAACCTCCCCAAATACCCACATCAGGCAAGGGTGCGGTAAACCCAAAATCATCTTCCAAAGCAAAAGATGCGCTGGCACCGTTTGCACTTAACCCTGCCTTTGTATGAACAATGTGAACACCAACGATAAGTCCCAATTCATACCTTGGTTTTTCAAGAATGCTGTAGCCGTAAGAAAAACGAAAAATGTCTGTATTGAAGAAAGCATTCACTGATGAATTGATATGAAAAGTGTCTTCACCAAAATGAATGTCTTTCTGTAAAGTATAGGTTGAACTCCTGTTGAAACTGTAATAATTCAGGTCAAATCTTGACCGCCGTTTTATCCGGTATTGAAAACCGGCAATAAAAGTACCGGTAGACCTGTTAAATCCAAGATCGTTCTCAAAATCAATATCGGTACCCATATCGCCGTTAGTTAACCCAACCTCTATGTTGGTGTTGTTTATAGGTACAAAAGTTCCTGCGGTTGCACGAAAACGCTCAACAAACCAGGGAGCCCGGTATACTTTTTTGTCTGATACTGAATCTGTTTGCGCTACACAATAAACTACAACCGGGAATATAAAAAGCAGCAGGCATACTAGTCTTTTCATTGCATTGTTATTTGGTCTGGTGTTCAATTAAAGTTATAGCAGCAAAGGTACTTCTAATGACGGCAGGTATGTAAAATATAATCTATAATATCCGGTATTAAATGTGTGAAGTATAAAAAAATAAAAAGCCGCTCCAATATGCAGGAAGCGGCTTCTCAAAAATATAACCCCGGTTATTTTTTTACAACAATAGTTGTTGTAATTTCTGTTTTACTTTTTGGTATAGATGCAGTGTCTTTTGTATGATACAACTGCGCCAGTGTTGGAGCAACTACCAGTGAAACAATACTCATCAATTTTATAAGAATGTTCATTGAAGGGCCTGAGGTATCTTTAAAAGGATCACCTACTGTGTCGCCTGTTACAGATGCCTTATGCGGCTCACTCTTTTTGTAATAAGTCTCGCCATTTATTTCAACGCCTTTCTCAAAGCTCTTCTTTGCATTATCCCATGCACCGCCGGCATTATTCTGAAATATACCCATCAATACACCGGTAACAGTTGCACCTGCTAAAAATCCGCCCAGTGCTTCAGGGCCAAAAAGAAAACCAATGATCAACGGAGAAAGAATTGCAATAGCGCCCGGCAACATCATTTTTTTAATTGAAGCCTCCGTTGAAATAGCTACGCATTTTTCATATTCAGGCTTGCCCGTTCCTTCCATAATTCCGGGAATAGTTCTGAACTGCCTGCGTACTTCTTCCACCATTGCCATAGCGGCTTCACCAACGGCACGTATTGCCAGGGAAGAAAATATAAACGGTATCATACCGCCGACAAATAAACAGGCCAATACATCAGCATGATAAATATCAATTCCTTTAATACCGGCAACACCAACAAATGCTGCAAACAATGCGAGTGCAGTTAATGCTGCGGAAGCAATGGCAAAACCTTTACCTGTTGCGGCAGTTGTATTACCCACGGCATCAAGAATATCTGTTTTTTCACGCACCTCTTTTGGAAGTTCACTCATTTCAGCAATACCACCTGCATTATCGGCAATAGGGCCAAATGCATCAATTGCCAGTTGCATAGCAGTTGTTGCCATCATACCGGCGGCTGCTATTGCCACACCATATAAACCGGCACAGGCATAAGAACCGTAAATGCCGCCTGCTAAAACCAGGATTGGCAAGAAGGTTGATTCCATACCAACCGCTAATCCGCCAATAACATTGGTAGCATGGCCGGTACCGGATTGACGTATAATACTTAGCACAGGTTTTTTACCCATTGCCGTATAATATTCTGTAATAATGCTCATTAAAGTACCAACCGCTAAACCAACAAAAATGGCGCCTACAACACCATTGCTGGTAAAGGAAACACCACGCAGTTCCATCTGGTCAGGAAGTATATATTTTACAAGGCCAATACTTGCTATGGCAGTAAGTACAATTGAACCCCAGTTACCCATGTTTAATGCTCTTTGCACTACAGAAGTACTTAAGCCTGCAGAATCACTGATCTTTACAAAGAAGGTTCCTATGATAGAAAATATAATTCCGATTCCCGCGATCATCATGGGTAAAAGAATGGGCGCATAATCACCGAAAGTCCCGCTTAATACATCGCCGTTCGGACCGGTAACTTCCTGTCCCAATACGATCGTTGCCAATACCGTTGCTACATAAGAACCAAAAAGATCGGCGCCCATACCCGCAACATCGCCCACATTATCGCCAACATTATCTGCAATTGTTGCCGGGTTGCGCGGATCATCTTCCGGAATGCCTGCTTCTACTTTACCAACAAGGTCAGCGCCCACGTCAGCCGCTTTGGTATAAATACCACCACCTACACGTGCAAACAATGCGATAGATTCAGCACCCAAAGAAAAACCTGTAAGCACCTCGATTGTTTTAATCATTTCATCTGAGTGAACAGGAGCGCCGGGTGCAAACACCTGTTTTAAAATAAGGAACAAACTGCTCAATCCAAGAACAGCCAAACCTGCAACACCCAAACCCATTACGGAGCCGCCTGTAAAAGAAACTTTCAATGCTTTTGATAAACTTGTTCTTGCAGCATTAGCTGTACGAACATTGGCTTTTGTTGCCACTTTCATACCTATATAACCTGCAGTTGCACTAAACACTGCACCAATTACAAATGCCAATGCTATAGCAGGGCTTGAGTTTGGATTACTCATGGCCATTACGCCAAGCAGCAACCCAACTATTACAACAAAATAGCCTAAGATCTTCCATTCGGCTTTTAAAAAAGCCATAGCACCTTCAGCAATGTATTTACTGATGGTTTGCATGTGCTCAGTTCCGGGATCTTGTTTATTAACCCAGTTAAATTTTACAAATGTGTAAAGGAGCCCGATTACGCCCATAACCGGGACGAGATAAAATAAAGTATCATTCATAAAGCAAAAACTGATTTTTTGTGGTGGGCAAAAATAGGGGAAATGAGCAAATGTTAAGCATTGGTGCCGGGCTGCTGCAGATTATTGCTCCATACAGGTTATATAACCACTCTTAAATAAGGAAGATATTTATTTTAACCCTTTGTGCGATAAGAGCAATTGAAATCAATAATACAATCACTTTTTGTCGCAAACGGCTAACAAAATTCATGACAAGATATTTGTGTTTGCAAGCGCATTTCTTCGATATAACTTCGATATTTCTTCGATATAACTTCGATATAACTTCGATTAATTAGATCGAAGAAATATCGAAGTTATATCGTATTTTTTTCGTAGAAATAAGCCTGCTGGTATTGTTTTAGGAGTTACTTTCCCTTTTTAACTATAATGATTGCCCTGGCGGAAAAGTTATTAAAACATGAGGTTTGTGCCTTTAGCCATATTCCTTAGAATGGATTAAAAACCTTCGTCTGAAATTGTAAAGCATTCTGTTCATTTATCTTTGGCGTTTTGCAGGCAATTATGGAAAACAATCTTATACAACAGCTAAGCGAAACAACAGCGCACATAAGATCAAAATATAATGAGCAACCACTAATTGGCGTAGTGCTGGGCAGTGGTTTAGGAAATTTTACCGGTGGTATGCAGGTTGAATGTGAGATTGAATACAGCGCTTTACCACACTTCCCGGTAAGCACAGTAAAAGGTCATAGCGGTAAACTTATATTTGGAAAAATGGCAGGCAAAAATGTAGTGGTTATGGCAGGCCGGTTTCATTATTATGAAGGTTATACGCCGCAACAGGTTGTTTATCCAATTCGTGTGATGAAGATGTTAGGCGTAAAAACTTTATTGATATCCAATGCGGCAGGTGGCGTGAATACATCTTTTAAAGTGGGCGATATCATGATCATTAAAGATCACATCAGCCTGTTTATTATAAATCCTTTATTAGGTAAAAATGAAGAAGCATTAGGCACAAGATTTCCAGATATGAGTGAGCCTTATAGTAAAGACATTATCAGTAAAGCAAAATCAATTGCAGGAGATTTGAATTATGAAGTAAAAGAAGGTGTTTATTGCGGTGTAACAGGGCCAACGTTTGAAACAAGATCTGAATATAAATTAATAAAAGCTGTTGGCGGCGATGCTGTTGGTATGAGTACTGTGCAGGAAGTAATTGCAGCCGCGCATGCAGGCATGAAAGTGTTTGCAATGAGCATCATAACCGATCTTGGCATTCGCGAAGAAGATAACATTATAACGCATGAAGAAGTATTGGCAGCAGCCAATGAAGCCGAACCAAAATTGACTGCGATATTTAAAGGACTGGTTGGCGCTTTATAATTTTTTTTTGCAGGTTTCCCTGGATTGTAAATCCAATACTATTAAATCGGGATTGCAAATCCCGGCAAACGCCAGGACCTGGTTAGCTTTATTCAGCATAAAATATTTACAACTTAATTTTTTTACTTTGCCACTTTTCAAATGCTGCAATAAGTTGTTTATTGGAAGAACTTGACGAAATAATTGAAGGTTGTAAAAGAAGAGAATCGCTTTACCAGGAAAAGCTGTACCGCCATTTTTATCCTGCCTTGTATAC
>JABDFS010000008.1:0-37122 GCA_013286425.1 Bacteroidota bacterium
AGATGGATGCGTACCAATAAGATCGAGCATACGTAATAATTCAGCCTTGTGATTTTCCCTGCTTTTAAGGCTGGACCGATGCGGGCTTGGCACTTCAACCCAAAGTAATAGACCCAGTTTATCCGCAAGATTATATACACGCGGGTCAACACCTGCAATATGAATACGCACCAGGTTGCATCCAAGTGCTTTCATTGCAAGCATGTGCTGTTTTACCTGGTCGTAAGTGGATGTGGCCGGCTGGTATAAAATTCCATCAAGATAAATTGCTTTGTTATTGAGATAAACACAACTGCCATGCGCTTCAATTTTACGTAAACCGAAATAAGATTCAATCTCGGCAGCGTAACCATTCACATCGGTTAGCTTTGCTACTAACCGGTAGAGGTGAGGGTTTTGCGGTGACCATAATTCTGCCTCCTGCAATTCCAGTACCAGGCGTTGCTGTTTTTGCCCCGCTTCAAGCTGCAAAGGAAAATCAGATGCAGCAAGTGGTATATCATTTTCCTGTTTTCTATTATATATTTCAAGTCTTACAGTATATGCGCCGGAATCGTGTATACGTGTTGTAATATTAAACCGCACAAGATTATCTTCTACATCAGATACAACACCAATGCGGCTTCTTAAACGATTGCGCTCTACCTGCTCCAGCCATACACTGCGTACTGCCCCTGAATATGTTTGATACCATATACCACCACGTTTATACACATTGGATTCCTGCTTGCCTCTTGGCAGATCGGCATCCATTGTATCTGTTATACGTACAGTGAGGCGGTTAACAGTTTGCAGTGTTTGCTGGTTTAATTCATAGGAAAAAGAGGTGTATTCGCCCAGGTGTATTGCTTCACCTTCGATCGTTTTTAAAAGAACACCATTCAGCCAAACCTGTGTTTCATAGCCACAGGCGCCAAAGGTTAACTGCAGCATAGAAGGTGCACTATTTGATGTAAAAACAGGTAATGGAAAATCCCGTTCATACCACACTATCACTTTATCGTGCCAGGTAGTTTCTTCCTTTATGCTTTTTGCTTTTGCTATATGATGTTCAATTGAGCCTGGCCAGTTTGCAGTATTTGTATAAGTATGGGTAAGATACCATTTTTCATTTAAACCTGCATCCTGTTCATCAAGTGAAAATTTCCACTCACCATCTAATAGTATTGGCGTATTGTGCCTTAATACAGCACGGGGTAAAGGATTTACAAATTCATCTTCTGCAAATAATTCTTCTTTGCTGTTGGACGTGCTGTAGTTTGTATGCGATGCTGAAGTCATATTAATTGTATGTGAATGATCTATCTATCAATAAACATACGACTTTCATTTTTATCAGTGTTTACTTTACTACGGATGAGAGCATTTCATACATGCTGCGTATAAAAGAAATTAAAGAATTATAACCCTGGCTATAGCCGCTTATAGTATCTGTGAGAAAAAAATTGCTTTATAAAATTTTATTGTTGCTTTCAACAATAACTACGAGTTATATTAATTGCCAATTAACATTTCACAGAATAGTACATGAGTTATCTACTGTGTCAGATAAACCTGATTTATCATATGAGACGTATTAAAAAATAAACACAAATTGTTATGAGGAAATTGGTACTCATGAAAAATGAAGCGATTAAAAAAAATGCAATGTCTGATTAAAACAACACCATTTTAGCGCTTTTTAACTGTGGCATTATTATTTCTTTCAGATATCCATACGCTATACTTCAAAAGCCTATGACTATAATTTGTTTTTCACATTTGCGTTGGAATTTTGTTTATCAACGCCCCCAACACCTTCTTACAAGGTTCGCAAAAACGTATGTGGTTTATTATATAGAGGAACCATACTTTAATGAAGAGAATGATAGAAATGCAATAACTGTAACAGGAGAAAATATTCATGTTGTTATACCACATATGAACCAGCATGATACCCGGGATATTCTTGTAAGACAGTCTGAATTATTAAAAGATCTGCTGCAGGAAGAGCACATTAGCAATTATATTTTTTGGTATTACTCGCCAATGATGTTTATGTTCAGCAAACAGTTTCATCCATCTTTAACTGTATATGATTGCATGGATGAATTATCTGCTTTTAAGTTTGCACCGCCACAATTAAAGGAAGCGGAGCGAGAACTTTTTGAGAGAGCTGATGTTGTATTTACAGGTGGTTTTAGTTTATTTAATGCAAAGAAAGAGTTGCATCATAATATTTATCCTTTTCCCAGCAGCATAGAAAAAGAACATTTCGCAAAGGCAAGAATAAATAATCAGCAACCAGCAGACCAGGAAAATATTCCTTATCCCCGTTTAGGTTTTTTTGGTGTTTTGGATGAACGCTTTGATATAAAACTTATTCGTGAAGCAGCAGAAAGAAAACCAGACTGGAATTTTATTTTCCTGGGACCTATTGTAAAAATTGATGTGCATGATTTACCGCACAATAAAAATATATATTACCTCGGGAGTAAATCGTATAGCGAATTGCCGGCTTATATAAGCGGATGGGATGTTGCATTAATTCCTTTTGCTATTAATGAAGCAACAAAATATATCAGCCCTACAAAAACACCGGAATACCTGGCAGCAGGCAAACCGGTTATTTCAACAGCTATAAAAGATGTTGTATGCCCTTATGGTGATGAGAACCTGGTAAGCATTATTCATTCTTCAGAAGAGTTTATCAATGCAGGCGAAAAAATACTTCAGCAGCATAATAACACAAAATGGCTTAAACAGGTAGATGAATTTCTTGCTGAAAATTCATGGGATAATACATTTAATGATATGAATTCAATCATTAAAAAAACATTACACAATAATAAAAATTATATACTCAAAAAAAAGGAAATCTATGTTTGATTTTGTAATTGCAGGAGCTGGTTTTGCAGGAAGCGTATTGGCGGAGAGACTTGCATCACAGGCAAACAAAAAAGTTTTATTAATAGATAAAAGAAATCATATTGGCGGAAACACATTTGATTATTATAATTCCGATGGAATTTTAGTACATAAATACGGGCCGCATATTTTTCATACCAACTCCCGTAACGTGTTTGATTATTTAAGTATGTTTACTGAATGGAGGCCATATGAACATCATGTACTGGCAAGTGTGGATGGGCAGCTTGTACCTATTCCTATCAATCAAAATACTGTGAATTGTTTGTATGGTTTGGATTTAACCAGCGAAGAAGTGTCTGCATTCTTTTCAGGAAAGTCAGAAAAAAAATACCCTGTTAAAACGTCTGAAGATGTAGTGATAAACGCAGTAGGAAAGGAATTGTATGAAAAGTTTTTTAAAGGATATACAAAAAAACAATGGGATCTGGATCCGTCTGAACTGGATGCATCTGTTACAGCAAGAGTGCCAACAAGAACAAACCGCGATAACCGTTATTTTACCGATATATATCAAAGCATGCCTTTGCATGGTTATACCAAAATGTTTGAAAATATTTTAGCGCATCCAAACATTAAAGTGATGCTGAATACATCATACGAAGAAATTAAAAATGTTATTCCGCATGTATCATTGATATTTACCGGAGCCATAGACAGTTATTTTGACTATTGTTATGGCAGGTTGCCTTACCGGTCATTAGAGTTTAAATTTGAAACACATGATGCAGATTTTATTCAATCAACCGGAACGGTAAATTATCCCAACACACAGGCTTATACACGCATAACCGAATTCAAATATTTAACCGGTCAGAAGCATGCGAAAACATCTGTAGTGTATGAATATCCAAAGGCTGAAGGTGATCCGTATTATCCAATACCAAGGCCCGAAAATAATAAAATGTATAAAAAATACGAGACACTTGCCGAAACTGTGCCACATGTATATTTTACGGGCAGGCTCGGTACATACAAGTATTATAATATGGACCAGGTAGTAGGGCAGTCCCTAACCTTATTTAAAAGAATCATGCAACAGGAGGCCGCAACAGAACATAAGATAGCGGGCGCTGGTATAGAAGCCAAACTTGTTAATTTAAAGTATAATCCGAATGGTTCAACAACAGAATAATCCTTTTAATACTTTCTGGATGGCGGGTTTTGAATGCACGGATAAACTAAATGCATTTGGAAACCGGGTTGACTTTTTACAAACAACCGGTCATCTTGACCTGATTGACGAAGACTATAAACGGCTGCACGATTTTAATATTGCAACCGTTCGTGAAGGCATAAGATGGAGCCAGGTTGAGAGGCGACCATATGTGTACGATTGGTCAGCCGTAGCCACAATGATAAAAGCAGGAAAAAGCAATAACATTCAGCAGGTATGGGATCTTTGCCATTTTGGTTTTCCTGATGATCTTACGCCCCTTCACCCCATGTTTGCACGAAGGTTTGCAGCTTTATGCAAATCGTTTGTACGCTTTTACAGATGTTTAAGTCCGAAGGATACTTTAATTATTATACCGATAAATGAAGTAGGTTTCATTTCGTGGCTTGGCGGTGAAGTTTGCGGTACAACGCCTTATTGCAAAGGCTATGGATGGGAAGTAAAATATAATTTAATGCGTGCTTACATTGAAGGCATTGAGGCCATAAAAGAAACAGATGCATCGGTACGCATTCTTACTTCAGAACCACTAACAAATATAGTCGCTCAGTTTTATGCCACGCCTGAACAAAAAGCCGATGCTATTCTTAAGCATGAATACCAGTTCCAGGTTACAGATATTTTATGTGGGCGAATGTGCCCTGAATTAAGGGGAAAGCCTGAATACATCGATATGATCGGATTAAATTATTACTACAATAACCAATGGGTATGTGATACGCTTGAAAGCCTGATCTGGAAAAATGATCCACTTGACGAAAGATGGAAACCATTGAATAATTTAATTACCGAAGTTTATCATCGGTATCACAAATCAATTGTTATAACAGAAACAAGTCACCCGGAAGAAGACAGGGCTTTATGGATTAATATGATAGCCGAAGAATGTGCGTCTGTTTTAACGAATAACATTCCTTTGTTTGGTGTGTGTATTTATCCAATAATTGACAGGCCGGATTGGGATGATCTGATCACATGGCATCATTCAGGACTCTGGGATATAGCTGTTGAAAAGAAAAGCCTTGAAAGAATTTTATACCACCCAATGGCAGAAGCATTGAAAAGTGCTCAAAAAGCAATTAAAGGTATTTTAATACCTGAATCTATATGAAATACAATATTGCCCGGAACAAATCTGAAAAGAGTTGGGATTGTCCTGGTCTGGTTCACGTTTTGATTTAAGCTTTGACAACAACTTAATAGAATAGACATGGCTGAGTTTTTATCCAATTCTTCTCTAACCTTTATCACCTGGATTACAGCGGGCGTGTTAACAGCAACGTCAATGATGCCGCATGTATTCAAAACTTAAAAACAAAAAAGGCAGAAAATGTATCCCTGCTCATGCTGATTATTTTGATCATCGGTATTATACTTTGAATAGTGTATGGAATTTTAAAAACAGATATCCCCATCATTTGTACCAATGGTTTTTCATTACTTGTCAATCTCAATATGCTTTTCCTGCAAGAGAAATTCGGAGAAAATAAAAAATGAAGGGCTAAGTTAATCAGCCGGGCGCCATTTCTTATTTTCTTAACCTGTTGCAAAACTTTTTCGGTTGCCTGCATGTGAACCCCTGCAGCCAACCACATGCTATCAATCGGCAGAGCACCAACATAAACTTTAAAAGATATAGAAAAAAATACAGAAGAAATGGTCATTAAAAATAAATAGACTTAAACAGGGTGAACACTAACTGAACCTAATTAACACAGGTATGCATCACTTACACACATTTCTTCATTCCTTAAAAAAGAACCTTGCAATGTAATCTAAGCCAAGGATTGGAGTTTACAA
This sequence comes from Bacteroidota bacterium, assembly GCA_013286425.1. Lineage (GTDB taxonomy): Bacteria > Bacteroidota > Bacteroidia > Chitinophagales > Chitinophagaceae > Parafilimonas. Next base: position 5,885 of record JABDFS010000008.1, read on the forward strand.
CAACTTTTGGTATACTTTTAATATAAGGCTTACAGCTAAATACAAAACTATTGCTTTGGCCAGGCTAAATGAAGGTGGCGGGGTTTCAGGCGGTGTTGCCGCTGATATCTTCTTTATATTCATAGTAGTTACTAATTTATTAGAATTTTTTTTAGAACACTGAAATTTATAAACAGGAACATCTGATTGTTTTCCTGTATTAAAATCGAAACACGTTTCGTAAAGCGTATAAGCCGGTAATTGTTCCGCGGAAGGTGACGGAGATTAAGTCAATGGAAGAGAATACTCTAAACCTTACCGGCTTTTTGGTAAAAAAATGTTGAATGTGGCGCCATTGTTCAAACCTGATCTTGCAGTAAGATTTCCATTGTGATTAATTGCGATCTTTTTGCATATAGCTAACCCGATTCCTGTGCCTTCATATTCTACTGTACTATTCAGGCGTTGAAAAATGTCAAATATAATGTCAGCGTTTTCCTGGTTGAAACCTATACCATAATCTGAAACCTGGATAAGATAGTATTCCAATGATTGGTTTAGATCTTTATACTTCGAAAGCGCTTCCTTTGATAAAGTTTTACCTGTTATTTCAATTACAGGTGCAGTATCCTTTTTGCTGAACTTTAATGCATTTGAAACCAAATTGCCAAACAATTGATTCATTTGAAGGGGGATCGCTGCAAGAACGGGTAAGTTTTTGCTTTGTATAACCGCCTGTTTTTCTTCAATTAATAATTCAAAATCGTTTTTTATATTTTCTACAATATCTGCAAGGTTAACCTGTTTAAACTGTTCTCTTTCCCGGGATAATTGAGAAAAAGACAACACATCCCGTATTAAGGCCAGCATTTTATGAGAGGCGGCTGCTATTTTTTTAATATAAGTAGCCGAACGTTCATCTACTGCTACTAAATTTTTTTCCAGCATTTGTGTATACGTGAAAACTTTTCTTACAGGCTCCTGCAAGTCATGCGAAGCTATGTAAGCAAATTGCTGCAGTTCTTTATTATTTTGTTGTAACCGCTGGTTTACTTCTGCTAATTCCCGTGTTCTTTCCGCTACTTCAGACTCAATATTATGCCTGTTTGTTACCTGCTTTGTTACATCTATGGCTACCGCTATAATACCAGAAATACTATTGTCAACTTCACGAATGGGCTCATAAGAGAAATTTACAAACACATTTTCCCTTTTACCATTGCGTGGCAATACCACAGGCAGCTCATTTGCTGTAAACGAATCACCGGTTATAAAAACATTTGACAGTAATTCTTCATAACCCTGGTTTTTTGCCTCCGGAAGTGCTTCAAAAACCGGTTTGCCAATTATATCATCACTGCCCCTTCCCCAAAACTCAAACATTTTTTCATTGGCAATTTCAATTATAAATTCTGCCCCTCTGAATATGCACATGGCTACAGGAGCCTGCAGTATTATATTACGAAGTGCATGTTCATTGTCTTCAATCTTTTTTTGCGCCCTTACCCGTTCGGTGTTCTCCACTACCCATATTGCTACTTTTTGAGTTGTTCCATCCTCACCTTTTATCGGGTCGTACACAAAAGTTACGTTTATGTAATCCGGTTTTCCATCGCGAATAAGCATCAATTCTACTTCATCGGCAGTGAATTTAACACCTTTATCCACCACATCCTGCAATGCTGTTTCGTAATACGGAGCAGCTTCAGCAAAAGTATCCCAGTAGTAGCTGCCCAGGATCGTTTTATAAGGCTTACCCGCAACCTGAACAAAGCGTTCATTTAAAATTTCTGCAACTAATGTTATTGCATTAATAATGCAAATACCGATCGGAGCCTGTTCAACCAATTTCTGAAAGCGGCTGTTGCCATGATCTATTTCTTTTTGTTCTTCATTCAATGAAATTTCGTCCGGCATCTTAATTTAATTAGTAAGTATACTTAAAAAATTGTGCCCGTTATTTATACAAAATTCTTTGAAGTACCAGTTCCAGTTCAGAAAAGTTTTCAGGTTTTGAAATGAAGTCTATAGCCCCGGTTTGTTTTGCCTGTTCAATTGCTTCCGGTGCAGATGTAGTTGAGTACATAATAACGGGTATATCTTTCAGACCATCCTGTTTTTTCAGTTCAGAGAGAAACTGAAATCCATTCATTAATGGCATATTTATATCAAGGAAAATAAGTTCCGGTGTTACGGCTTTTTGCCGCAGCAATTGCAGTGCTTTAAGACCATTTTCAGCAGTTTTCAGATCTACATCAGAAGAAATATTTTCAAGCGCAGCCATGAAAATCTCATGGTCATCCACATCATCATCAACCAATAACAGCGATTTATACAGAAGCATTAAACGAAAATATATAAATTGTTTTTTGCTTAATAACGATTTAACTTAATAAGCGTGTAACAGTTTTGTCTTTTTGAATAATAATTCTATGAAGTTGTGATAATAATACCTGCCGCTCTTCCGGTTGGGTTAATATAAATTCTGAAATTGACATACTTCGATATTTTTAAAATTTCCACCGGCTAACTTTTAAGCCTTGCTGCTGTACCAGCATTTGTAATGCCCAAACCAGAGTTGAAGCCTGACATTATATGGATGATGAAGATATGAACCAAAGCTTTAAAGATTATTCGCAATCAGATGAAATTACAAATCCCGATGCAATGTGTTTGAAACCCCGGCTACAATCATTGTGATGCATTTACTCATTTTAAAAATGATAACTATGAGTTGGGATTACTACTGCCGGTACTTGCTTATGATAAATTGGTGGTAAATAAACCTTTTCAACAGTGATTGATATTTAAGACCACAATATTGTGGTCTTTTTTTATTTTGCAGGCAATGATAAAATTTTTACAAGGAATTCACCCAGTAATGTTTGTTTTGGTTGCAACTATCTTCGAAGTAGCAGGGGATGCAATAATTAGAAAATGCATTTATGAATATTCAGGTACTGCGCGAGTTATTTTCTTTATGATCGGGGCAGCATTTCTTTTTTTATATGGCTTCACTTTAAACTTAGCGCCAGTTGAATTTAAACAGATTGTCGGTATCTATATCGCTACTCTTTTTATTGTTTGGCAGGTTGGCAATTATATAGCTTTTAAAACTTTACCAAACGTATCAATTTTAATTGGCGGTGCGCTTATTGTCACCGGAGGCTTGATTGTTACCTTTTGGGAAAGCAAATAATTTTGTCCTAACTCCTAAATTGTTACTTAAAAATTTCTGATAATGCCAAGGCTGCTATTATCCCACAGCGGACGCGTGCAACTTCGCCACATGTATTTTAAAGCTTTCCTATAACGCTTTTAGCAAACAAAGAAGTTGATAAACTCCGGGATAAACAAACGAAGTTGCAAACTTCGCCTGGTGAGCACTTAAGCTTCAGCAACAATTCAATCTTTCGGAACTGTTTTCTATAGAACTTTATTGTCACATTCACTTATCTATCAATCTCTTAGCCGGGGTACTGTTACCCCTGTTACCCTTTTTGCTTTACCTGTCATTGTAAGTTGCACCCGGTTTCATTACACGTGTAGGAACATTAAAAACAATTTTTTCAAATTTAAAAACTTAGAATTATGGCTCAGCAAACAGGAACGGTTACCCTGCAAGGTACGCTTGGTAACCTTACATTTTTTAAATCGCAGGACGGCTACATGGTTAAGATCAAGAGCGCTGTTTCCAAAGACAAGATCTTATCAGATGACCGCTTTGCAAGAACCCGGGAAAACATGGCTGAATTTGGAAATGCAGGCGCATCGGCTAAAACCCTGCGTATGCCTTTTAACAGTGTTCTTCAGCAATCTGCAGACAACCGGATGATAAGCCGCCTGCTGGCGCTCATGCTTAAAGTAGTACAAAGTGATACTATTGGTACGAGAGGAGAACGTACGGCAAAAAACGGCGACCTTTCGTTGTTGGAGGATTTCGATTTTAACAATAAAGGCATTTTAAATTCCACCTTAACCTGCCTGTATGATCTTACCTACACAAGGGTTACCGGTAATGTAGTTTTTGATCTGCCTTCCTTTATTCCAACACAGGTTATTGCAGCCCCAAAGGGCACCACACATTACCAATTGCAACTGGCAGGTGCACCGGTAGACCTGGATGCAATTAAAAACCCGGCACAGTTTATACTGTCATCCATACTGCCATGGGATAATGCAAATACTGCAGCTTTGAATTTATCGTTGTCGTTGCCGGCAGCATCCACTTTACCTGTTTTTGTTTTATTACAGGTGCAATTTTACACAAAGGTGAATGCAGACTATTACGTGCTTAACAATGGTGCATTCAATGCATGTGCGATAGTTAAAGTTGACCTTCCATAAAACAATGCACTTTGATGGAGGAGTTTAAACATACTGGTTATTCAGCATGCGGTGGCATTATCTTAACCATTATAGGCATTTCGGGTGAGGATATTGTGAAAACAACGGTGCTGGGTATTATTGGTACTGCTGTTAGTTTTTCAGTATCTGCATTGTTAGGAAAGTTTTTCAAAAAAAGGCGATAAAAATTGCGGTGCAGAAATTTTAAGAGGCTGGCCCTTTTGGGCAGCCTCTTTTTTATGCCATCTATTTTATTTTCGCTCAAGGCCCTTGGCCTCGCTCATACATTGCTTTTGCCACTTTCTTTTATCTCAAGCATATTGTTTTTTATTTGTCTCGATAAATACTTTGCAATTCTTAAAAAAAAGAAAGCAGCCAAAGAAAATTACTCGCGATGTCATCTGTATTTTTAAAGTGCCCGTGAATGCAAATCATTTCAAGGACAACATGATCGCTCCGCGCATTTATTCACTTATCTATGTTTTTCAAAAGTGTTCATGAATACTGGATATTTCTCCTTGCCAGCGCGCTCCCTCCGTGCAGCATTCTTTCTGGCAGTGCTTAGCTACTTTCTGTGCTACTTTAACCTGTTTGAAACAGAATCAACACTAAGCGGCCTGGTATCAACCAACAGATAAAGATTACCTATAAGTAAAGTGTTTTAATTAAGGTTGGCATTATTTTAGTACTAACAGGAATATCCCCGAAATAAAATCCAATTTCCTTTAAAAAAGTAGCATACCAACGTTTGCTACTTTTTTAATTTTTGGAATATGACTAACAAAACTGTAAGATTTATATTACCTCTGCGAGGTAAAGAATACTCAGGCTTCTGCAGCGAGAAAAATATTGATGAACATTCGAAACATTTCTTTGTTCATATCGGCACAGAAAGCAGAAGTATTATTGTGGCTGAACTGAACTACACTAAAAATATGTGGAAATTTGACCAGGGTGAAAGGTTTATCAAAATCGGAGAGCTAAATTCAGAAGAAGGCAGTTATGTTGCTGAATATTTAGGGAATGTTGTTGTTAATTGGTTCAAGTAAGCCTTATTTAAATTGCTTTTAAAAGTGCAATACCGGGATTCGCGTAAACCTACGCGTGTATTAATGCCCTTATTCCATTTACAGCTATCTGCAAACCCACACAGAATATCAGGAAAGCGCTGATGCGGTTCAATACATTTTCTCCTTTGGAGCCAATGTATTGTATAAGTGTTTTAGTATTAAGGTAGAAAATGTATATCAGCACACACATAACAATAATGGCAATAATAAGCGCACCGGTATTCATAAGATAATCCTTCATATTTTCATGCGTGCTGCGGGCGCCCAGGGTAAACAATACCGAGATAGTGCCGGCGCCTGTGGTAACAGGAAATGTAATGGGATAAAAAAGTTTATCCTGCAGCGTATCAACATTAACGGCTTCTGCTGTATGTTCAGCCTTTACCTGCCGCTCGGCTGAATTGTTGCCGGCAGACAAAAACTCCCATCCCATTTTACAGATCATAATACCACCGGCCAGTTGTATAACCGGTATAGATATTCCAAACAGCTCCAAAATCCAGTGTCCGGCAAATAAGGTTATCACACAAATAGCAAAAGCATACAACGCAATTTTTTTTACCGCATTCTTTCTTTGTTTTCGTGTCAGGTTATCAAAATAAGGATTTAAAATAAATGCCGTACCAACAGGGTTTACCACCGGGAACAAGGTTATGATACCTATAAACACAAGGTGAACTACATATTGATAATCTTCGTGCATACTATAAAATAAAGCAATTTAACCCGGAATGATAAAAAACAGAACGCATAATTTGATTATTACGATTATTCAAAAACGCGATAAGCACCGCATAAAAAAGACTGCCAGGAGTATTTTACCGTATGTCTCCTTGCTGTGCTTTTGTGAGGAGAAGGATTGCACTTCGGTTACCTTAAATGTCTGCTGTGCCAAGGCTTTATCAGAGAATATTGCGGTAAAGAAATTTACAGTACTGAAATAATAAAAGGCTGCCCGGAAAGGGAAGCCTTTTTATCTGTAGAACTGTATTAAGAATGAATGGCCCTATGTGAATGCCTTATCGCAGCGGTTTAAAATGCGGTATACTTGAATTTCTGCCCGCCCACTGTAGCTTCCGCCATCAGGCCGCTAAGATCCTCGGTAAACACCGATACGCCATCGGTATATTTTGCATTTTTTGATGCACCCGACTTTACTGCAACGGCTGAAACCTGCGCACTAAACTCTAATTTGCTTTGTTTCATGCGATCTAACGCATCCTTGTTTTCAAAAAAAATAACTTCCCTGTAAGTTTGTCCGCCTACCTGGGCACCCACCGTAACCTGGCCCGTTTTTACCACACCTATCGATTTTCCTTTTTCATACAGAATGCCATCGCCGCCCGAACCACCTACTATAAAGCCGCCTTTGCCAATTTTGTGGAAAATAACATATCCGTAGGAGGATGCAAAAAGATCGGACATAGAAGGATCTGTTTTAATAAATGCCGCTTTTGCATCCCTGCTTTCGGAAAGTAATTTTTCGGCATCTTTATCCTGTGCGAGGAGCGTATGCGGCACCATATAAGCTACAAATGCTAAAAGCGCCAGTCTTACTAATTTAGTTTTTTTCATATTTAATATTTTATATCAGTTTTTGATGAGACATTTCCCATACTAACATAATAATGCTTCTATAATCAAAATGCCTGCCGTTACTTTACCTTAATGCTTTTCCCGTGTTTTTGTTTGCAAAAATTACATCCGGATCAAGGAAATTGTGCCAGGATTATTACATGTTTATTTGCACTCATGTTTTACCAGGGATATATTGATGGAAAGAAAAGAATAGCTGCAGATTAGTTTCTCCTATTATTTACCACTCAATGCTTATGTTTTCCAAGGGCTATCTTTTTTGAAAAAATAATGCGGTAATTTCCTACAGGTACAATAAAATCATCAAAAAAGTAATTCCCTTTTACCCATAAATCGGTGGCAGCCCAGTTTACACTTATATCCCAGGAATCGCTGTTATAACCTGCAGATGCTTTATAAATTACAGACGGATTTATCACGGTCCTGCTTTTTTTATCATCCATATTTTCAACCGTTGAAAAATTAGCCTGAACATTGCCAATAAGGGAGCCGGTGATGTAAAAATGTTTTGCCATAACCAGTGTATAAGCATATCCTCCGCCAACACCTACGCTGAAAAAACTTATATTATTAATACCGGCAGCCTCGGGAAAAGAATTTTCAATCTTCTCCGGTACCAGCGAACTATCACCTTTTATCTGGCCATAGTAAACCAATCCTCCCAGCAACAGGGAGCCTGCAGATTTCTTTTGCCACTCATTTTGCGTAAACGCTGCATTGTAAGAAAACCGCTCCGGGTTCATCACACGGTAGCCTGAAACTCCGAGAAATAATTGTTTCACGTCCGGCCTGTAATAATAAGCACCGGGGTTATCCGCTGCATAACCTTTTTGCTCAATGTATAAGCCTTTGTGGTCTAGTGCAAGAAGATCCAGCGCCCATTTATGCGGGAAGAAATGAGCCTGCAGATCAATACTTTTTGTTTTGCCTTTTGCATCGTTGCCATTGTTCAGAAAACCAAAACCATAAGCAAGATTTAAAGTAAGGTTGTTATAGGTAGCACCTATACCCATGGTTAACAGGGTATTTGGCTTGTAGTCAATATCCTGTCCGCCATTGGCAGCAGGTAAAGTAAAAGAGGTGTACTTCTTTGAAAAATAAAAGCGGCCAACAAGTGTATGAGGATAAGTTACAAAATAAGCTGTATCATGATTTAACGGTTTTTGAGCTTTAGTAAAAGAAGGATTTAATAAAGCAAAAAAGAGCATAATCAGTAAAGGGAAAAAAAAGCCATTGTATTTCATTGATGTTTATAATGTTAATACCATGCCATAATTTATTAATCATTTATGTAAACAACTTTTCCATGCAATGACTATATAAAAAAACTGCCCAACAAGTATCAGTAAACTATTTTTTTGCACAAAATCAATAGTTTAGTCGCATTATTTAAATCATAAATCTTTTAAATGAAAAAATGTTTACACTCATTCTTCATTGCTTCTCTATTTACAGTTTCAGCAACAACACTTTGGGCACAACCAGGTTCATTGGACAAAAAATTCGGTGACAACGGATTTGTACTTAGCAACGTTGGTAACCCTAACAACAGTATTGGCTACGATGTGGTAATGCAGCAAGACGGAAAAACCGTTGTAAGCGGTAAAGCACAAATATCTTCCTCTATACAGGCTGCCATCCTGATGCGGTATAAAATAAACGGGAAGCCGGACAGCAGTTTTGGTAAAAACGGAGCCGTTGCCCAATCATTTACCAACCAGTTTGATAATTTCTCCACACTAAAAATTCAACAAGATGGAAAACTTGTTGCAGCCGGCCTCAGCATCCGCCATGATACAGATTTTGTTTTGTTTGCACGGTATAATACGAATGGAAAGCCTGATAACAGCTTTCGTACCCAAACTACGGCAATAAAATATTATGGATTTGGAGCAGTAGCAACTGATATTGTAATACAACCCGACAAAAAAATCCTGCTGCTCATCAACAATAACCAGGACATTACTTACCTGGCACAAACACAGGTAGAACGTTATAATGAAGATGGCACCATTGATCAAAGCTTTGGAACCAATGGTAATTTTACTTACACCGGTAATTTTTGGTTCACCAAATTCACAACCGACAAATCTGGAAGGATCATTTGCATGAGCGGCGATGCAGGCATCACCAATCTTATGCGGTTATTACCTAACGGAAAACCTGACAATACATTTGGAATAAACAGCATTGCAACTACCCAGGTTAGCCCGTATGACGGTAGCCAGAATTTAATTGCCCAGCCCGACGGCAAGATCATTGTTGGCGGATTTTTGCAGGCATCCAATTTTGTAGATAACCTGTTTTCAGTTTACCGGTTTAAAACAAATGGCAGCCTTGACAGCACGTTTAACGGAACAGGAATCAACAGCACCAAAATAAATGGTATTGATTATGTTTATGACGTTTCCTTACAGCAGGATGGCAAACTCATTGCTACAGGTTATACCGTTTCTCACAGCGGTTCACCCTACATTGCGCTTATGCGTTATAACACGCAAAATGGCCACACAGATTCAACCTGGGGCAATAATGGTGTAGATACTGTTTCAATAACATGGGATGGCAATAATTATTCTTATGCCGTGGCGGCAGCTATTTCTGATGATGGCTCCAGGATAACGGTTACAGGCCAGCAGGGTGGCAAGAACTTCAGGCGAAATGAGTTTTTAACAGCAAGGTTTATTTTGCCTGGCGCCATGTCATTGCAGGCAATTGCCTCCTCAGCAAATGATCTTGAGGTTAATAAAGCCGGCGTTGCATTGGTATATCCCAATCCTGTAAAAAATACTGCAACCATTTCTTTTAGTCTGGAGGAAAGTACAGCTGTACATGTAAGCATAATAAACATGCAGGGACAAACCTTATCAACTATCTATAATGGCTATTTAAACAAAGGCAATCAAACGCTCAGGGCCAATGTAAGCGGCTTACCTTCCGGTACTTATAACGTATTAATACAGGCAGGAAGTAAAAGCAGTTATATAAAACTGGTTAAGTTATAATTCTTGTATAAAAAAGCTTTCAATCGTTAAGCTTCTCCTGGGTACCGGTCTGACGCCTGTATGCGCCTGACCGGCAGCACTCCGGCCAGGCGCCTTAATGCCGTCAGACCAATAATTATTTTATTTTTAGGCAGAAATATAGTGTTATGCAATTCGAACCCTACAAAACCTATCATGTTTATAACCAGGGCAACAACAAGCAACGAATCTTTTTTACAAACAATAATTACTTATACTTTTTACAAGCTTACAGAAAACTTGTTGCTCCTTATACAGAAACACTGGCATATTGTTTAATGCCGAATCATTTTCATTTTCTTATTAGTACAAACCAGTGTTCAATACAATCTTTACAGGTTGGCAGCCTTGTATTATCGCAATTATCGAATGGCATAAGAATTTTATTGAGCAGTTATGCAAATGCTATCAACATTCAATAACATACCACAGGATCGTTATTCAGGCAAAAAACAAAAGCCAAATTGCTTGAAACCGGGTCTGAAAATTACCCGTTCATTGCTTTCAACTATATTCATCAAAATCCGTTGCATCATAAAATAGCGGATCGCCTGGAAGATTGGGAATATTCTTCCTTTAAAGATTATGCAGGGTTAAGAATGGCAATTTGTGCAATCAAAAACTGGCAAAGAAGTTAATTGATATCGACTGGAAAAATTTTATGGCTGCAACCTATGAACAATATGCTAATAAAAATTTTATAGAGACAATTTTTTAATACCGGTCTGACGCCTGTATGCGCCTGACCGGCAGCACTCCGGCCAGGCGGCTTAATGCCTTTAGGCCGGTATTTATGAAGCTCCCGCAATTCTTATTTCTTCTCCGTTAAGCCATGAAGCATATATAACAGCATCAATTTTTGGTTGTATAAAAGCAACCCATTGTTTTGGTTATTGCTGATACGGCAAAATAGCGGTCTGACGCCTGTATGCGTCTGACCGTACCCAACCATTCACTACTTTCCTTTTACCACAGGCGGCGGGTTCCAGCTTCCATTTATCATTTCGTCCTTTGGCCAATATATACGGAGCAACAAATTGAAAGGCCCGCCGGGAGAAGGCAGCCAGTTATTTTCTTTGTCTTTCCCCGGGTTATCTTTCTGAATGTAAATATCAATCGAGCTATCCGCATTTTTCTTTAGTGGATTCCTGTCGCCGATAGCAAAACGGTTGATCGGGTTAGTGCATAAAAAACCCTCGTTATCATATACAGTCAGACTCCAGAAAGCCCTGGCCGGCGGTGCCTGGCCTTTATCAAAATGCAAAACATAATTATGTTTTGAACCATCATACGGTTCGCCATCAGCATCAACTTTTGAAGCCGGGTATGAAGCATCTGCGTCCAGGTTAGCGCCTAATCCACCAAAAGCAACGCCTGCACGGAATGCGTACCTGGTGCCATAATTTCCTAATCCACGATTGACGCCCCACCCGTTTATTAATTTAACATTGGAAAGCGTTTGCATATCCATGTCATTTTTTGCCGAGGCGGGTATTGTTTTTAAAGCATCCTGTACTGTTGAAGAAAATTTAGAGGCGTCAAAAGTTGCCCCGGGGGCAATGCCCAACGGTGCTAACCTTTTCATGAAGCCTGCATCAGCGTCAGAGGGTGGATTATCCAGCATCAGCTTATTCAACAGATTGAAATAGTCTGATGCAGACATTCCCAGTGCAATATCATTAGGCGCCTTTTTAGGAAGGGTTGAATCAATCCTGCCTGCAGGAAGCGTATAAGTTTTGCCATAGGCACTTAACGGAACCAGTTTATATCCTTCCTGTATCTTTTTTACCACAGTAGCACCATCCTGTGCACTGTTTACCTGTGTGCGACCCAGCATCCATACAAGATCTGTAGGTGATTTTACCTGTTGCATGCCTTTGGGTACTTCACCGTTCCATTTTGGCCCGGTGATCAGGTAGGTTTGCGCCTCTGTTCCGGTAGTTCTTTTCCCGGGACTGAAAAATACATTTGTCCATGCATCCAGCATTGGAAAGAGATAATACCTGCCATTGGTGTTGGGCAGATTTAAAACAAGCGGTTCTTTCCCCAGGTCAATATTTGCAGATGAATAATATGTATCGTTATTAGGGCGCACTACCACACGGAATTTATCATCAGGAAACTGGTTGGCATTGGCTAACTGGTTCACCGGCGCCATCATTTTTTGCGGCATGGGTTTATCTGTGTTAGTACTCATCTGCTGGGTAATTTTCATAATAATGAGCGGGAAACCGAATTCGTAAGCCTCCTTAAGCGTTTGAACAGTTCCCGTATCACTGGCTGATGCAGTATTCGCTGTTTCTTCTGAAGAAGATTGCTTTGAAGTTTGATTACAAGCTGCAAATGACAGTACTGCAATAAATAGAAAGAGCGTTTTTTTCATATTGAGCGTATTGATTTTATTTTACTACTTTTTGTAAATCGTTTTACCTTCCTTGATTGTTTCTGCAACCTTTATGTCTTTTATTTTCATCGGGTCAACCTTCAACGGGTTTTGATCAAGAATCACAAGATCAGCGAGTTTACCTGCTGTCAAACTGCCTTTACTGTTCTCTTCAAAATACTGATGCGCTGCATTGATGGTTATGCATTGCAAAGCCTGGTAAGGCGTTACCCTTTCATCCGCACCGAGCACAACACCGCTGCGCGTGGTCCTGTTCACTGCAGTACATACCACCATCATCTGGTCTATGGGAAGTACATTAAAGTCTGTATGGTTTGTTGCCGGTATCCCCATTTTCAATGCGGTATTTAACGGGCTTATAAATGAAGCCTGCTGTATGCCCCTGTTTTTAATATGTGCATCGCCAAAGAAAAAAGTATGCTCTGTGTACATAGAGGGAATCATGTTATACTGCCTGTATTTTTCCAATTGATCTTTGCGCACGAACTGCGAGTGAATGATGGTAGTCCTCCTGTCAGCAGCACTATCATTGCCACTGGCGTACCGGTGTGCTTTTAAGATCATATCAATGGCTGCATCACCATTACCATGCACAATAGTTTGTATATGCTCTCCGTATAACCATTTAAGCCAGGCGTTGAGTGAATCCTGCGGAAACGTTGGTGATCCCACCCAATTCTTTTCACCGCCCGGTCCACCCGTTAAATAGGGCGTGGTAAAGAAGGCAGTTCTTCCCTGCGGCGATCCATCCATCGTAATTTTTACGCCACCTATCTTCAGGCGGTTGTCATATTTACCAAATTCAGAGAAAGGATGCCCGGTTAATATGCTTCTTAAATCAAGAATAAAAGGGTAAGCAACTACATCAATAAACAAAGCATTGTGTTTGGCACCATTTTCCAATATATCAAGGTCTGCTTTATGTGTAGCGCCTTCCTGTGCTGTGGTTACGCCTGCTGCCGCATAGATCATTTGCCCGTCTTTCAACTGCTGCAACTGCTGTTCCGGTGTAGGTTTGGGAAGGCTTGAAAATACAGGCAGGAAAGCAGTCTCCATTATTAAACCATAAGGTTCATCTGTTTCCGGGTGGCGTACAATAATGCCGCCTTCCGGTGTAACCGTATTTGCAGTGTAACCGAATTTCTTCTGCGCCAAAGAATTTAATACGCCGCCGTGCAACGACACATGTATAACCATTACAGGGTTACCAGGAAATGCTTTATCAAGATCATCGCGGTTTAGCAATCTTCCATTTGGCATTTGCGTATCGTCGTAACCATAGCCTATGATCAATTCTCCTTTTGGAATATTTTTAGTTGTTTGAAAATCTTTTAGCGCTGCAATAATTCCATCCACATCTTTTCCTGTACCCACCGGCGGCGGCGAACAATTTGCCTGCGATGCCATGGATAAAGAATTGATAAAATGCCCGTGCGGATCAATAAAGCCCGGCAGTAATGTTTTGCCCTGCAGGTCATTCATTACGGTGCTGTCCCCTTTCATTTTTTCCGCATCCGCTTTATTGCCCACGAAAACTATTTTGCCATCTTTTACGGTAATAGCTTCAACATAAGTGGCGCTGTCGCCTTCCATAGTTATAATATCGCCGTTGTAATAAATGGCATTTGCCGCATCTGTTGCAGCAACATGACTGGTTACACTGTTACAGGCGCAAAGCAATAACCCGGCATAAATAATAAGCAGTTGTGGTAGCTTTTTCATCGTGTTAGTTTTATGGTATTGTTCCCAGGTATTTAAGTGTGTAATATATATTTATTCTGCTGTGCCGAATTACCCAATTGCGAACTTTCACACCACTTGCTATTCACTACTTTACTTTTACCACCGGCGGCGGATTCCAGTTTCCATCTAAAACAGTTTGTTCCGGCCAGTAACATCTTACATACAGGGAGAAAACATCTTTAGGAGCAGGCAGCCAGTTGCTCATTTTACCTGCATCCGGCGGCGTGCTTTGCACATATAATGTAAGCGAGCCGTCAGGATTTGTTTGAAGGTTTTTATTTTTTGTACCGAGCGAATACCTGTTCAACTGATTCGGCACAAAAAAATGCTCCTTGCTGTATATCGTAAGCGACCAGAATCCTTTTACCGGAGGTATTTCGCCTTTTGCAAATGTTACGGTGTATTTATTACTTCCATTCAATCTTGTGCCTGACGAATCCAGGTCCTGGTAAAAATATTTTGTTTCATTAGGCTTGTTGACAAAAATGTTTGCCTTGGCACAGGCAGCTCTTGTGAGATAATCCACTCCAAACTGCGCCCCGTTGCTCTGTGTAGTCCAGTTATTTTTTACAGGGTATCCCACGTTTACAAACTGCAACAGAGGTGTTATAAGATTTTGTTCAGCGTCAACAGCCGCCATCTTCGCCGCTTCTTTCAATTTTGGATTTTTGTTTATTGCATCCAACAGGCCATTCACCTGGGCATACCATGCTTCTTCTCCTGCCTGGGGCGGAACTTCCTGCAGAATACCGGGAAGCTGATCAAAAAAAGTTTCGGGACTTACCCATTTGGTTTCCCCTCCACCTGAATTATCCGGTGGTGTGCTTTTGGTTTTTGACCAGTCTGTTATTTTCATTTTGCCGTCGAACTCACTCAGCGGGTACTGCGTGATTTGATTGATCAATGTCTGCACTGCTGCTTTATCAGCAGGATCATCTGTCTGGAAAACACGGGGGGCAACAAACCCTAATGCAGTTGAACTTTTGAATACGCCCGCTATGCCATCGGGGACTTTGCCATTCCAACCCGGACCTGTAAACAGGTAAAAACCGGGTTTTGAATTGTACATTTTGCCAAGCCTGGCAAAACCATCAGTTCTTTCATCTGCCACCTGGTACACCCAGAAACGGTCGCCAAAATCCGGCACCTGGATCACTACCGGTTCCTTGCGCAGGTCAATTGAACCAGCTCCATACACTACATCCTGGTTGGGACAGGCTACGATTCTTTGTTCCGCCTTCATGTAATCGGTGAGCATGCACATTCGATTGATCGGAGCCCCCGGTATTACACCACCTACATACATAGGTTCTTTTAACTGGTTAAACGTAGCCACCCTGTTATGCACATTTACCAATGGCCAGGCCCACAGGTAGATAACCTTCGTCATGCTTTTTACATATTCTTCTGTCATCACGGTATTAGGCACCGGGCCGGACGGCATTTGTTTACCCGTGCTGTCCGATACAATAGCAGCATTGACAGAAGTTGTATCGCTGGGTGAAGCGCTACTTTTTGTTGTTGTATTTTGATTGCAGGCTGTTATTATCAGCGGCAAAGCAACCAGGAGGATTTGTTTATGCATGAATGATCATTTATTCTTTTTTTTAAATTTTGTGTTTTTACAATTCCATGTTTATAATTCATCATCACATCTTCTTTGGCAGCGGTGCTTTCCACGTACCATTGGTTACCGTTTCAGCCGGACCATATAACCGTATCACATAATTGAAAGGGCCCTGTGCAGGTGTGGGCAGCCAATTCGCCTCTTTATCTTTTCCGGGTGAAGTGGATTGCAGGTAAATATCAAGGCTGCCATCGGCATTATATTTTAAACCTTTTGACCTGTCACCGATTGAATACCGGTTGATGGGATTGGTTGCAAGAAAACGTTTGGGTATTGTATACAATGTAGTGCTCCAGAAGTATTTTACGGGCGGAATTTGCTCTTTGGAAAAGTGCAATACATATTCCTGACCTCCCATCAGCATATTGCCTGCATCATCTTTGATGCTGCCCACATACACAGCCTCAATTTTGGTATTACCATATATTCCCATTGCTGCCGCCGTGGCCTGTTTTATATAATCATTTTGCAGGTAGGCACGGGTGCCGAAAATATCCATCGAACTGGTAGTATTGTCTATACTTGTTTTCAGTGCTTCCATACCATCTTTTACGCCTTCATTTATGGCCGCCAACTCTTCTTTGGAATAGGCGGTGCTGTCAAACGGTTTGCCTGGTGTGATCCCTATTTTGGCAAATCTTTCCCTTAGTCCTGTTTCACCGGGATCAACAGAAGTATATTGTAATAAAACATTCAACACACCAATAAAAGAAGCGCTCATATAATCGCCTTCCTTCCATGCAGGCAGGGGAAGGGCATATTGTTTATGATCCGGCGCAGGCTGTTTGGTAAATTCATGCAGCGGAGTAAGCATATATTTTGATTGAATACTTTTTACGTTGGCCATATCTGTTTCATTCATCAGCTCGGTACGGCCCAGTATGGTAACAATATTGGTTTCGCAATGAAATACAGAATCAATCCCTGCAGGCTTGTCGCCTTTCCAGCCTGGCCCGGCTATCAAATATTTTCCAGCCTTATTCCCCGTTGACCTTGCGCCGGCATAAGCAAAATTGTAAGTATAGAGATCAATAAGCTGCATCACATAATAGCGTTCAGCAGGCACTGCGGGTAATTCCAGCACTATTGGCTCATCACTCAGATCAAGTATCGCCCAGGAATAGGGTGTATCATCGTTTGGGGTTACGATGCTGGTGTCTTTATCGGTAAACATTTTGGCATAATGCTTAAAACGGTTAAAACCGCCTGCATTTGCCGGGAAATCCTTATCGAGTGCATACAGGTAAATGCTCTTGTAATTGTAGAACATGGCATACCCGTATATCCAGGCTTCTTTGGCGATCGCGCGTGCCGAATCCATAGCTATGCCAGCGCCCGTTGCGGTTGAATCAGAAGACGCTGTTGTTGTATTTGAGTTGTTGTTACAGGCTGCCAAAAGCAGCACCGGTAATAAAGCAATGATAATTTTCTTCATAGTTTTTTATTTCTGATTTCTGATTTTCTGATGTCTGATTTTTCAATCTCCAGCCTTGAACCTTGAATCCTAAATCATATCAAAGTTTTGTTTTGCTTAGTGAAACTTTGTGCCTTCGCGCCTTAGTGGTTATTTTTAAGCCACGAAGCCACAGAGGCACGAAGAACAGATTTACAATTCACCCATGACCATTCAACATTCACTGCTTCATCAATGCCGGCGGTACATATCCATTCACCATAGATTGCTCCGGCCAATATGCCCTTAGCAACAAACCGAATTTAGCTGTTGGAGTGGGTAACCAGTTGGCAGCTTTGTCACCCGCTGGTTTGGTATGTTGCAGGTAGAGTGTTAATGAACTATCAGGATTAAATTTTAAATCTTTATTCTTGGTACCAAGTGAATATATTTTATCAGGATTCTGGTAAAAGAAGTGATTGGCATCGTATACCGTTAATGACCAGAATCCCTTTACTTTGGGTATTTCATCTTTACTGAAAGTTATGGTGTAACCTGAAGTGCCACTCAACTCTTTGCCACTGCTGTCCAAATCCTGGTTATAATAAATGGTTTCGCTCGGTTGATTTACAAAGATGTTGCACCTGGCTGCGGCAGTGCGGCTTAAGTAATCAGTTCCCCAGGAAGCGCCATTCTTCGTGGTATTCCAGTAATTACCTACCGGTACACCTACATTTTTAAACTGGCGTAATGGATCAATCAATTCTTTTTCCGCATCTACTGCTGCCTTCACCAAGGATGAATATAAACTACTATCTTTTTTTACCGCATCCATTACAGCCTGGAATTGTGCATATAAAGGTTCCTCACCTTTTAAAGGCGATACTTCCTGTAATACAGCCGGAAATTCTGCAAAGAATTTTTCAGGGATCACAAAAGAAACTTCTTTACCTCCTTCGCTCTTGTTGGGGTCGGGAAAAGAAGGGATTTTTGTCCAGTCTTTTGTTTTTATAGTGCCGTTATATTCGCTTAATGGATAAATATTCAGTTTGCTGATCACTTCACGCACTGCTGCTTTATCAATTGAATCATTTGTAACAAAAGTACGGGGCAGTACATAGGCTACACTTGTAGGTGAATAGAACACCTGATTTATTCCTTTGGGAATATCACCTTTCCAACCCTCTTTGGCAATCAAATAAAACCCGCTTTTACTGCCATACATACTTCCCAATCCGCCGATTCCGTCCGTACGCTGGTTACCCATTTGTATCACCCAGAAACGGTTGCCAAAATCCGGCACCTGCACTACAACAGGCCCTTTATCCAGCAGCATAAAGGAAGCACCGTACACTACATCCTGGTTAGGACAGGCTACATAACGTTGGTCGGGAGTAATATAGTCAGCAAGCATACATAAATACCCAAGTGGCGCAACCGGAACCGCGCCGCCGTTCAAACCCGGTTCAGGGATCTGTGACATTACCAAAACGCGGTTGTGCAGGTTTACGAGTGGCCAGCCCCAGAAATACATCTGCTTGCCCATCTGATATACATAAGCCGGAGTCATTACGGTATTCGGCATAGGGCCCTTAACTGATGAACTGGCTGTATCCAGTGTACTGGTATTATTACCAGTAACCAAAGTATCTGTATTACTATTTTCTGTATTGGTTTGCTGTGCACATGCTGCAAGCAGCAGAACCGGTAAAAAAACAATAACGATTTTTTTCATGATGTTTTTATGTTTGATTTCTGACTTTATTATTTCGATTTTTTATATTAAACAGCTTTTGCAATTGAACAGACACTTTCCCATACTGTCTTCAGCCATTAAGGTGATTTTATTTTAAAGCTTTGGAAGAATTTTTTTGATACATAAACAATAATTATTTTATATTAATTCCGGATCCGGGAAGAAGAAATTAATTGCTTATAAACACTTACACGATTGCTTACGCCGGAATAACGATCAATCTCTAACGCCCGCATTCATCTCAATCAGTCATTATTTTTTAACTTCAAATCACTTAAAATGAGTACAAAACGTATCTCAGCCAGCATTCCTGGCGATGTAATCACATAGGTTACCACAGCACTAAACCAGGTTAGAACCTTACTGCAACCTTACCTGCAAAGCCTTACCGTAGATGAACGGCACGACCTGCCCGGGATGAGCGACAATTGTTCAGCTTTGTTTCCAAAACCAATTCTTATTGCATCAGCAACCCGGAATTTATTCCATCTTTCATGGACGGGCCGGAATCAGGCAAAGATTTCAAAGCAGTAAGCGCCCTGAAACCACTGCCTGATGTTGTTAACCAGGTAAGGGAAATCTTAGTGATACTGTATTGCCTGCAGGTAGTGAAGCTTTTCTTGCCAGCCCTGCATAATATGCCAATGTTCAAATGTTTGCTAAAAGAGGAGAAGCCAATGCCCAACCAATAGTGGAAGATCTGCATGGCCGTTTTGCCGTACGTCGCGTAAAGCCGTTGCACCTGCTTCTACTGCTGCAGCTAAATAAAATGCACAGCCGTAATAAGCAAAAAACCCGGATTGTTTAAAGCAACCGGGTTTTTTTATTGCCGGAATATGAACGTTCGCACTTTGAGCCCGGAACTTTGAGCTTTTAGTGCGAACGATGGGGCTTTTAGTCCGGAATTCCGGACTCTAAACCCGGAAGTAGGGAAATCGTTTGGAAACCCACCTGCACAACAATTGAAAGCAGGTTATTGCACAACCTTTACCGGGGGTATCTTCCAGTTCCCATTTAAAAAAGATTCTTTAGGCCAGTAAAGGCGCATGGTAATACTGAATGCACCTTTGGGCGCAGGAAGCCAGTTTGGTTCTTTATCTTTTGAAGGCATTGCATTTTGTACATAAATATCAAGCGAACTGTCTGCATTGTATTTTAAGCTATTGCGGTCACCAATGGTATAACGGTTGATGGGATTATCTATAAGCAATTCATCAGGGCCATACATGGTGAGCGACCAGAAAGCGTTGGCAGGAGGTGTTTGCCCTTTATCAAAATGGATGGTATATTTTTTAGCGCCATCCAGGTTGGCGCCTGTTTCATCTAGCTGGCAATTAGGATAACAAGCGTCTGCATTCAGGTTTGCTCCCAGGCCTATCAGCGCTATCAAAGCCCTTACTGTATAATTGGTGCCATAGCTGCCTACACCGCTTCTTGTTACATTCCAGTTATTTTCAATATTGCCCACCTTGCTTGCAAATGCCCTTAACTGCTGATGTACATCTGCCGGAACAGTTTTTAATGCTGACTGAGTGGCGCTGTCGAAAGCTGAAAGATCGAATTGTTTCCCGGCTCCGATCCCGATGGCAGCTAATTTATTCAGCAAGGCGCTGTCATCCTGCGGAGGTGGATTTTTCACCATCAGCTCATTCAATAAATTAAAGAAGGTGGTAATGTCCATGTTTTCAACAAAAACAGGAGGCGCTTTGGTAATGCCGGTATCAACTGTATTTTTTGCAGGTTTATAGTTTGTGCCCCATTTACTTAAAGGCGTAAGCGTATAGCCATCCTGTATTTTATACACTACATCTTTACCATCCTGTGCACTGTTTACCTGTGTTCTGCCCAGGATCCAAACCATATTGGCAGGGGCCTTTACCTGTTGCATGCTATCGGGTACCTTCCCGGTGAAAGAAGGCCCTGTAATTAGAAATTTACCGGCCCCTGTTCCGGTAGTTCTTTTACCGGGTGAAGCAAATACATTGGTGTAAGCATCAAGCATAGGCAACAGGTAATATCTTCCTTTTGTGTCGGGAACGGTAAGTACCAGCGGTTCCTGTGAAAGATCAAGCCATGCGCTAGAATAATAAGTATCGCAATTGGGTTTTACAACCGCTTTGAAAGTAGCATCAGGAAAAGAACGAAAATGCCCGAACTGGTTAATCGGCGCAAATACATTGTTCCAGGCAGGTGCTTCAACGTTTGTGGTAGAATGCATGGTCTCATACATTAATACCAGCGGGTAGCCATAAATATAAGCTTGTTTTGCAAGCGATACAATAGAATCCTGTGATAAACTGTTGCTGGCAGTTGTGTTTGAAGCATGTTGGTTGCAACTGAGCATTGCAATAGCAGTTGTAAAGAAAAGACCTGTTAAAAGGGAGTGTTTTTTTAATAGAGATTTCATTTGAGATCATTAAAATTGATTGATGAACATTTATTTATATATAAAGGTAAGTGCTTAAACCCGCTTTGGGTTTCCGGTAAGTATTGTGATGCATTTCTTTATTTCATTTTACCGTAAAGTCTTTTTGTATCTTCCCTAATCCCACACCGAGGTTATTAACTGCTGTTCTGAAAGCTTTCATATCTGTATGCCGGCCCACTGTTACTTTATCTGCGGGAAGCACCCATACAGTACCTTCTTTTGTGTTGCCCGCCACCGGCATAAAAACAACCAGCCTGCCATCGGGCATTGTTTCCATTAAAAACCCGGGCTGCTGTACTTCATTCACATTTATCCAGGCCGCACTCTCATAGGGCAGCACTTCATCTTTTGGCTCCAGTTTAGACAAGGCCATTTCGCGGTAAACCGAATACCCGGGTATATGTGCCATCATTTTTTTATCAAGCCACCTGCTGACAGATTTGAAGAAGCTGACCCGTACAAGATAACCGCACAGCATACAGAAAATGATCAGGCTGATGGCACTAATGATGGTGCCGCCGGAAATACCGATAAAGCTTTTCAGACCAAATAAAGCGGCGATCCTGGTGGTAAAACCGGTGAGGTACTGGAATATTTTGGTCAGTAATACTATCAACACCACTAATGGCAATAAAAAAATAAGCCCGGCAACAAAAATATCCCGGATCTTCTGAGCTGTTTTTTTCATACAGTATAGTTTAAGTTTTGGATGAATAGTATGCAGATAATGCCTTTGCAGGTTAGTATGTTAAAGGTAAAAAAACAGGTTTTGGTTTCAAAATATTTTACCTGCTGCAACCTTCCTTTGTTGTAAAGCATCGTCTGCTGAAAGGGATACTATGCGCCCACATCTTTTAAAGCATTGATTCAGAACAACTTCTTCTGAAAATTATACAATAACTCATTCTTTGCAACCAACTGGCAGAACCTTACTATAGTTCGGCGAGTCTCCTGTTCAGGAGATACCTAAGAGCTTATTTCTACGAAATATAGCCGTTATAACTTCGGTAGTTGTTCGATGTAATAGATCGAACAAGTATCGAACAACTATCGAAGAAGTATCGAACAACTATCGAACAAATGAACTTGTTGGTACCTTGTCTTATACTTCCAGGTATGAACAGTCTTTTCCCGAACAAGATTTTTGGTAAGTTGAAAAGAAGTAAACAAAACTTATGGGTACATAATAGTTCCTGAAAAGGACTATGCCGGACACAAAATTTTGTTTTTAGTGAGCCCTTGCGCCTTCGTGCCTTAGTGTTTTCGTAGTTTAAAAATAACCACAAAGGCCCGAAGAATAAGTTCACAATTCAATGTGCAATTCGCAATGTTCAATTGAAGAAACACTTAAATGAATGTTGATGATTGAATGTTTAAAAATTGAATCTTATGCAAACAGCATAAATTCACCATTCACCACTTACTACTTCACCTCTTCTATATCTCCCATCTTCCACGATTTATCATACAGTGCTTTCTGAGGGCCATAGAACCGCGCAAGTACTTCGAACTGTCCTTTGGCATCTGTAGGTATCCAGTTGGATTCACCACCTGATGGAGGCGTAGGCCCGAAGTAGATGTCAACAGAACCATCGCTGTTTTTCTGAATGCCCGGTGTTTGTGATGAACGCCCCATCCATTTTGCATCGCGGATGAATGTATGTGTGTCACGGTTATACACGGTCATTGACCAATACTGCGTGACCGGCGCATTGGCAGGTACAATCAGTTTATACTGTTTGCTTCCGTCAAACGGTTTTCCTTCTTTATCCTCTATCGTCATCAGGTAATATTGCGACTCACCAATATGTTTTGCACTGAAAAATGCCATCGTGTAAACCATGCCGCGGTTATCTACAGGATAGGAATCCGGAACATTGAAATCGTGGATAAGGCTTTGATGTGTTTCTTCAGTAGCGGGGAAAAACCAATGTGCGCCTTCATAATAAGGCGGCATTGATTCATAGGTGTTGTCCAGCCATGCTTTTGCATCTTTGACAGCCTGGTTCAAAATCTCCTGCGTTCTTGCATCTGGGTTAAACGGTTTGCCTCTTTCAATACCAATGGTCTTTAACGGGTCGATCATTGCCCTGTCGCGCTCCAGCCAGGGTTCTGCCTGTATCATTTCATTGAGCGATTTGAAGAAATTTATATCATATGGAATAGTGGCATCGAACACAATATTACTTGCATCCACATAGGCAGTTTGCGGCGGATTAGCAGCCTGTGACAATGGGTAAACTTTGAGGTGCTTTGAATACCGGATGGCTGCTGCCAGGTCGGCATCGCTGCCGCTTTTAAGCACCGAACGGATGAGTGCATAGCCCTGGTAAGTGTTTGAAGCAAGGGGAATGTAACCTTTAGGCACTTTATTAGTGTCGTAACCCGGGGGCAGGAAGAGATATTTACCGCCCCTGCCTTTGTCAACACCGCCCGGCCCGATATCTTCAATAGCTGCCTGCCAGTAGTTCATCACACTGCCGTTCAGGCGCCCGCTGTCAGCAGGAGGAACCTCCAGTACAACCGGCCCAACATCTTTTGTATTGAAGAAAGGCATAAGGTAGATCACATCGGGATTGGGTGTGAGTGTCTGGTTTTTCCAATCCAGCAGTTCCGGCCAGTACAGTATTTGATTAAAGCCGCCTTTCAGTTTATCTGCCATTTCCTGGTACATGAGCTGGTAATTAACTGCAGGCATTCCCCAGATTACGGCCTCCATGGCACGGCTGTAGATCACCTGCTCCTGTATATTGGCAGGTTTGAAAACTGCCGATGATGTTGTTGTGTCTGTGCCTGCTGTTTGTGTATTGCTGCCTGCGTTTTGATTGCAGGCTGCCAGCAGCAGGATCACAATGAACGGGAAGAGCTCTTTTTTCATATTGTGTTTTGATAGTTATAAAAAGAACAGGTAATTAATGCTTTTAAAGTTAAATGAACACCGGGCTTATCCTTTAAAAAACAAAGATCACGACACTCCTGATACCAAAAGCCGGCCTTAAACCTTCGGGCCCTGCCAACGGTATTCTTGGCCCGATGGCCATCTGAATGGGCTGTTTGCCTATTTTGGTAATACCTGAAATAACAGGATTTAAAAACAATAAGGTTGTGTTCGCCTGCCAGTTCTGTGTAAACTCCATATTGCCGCCAAGGCTTGCGCCACTGGAAAAACTGTGTGAAAAGAAAGGTTGTACAAATAACTGGCTTACGTCCTGCCGGTTTTTATCACCTGCTACTGACCATAGCTGGTTTAGCAGGAAACCGAAGGTGTTGCCATGACCCTGTTTAAGTGCCAATGCCGTTGGGCCCACGCCAAATTTTTTAGTTCCGAGATAATCATTGGTAGCAATAGGTATAAGCAAGGCAGGACCTACACCCCATATAAAACCATTTTTTGGGTGTGCAGAGGTAAACCAGGCGCTTGCGGTGGCATCACTTAAACCAAACTGCTGTGTATTTGGGCCGGTAATGTCCCGTTGCGCCACGATGGGTATTATATACCTTGTAATAAGATTAAGATTACCGGTTAGTTTAAATGGAATAACCGGCTGGAAATTCAGCGTATTCTTTGATCCGTTATTTGGCCCGATGCCCCAGTCGCTGTTGTTTTGGAAAGGCACACTGATCATACTGGCAACAGGATTGGATAATTTATCTGCCAGTTCCTGTGCGCTGGCGCCTGCAGGTGCAGGTTGTTGCTGGGCCTTAGAGAAAAAAGGTACAAGAATAAGCAAGAAGATCGCGCATTTTTTGGTCAGTTGTATCATGAAATGGTTTTTATGATCGTGATATGTAAGTGCCGCCCTGTTAAGTGTATCAACAGGCATAATGTTTTTAAATTTAAATTAGTGACACTTCTCAACACAGGTTTTCGCCAGTATAAGGCTTATTTTTTTGATGTTTGAAGCCGGTATATAGCTGTAATTGATTTAAATGGCAGGAGCAAAGCACAACCATTTGCCTGTCATGCTCAGCCTGACCGGGCATCTCATTCTTAAAAGCTTCGGAGAGAACTTCATTATGAGATTCCCACTTTCCCGAATAGCGGGAGAGGCCGTGGGAATGATGGCGACGAGGTTATTGATATACAGAGTTTAAAATGGCAGGTATAAAGCATAACACATGCTCATCATGCACAGCTCTTTACGGATATATCTTTTTCCAGTCATGCTGCATATCTACAATTGTCCATCCATATTTTGGCGCATCATCAAGGCCTTTTTCCAGTTTACCAATGGGCGAGCCGCGATCATATTTCCATTCCCTGGCGGAATCAGTATGATGCACAATAATTTCCATGTGCGGCAATGCATTAGTACTGGTAAACTGCAGCATCTGGTAATCACCATCAGAATTGCCTGCTGCGAATACCGGTTTTTTGCCGATATGCTGGTAAATGCCAACAGGTTTACCTGGGCCATCATCCATAAACTCAAATTGAGGCAGGCGTTGTATGCCTGTTGAATCGTAGCTCACCTTAAATGAACTGCCGATCACCTGTTGCGGCGGAATACCATAGGCTTTTTCGGCCCATGCCCGCATGAAGGAAATATCACCACCCGAAACAATATAAGTTTGAAAGCCATTGGCACGCATGTATTGCAGCAGTTCTACCATTGGCTGGAAGATCATTTCCGTATATTTTTTATGGGTGACGGGATTGGTTGCGGTATCTGCCCATTCTTTTACAGATTTGTCAAAAGCATCCCCGTTCATACCACCAAAAGTGGCGCCCATTATAGTAAACAGACCTTTTTCACCTGAAGACAGCACACCTTTTAAATTACCTTCCAATACAGATTTAAAAGGTTCTTTAGTTTTCCATTCGGGATGTTGCGGCGCCACCTGTTTTATCTTATCGAAAGAATAAAAAAGCTGAAAATACAGGGGCTGCTCGCTCCACAACGTACCATCATTATCAAAAACGGCAATGCGGTCACCGGCAGGAATAAAACCGCTGCTGCCTTCTTTTGCGGCATTGGTTACATAATCAACCAATGACCTCTTTACATTACCATCATTCCATGAAGGCAGAGGATCGGCATTATTTGCCGTTACTGTTGTTGTAGTGGTGTCAGTGTTGCCTGTTTTATCAGGTGCGGGATTGCAGCAAAAGAACAGGAAGGCAATCATTGTTATGGTTAGCTTTTTCATCTTTTGTTAATTTAAAAAAATACATCCCGTACTGTATATTCCGGGATGTATTCATCAGAACAAAATAATTTTTAAATTAATTTCCACCCACCGGTGCGTGTGCTTTTAATATCTGGCTGTTTATTTGATTTATTTCATCTTCAACCCCATCAACTGAGAAGCTGGCAGGTAATTGAGATGGCGGATAATCTTTGAATGTTTCCAGGAATAAAACAGCATGGTAACCTAACCATCCGACCAGGTAAGCATTTTTAAAAGTCCAGTCGTAATATTGGTCAGAAACAATGTCTGCCCTTTCGTAGGGATCCATTCTCAGGTTAAATATTTTAGGTACCCTGTAAGTGGTAAAGGGGTCAGCCCAAACAGGGAATCCACCCGGAGCAGGCTGCTCACGAAATACAGCTTTCCAGTTTCCATGGCGGATGCCAACTATCTGTGCGTCATCATTAAAATAAATAAATTCATCTCTTGCACTGGAATCTGATTTGCCTGTAATAAAGTCCAGCTGGTTATAACCATCCAGGTGAACTTTAAAGGTTTTACCGCTTACAGATGTTCCTTTTAGAAGGTCATTTTTAATGGTTGTGTTTCCTGCGGCTGCCAGTAAAGTAGGAAACCAGTCCAGGCCTGAAAACATACCATTGGTTAAACCACCTGGTTTAATATGGCCGGGCCAGCTTACAAATGCAGGCACACGGTAAGCGCCTTCCCAGTTGGTATTTTTTTCACTGCGGAAAGGAGTGGTGGCAGCATCGGGCCAGCTAAACTGGTTAGGCCCATTATCTGTTGTAAAAATCACAATGGTATTATTTGTAATTTTCAGGTCATCCAATGCCTTCATCAGTTTGCCTACATCTCCGTCCATTTCCAGCATACCATCCGCATAATCATTACCAGGCATCCCGCTTTGGCCCTGCATAGAGGGGCGTATATGTGTAAATGCATGCATGTGGGTAAAATTCATCCAGCTAAAAAATGGCTTGCCGTTCTGCACCTGTCTCTTCATAAAATCAATACAGGCAGCGGTAGTTTCATCATCAATGGTTTCCATCCTTTTAGCAGTCAACGGACCTGTGTCTTCTATCTTGCCGTCTGCAAACGTATGTAGTACGCCACGAGGTGTGTTAGACCTTGTATACGCTGTATCCTCCTTTGGCCAGTAAGGACGTTCCGGTTCTTCTTCCGCATCAAGGTGATACAGGTTTCCAAAAAATTCATCAAAGCCATGATTGGTAGGAAGAAACTGATTTTTATCACCTAAGTGATTCTTACCAAACTGGCCACACATATAACCCTGTGGTTTTAATGCCTGTGCAATAGTAATATCACGGTCCTGCAAACCCACCGGCGCACCGGGAATGCCCACTTTAGATAGGCCCGTACGTTTAGCGCATTGCCCGGTAATAAAAGTAGAACGGCCGGCAGTACAGCTGTTCTCTGCATAATAATCTGTGAACATAAGCCCTGAATGAGCAAGTTTGTCAAGGTTAGGGGTAGTGTAACCTACAATACCCATTCCATAAGCGCTGATATTGGTGATACCCACATCATCACCAAAGATTACGAGGATATTAGGTTTTGATTGTGCCTGCAGCAGCGATACAAAGCTGATACAGATCAACAGCATTAAACTTTGTTTTTTCATGATTGGTTTTTTAGAATTTAAAATGTACGACTGGTAACCCTGTTGCCAGCCCCTGTAAAAAATATTACTAAGGAGTTTGCATTTTGCTTTTGTCTAATTCGTCAATAAACGGAACATCTGTCATCACTTTTGCCCTTACCAGCGTTTGCAGGTATACTTCCAGCTGGAATAATTTAGCTGCGCTTCTTCCGCCGGTTATAGCACTGAATTTTTTAAGATAAGTTTGATACAGCGTTGTGTACTGGGCATCATTTGCCAGTGTTTTTGTAGCGAGTTCGGTTGCCTTTGCATCAGTAAGTTTATCGTAATTATCTGCGTATTGCTGTATTATATTAATCCGTGCTTTACCCAATGCTTTTCTTTTGCCTTCATATTCATCATATAATTTCCAGAAGGCAACACTGTCTTTTGCCGGCACCTGCATGTATTGGCTTACCAGGTCTTTTTTAGTTTTACCAAATGCTGCCTGTACCATGTCGATATCTTCGTTGTTGCTTTGTGCCATCAACGAATTAAAACTGAAGAAAACGCATGCTGCAATAATTAATGTTCTTTTCATAAAAGTGGTTTGATATTAATGTTTGATAGATCAACGATGAAATCTTCCGCCACCGCCCCGGAAACCTCCGCCGCCATGCTGGAAGTTCTGAAAGCGCTGTGTTTGTACCTGGCCGCGCTGGCGATTTTGAAATGACTGATTAAGTTTATCTCTTGTTTCTGAATTCAGGTTAGCAGGCTTTTGCCAGGTATTACCTTTTACATTCTGGCTCCAGCTCCCATCGGCATTTTTTCTATATACATTGCCGTCTTTGCCGGCAAATGTTCCGTTCTTTCCATTCACTACCTTAGTTCCGTTGGGGCCAATAACACCCGACTGCCCGTTGGCTGTTCTGTAGCCCACAGCAGTTCCGTTTGCTGTGGTAACATGTCCTGTCTGCACCCATTGATTGCCTCTTCCTGCAACAGATGTTCCCCATTGTGCATAAGGGCTATGCCCCTGGCTGGTTCCGGCATAGCCACCCGTCCACGGATTGTACCCTCCGGCTACTGTTCTGCCGTTATTCCAACCCTGTACCGTAGCAGCGTGGCCATATCTTCCCGTTGCGGGGTTATACCCTGCAGCGGAACGGGCATAGCCATAAGGGCCGTAATAAGCGCGGCCTGCTGCCCATCCACCCGTCCACGGATTATACACGGCTCCTGCACCCCAGGCGCAAGGCCATGGATTATAAAAAGGATACATCATTCCCGGGCCCCACCACATGAACGGCGGATAATACCAGCCTGTGCCGTATGCTATGCATGCGCCAACAGCCGCACCGAAAATAAACATGCCAAGATACCCTGCAGTATAACTGCTTTCAACGGTGGTTTCCGTTGCATTGGTTTGAGTAACGTATGTTACGTTGTATACCGGTGAACTTGCCGGAATGGAATATATCTCTTTGGGAATTGAATCGGCTACTTTCCACGGACCGTTAGGATTATCAGCTATAAACCAGATAGCATTGTCGCATAAATAATATATGTTGGCATCTTTAATTACTCTCGATTGTGTATTGGCTGCATATTCAAGCTGAGTTTGTTCTATGGGTTTGAATTGCGGGTCGCCGCTGTAAGTAACTTTTACTTTGGCTTCTACCTCTGCTTTGCTTACAACTGCTGTTGTAGGAACCTGCGCCAGTAACACTGCATCATTGGCTTCAATGGTTCCGGGAACAGATGAAAGCACATGCGCCTTTTCTGAATTTTCAGGTACTTTGGAGAAATCAGCAGGCATCTCATTGCTGGTGAAAGTCCACGGTCCTTCCGGCGAAGCGGCGCGGTACCATCTGCCTGAAAGCAATACATAAAACTGCTTTGTTGTATTGTCCAGGAAAAGATCATTGTCTGTATTGGCTACATATAAAAGATTTGTACCACTGATCTTTGAATACACGGGCGATCCCTTCAACAAGATCATTTCTGCAGGCTTATCGCTGAAAAATATTTTAGGAACAGCGATTGATGTTGCCGGTGGAGGGACCATCTTTTTAACTGCATCAAAGTTTTCTTCTGAAGGCAGCCTGTTCATGTCTTTCGGAAGTGTTTTTGTTTGCACCCAACCTGATTTATAATCTTTTGAAGTGAGCCAGGCATTGTTCAATAACAGGTAATAATCTTTTTGTTTTTTATCGTAAAAAATATCCCAGTTTGTGTTTACAATAAATTCAAGGTTTGTTTTTTCGATTGGCGCCATCAATGCTGAATCACCTTCCACCATTACTATAATTGCAGGAGCAGTGCTGTAAAATATTTGTGGCGGATCATTTTTAATATCAACTGCCTGTGCCGCAGATTTTTCTTTATCCATATCCGCTATGATCCTGTCAAGCGAAACAGGATCTCCCCCGGTTGGCATTATCTTCCTGAAAAGATCTGTCATCAGCTGAACGGAATCGGCTCCCAGTGAAGGGAACCTTACATCGTTAGCCTTAACATCACGGATAAAAACAGTTCGGTTATCTTTATCAACGATCGTATTGCATTCTATGGAAGCCACTCCTAACACCTGTTTTCCATTTTTTGGCGTAAGTGAAAAAGCCATCTCAGCGGTTAGATCTTTATAATCTTTCCAGTCATCAATCTGAGGCTGGTAATAAATCAATGCCGAACCATCTTTTACAACCTGTCTTGGCCAACCTGCATCCTGAACGGTACTTTGTGCAGCAAGCCTTTTTACTGAAGCGAGAAAACAAATCATCAGTAAAAAGACAGGTATAAACGGAGCAAGGTTTTTTTTCATACACTTAATCTGCGCGCTCTTCATAAAATATTAGATTCAAATCACCAGGATGCACCAGGCAACCGGTGCAACAATCATTATTCAAATAGCTTTTATGTTTCTTAGCTTTTCTGTTTTTATCTGTATCTCCAAAGCCTGGTTGGCAATTATTCTTTTCAGCCTTTCATTTTCAGTAACCAGGTTTTTTACTTCCTGCAATATCCTGTAAGAGAGCATCGGCTTTCTTACAGCGTGTTTTCAAGATGGAAAAAACAACTGGTATCTGATAAAAAAGAACCGAAATCCAATTAC
>JABDFS010000008.1:37132-48310 GCA_013286425.1 Bacteroidota bacterium
TCAGATACCAGTTGTTTTTTCCATCTTGAAAACACGCTGTAAGAAAGCCGATGCTCTCTTAATACAACAGTTATCCCTTTTTGATTTGCTTCTTTAAGAATGGCGTGCTTTTCGTCCTCCGAAAATTTTCTCCGTTGAATAGTACTCATAGGAAAAATATTTTGTAAGCGATAAATACGGTAATTAAACGGGCAGTTGTCTTCATAACTGGCTTTTTGAAACCTGCAGGAAACAGGTAATAATAAGCTGACACTTTTACAAACAGTCTTCCGCCAGTTTTTTAAAAATTTACCGAATAAATTTTTACTGTAAAAACCGAACGGTTTAATATTCTAATTGGCTGAAGCCTTCAAATTATTTTTTAAGAAAACAGATAGTTTTCTCGATTGCTTTTCAATGGTGCTTACAGGCCTGTTCAATATAAAGGAAACTTTCCGCACACTTAATTCCTGCTTATATTTCAAAGCATATATCTCCTGGTATTTTTCGGGCATGTTGTTTACCAGGCTGCCGATTTGTTTTTCAAGATCATTTAAATCAAAACGCTGTTCTATGTTGTTGGTGATTGATACGGTTAAACCATGGCCATAATTTGCAATATGTTTTTTATAGATTGATTGTTTACGCAGATAATTTAATACTCTGTGCTTAATAGCAATATATAAATATGCCGATAAAGATTTTATGGTTGCACTATGTTCCTTTATATAAAGCTGTGTAAATAATTCGTGCACGATATCCTCACAGGCCTGCTTATCTCTTATATAGATATCTGCAAAATTTAAAAGCGGCTGGCGGTATTTTTTGTATAAAATTTCAAATGCTTTAATGTCATTTTTTTTCAGCAGAGATAATAATTCCAGGTCGTTGATTTCTTGCGAAACAGATACATTTTTCATATTTAGCTTTTATTGTTATTCTATTTTATTAAGCGCGGTATTTTAAAACGAGCGCATCAAAACAAATACTTTTATTTACCGGTTTGTTTTCAAAAAGAATAACGGAATTAAAATATCCAGAAGACTTCAGTAACTCTTTCAGCAATATCAATTAAAACTGCTTCAGGTCAGTAGTTGGCAATTATCTCTGCCGATTAAGGTATCTTAAGAATTATCACAAAATAAATGTATTAATATATAATGATTTGCAATAGATTTTAAAATATTTCTATACAAAAAACTCTTAGACTCAAAGATATCTCTTCCTGATTTTTTATTTGAATTATTTTTTTTAATAACAAACAGATAATTCGGGATATAGCTTTCTTATTTTACTTATGCCTGGTTAGTTGTGCAGGAGGGTTAAAATCTACTAAAAAAGAAACCCGGTAAAAAATTACCGGGCGTTCTTTTAACAACACTTAATATCCAAGCCAGAACTTCTGCCTGTCCTGCTCAGACAGACGGTGTTATATATAAATCAAACAAGCAAGTTTGGTCTGTTTATCTGCCGGCTGTTCCAAGGTCAAATAAGGCTTTTACCTCGTCGCCGGTTAAATGGGTCCTGAAAAAACGTATATCATCAATGTTTCCTGTAAGCGCTGCACTCATATAGTCAGGTATTGTTGTGCTTGCATCTCCCGGTACCGTTGCAGAAGATTCAAATGTGCCTATGTTAACATAGTTAGGCGTGATCATTAATAATGAAGAAGCAGGATCAGGGAAAGGTGATCCCGGCATTGAAACCAGGTCAATTGAATCTCTTAAAATACCATTGGCGTAATACTTCAACGATTTATTGGAACCATCATACACCATAACAATATGCGCCCAGTCAAGTGAATCATAAAATGCAGGGTATAAAAATGCACTTGCATAACTGAGATGAGGGCCTGTCCCGTCAACATTTGCCAAACCACCATCAAAGTCGAATGAGTTATCTGCATGCTTGCGGTAATTAATACCGAGTATAGGCCAGTTAGGAATATTCGGCGTACTCAACTGGAATAAACTGGTAAGCAAACTTGTATCAGGAACCTGTGCCCACAAGCTAACCGTAAACCCGTTTTGCAAAGTATCGTTACTGTTATAAGTAGTGTTGTCTTTACCTGCAGCAGTAGCTTCAGGACCAAAAGTAAGCCAGCCTGCATCAAGGTGTAATGCCTGGCCTATTCTGCCTGTAACATAGGTTTGCGTTCCGCCGGTTAATACAGGACTTGCATTATTTTTTACTTCAGTAGTTGCGCCGTCAAAAGGCCAGTGTGCAATAAGGTATGCAGGCTCTATATCATCTGAACTTCCATAGCCATCAATATCCGGTGCTTTTAAAACAAAACCTGAAAGTGATACAGTACCGCCCGGTGTTGTAACTACTACATCGCCACTTCCGCCTGCGCCTACTACAGCAGCAATGGTTGTTGCATTGGTCACCGTATATGAAGCTGCAGGTATGCCGCCAAAACTTACAGCAGTAGCACCTGTAAGATTAGTACCTGTTATGGTAACAGTTGCACCTGATTGAGCAGTATCCGGCGTGAAAGATGTAATAGTTGGTTTTGGTACTACCGGTGGTGCAGGATTGCTGTCTTTACTGCTGCACGATACAGCAAGGGCAAGTATAAAAAAACTGTTTATAGCAAGCCAAACGTTTTTGATTGTTTTCATTTTGTTTGAGTTTTTAATTGATTAAATTTTTTATTTCAGTCGATGTGAACATTTATTACTATAAGCTCTTTAATTGTTTTAATTGTGATGGCTGTGCCGGCATTACTGATATGGCAGCGCCTCCTCCGGATGCAAGTTTTAATGTGATGTGTGATGTGTTGGTTACAATAAATTGTTTGATGGTATATGCTTCAGGGTTCGATTGCCAGTCCGCATCATCAGCGTCTGCATAAATGGTTGCTACATATTTTTTACCCGGATCAAGGAAAGAAAAATCTGTTGTGATCTCTCTCTTGTTTTCGTCTGTTACTGCGCCGATAAACCAGTTATCACTTGCCTTTTGTTTTCTTGCAATGGCAACATAATCGCCGGGTTCCGCAGCAAGAATTTTTGTATTATCCCAGTCAACTGCAACATCTTTTATAAACTGGAATGCATCTTTATGCGCTTCATAATTTTCAGGAAGGTCTGCAGCCATTTGCAACGGGCTGTACATCGTTACATAAAGTGCTAATTGCTTGGCAAGCGTTGAATGCATTTGCCTGTCGGGAACATTTGGATTATAATTTTTCAGTTTAAAAATACCGGGTGTGTAATCCATCGGGCCACCCATTAATCTTGTAAAAGGCAATATGGTTTCATGATCAGGTGCAGTGCCGTTGCTGAATGCATTGTATTCATTGCCCCTTGCAGCTTCACTGGCAAGCCAGTTAGGATATGTGCGTTGCACACCTGTCGGGCGCATTGGTTCATGCATATCCACCATGATATGATAAGCTGCAGTCTTCTGTGCAACACGTTCATAATGGTTCACCATCCATTGCCCATCATGATGCTCGCCGCGCGGAATAATTTTTCCTACATAGCCTGTCTTCACAGAATTATATCCAAATTCTTTCATGAATTTATAAGCCGTATCCATCTGCCTTTCGTAGTTGGTTGCAGAGCCTGATGTTTCATTGTGCATGATCATCTCCACACCTTTTGAGTGTGCATATGCTTCAATGCCTTTCACATCAAAATCAGGGTACGGTGTTACGAAGTCAAACACATTTTCTTTCCAGTTGCCAAACCAGTCTTCCCATCCAACATTCCATCCTTCAACCAAAACACCTTTTATATTATTCGCTGCTGCAAAATCTATATAGCGTTTTACATTGGCTGTGTTAGCACTGTGTTTACCACCTGGTATTAAGTTGCCGTTCGCATCTTTATCGTCTGCAGAATTTGCATAGCTCCAGGTGCCTTTGCCTGTCTGCATTTCCCACCATACTCCAATAAACTTCATTGGCTTTATCCATGATGTGTTGATGATAACAGAAGGATCATTCAGATTCAAAATCATTTTAGATGCGAGAATATCTGTTGCTTTATCACTTACAATAATTGTTCTCCATGGTGTGTGACAAGGTGCATGCAAATAAGCTTTGTTGCTAACCGCATCAGGAACGAGGTTGCTTGAAAGTGTAAGGCTTATATGGTCAACATGCAATTGCATGGCAGGATAATTCAACAATGCCGCTTCATGAATGTTGATGTATAAGCCATCATCACTTTTCATCATCAGCGGTGTTTGTACAGCGAAAGAATCTGGTGCAACACGCACGGCAATGTCTGTGCTTTTATCAACGAGCGCTTTGTTGTTTACCTCGCTGAGTTTTGATGTGGTGTAAGGATATTCATTCGAATCATAATCACCCGGGATCCAGAATGTTTTATGATCGCCTGCGAGTGCAAACTGTGTTAACTCATCACTTACTATAAAATATTTGAGATTGGGCTGCAAAGGGAATACATAACGAAAGCCAACACCTTCAGCAAAAACCCTGAACTCAATGTCCAGCAAACGGTTTGTATTTTTTTGTTTGAGATGAACCGTTAACTGATTGTAATGATTGCGAATATTTTTTACTTCGCCCCAAACTGGTTGCCATGTGTCATCGTGCGATGTTGTATCGGAACCAGTTACTTCAAAGCCACTGTTGAAATTGTCGTTATTGATGAACACAAAGCCAAGCGAAGATGGTTTGATAACAGGCTTATCATTGAATGTAACTGAATAAATGGGGGTTCCGTTTTCATTCAATGAAAAAGCCAGTTTTATCCTGTCCATCGATGCAGTCAGACTCTGTGCAAACGATGAACCAGTGATGATGATTACAAGCAAAAAAATAATTGTTCTCTTCATAATAATTTTATAGCTGATAGTTTTATAATGTTGCCATAAGGTCTTTTGCCTTCTGCATTTGCAATGCTGCCATGTAAGTAAATACCTGTGTCAACTGTTGTTGTTTATCTGCATTGCCCGCATATTTTACACGCAACTGGTAGAATTGATTTACTGCTTCCAGGTCTGATTGATCTAAAGATTGCACGCCCAGTTTTTGCTGAAGCGTTGTTAGAAATCCGTATTGAAATTCAACGGTAGGTTCAATCATTGTTCCTTCACCGTAATCATTCCACGTTGCGAGTTGTATATAATTGATGTTTGACTGAGATAAAGCAAGCGCGAGTGTTTGCTGAAAGTTGCCGAGGTTGTTGTAATCGATCGTCCATGTTGGGCCACCCCATCCGCCTTGCGCATAAAAACTGTTGAAGCCGGGATATGCAGAACCAAACTTGGTTCCCGACAAAGCATAACCGCCGTAATAATAATTGAGTGTTGTAAAATTATCCTGTGGTATCCATGAAAATTCTCCCGATGCATTTGAACCTGCCTCACTTGACTGAAACCATAAGGTATAAAAGGCAGGTTGAGGATTCAGTACAGAAAATACTGAAGTCCATTGATCCTGCCCTTTTAATACCTGGGGACCAAAATCAAGCAGTACCGGTTTACCGGCTATTTTTTCGTAATTATCCTGAGTAAAAAAATTTGTTTGCATATACGTCATATCTGTTTGTGCAGTGGCAACAACATTGGACGCACCTTTCAAATCCTGGTCTTCATACACGATCGCGTAGTTCAATCCAACACGTGAAAGCATAGCAATGATCTTATTGGTATTTCTAACGAGGTAAGGATAATCGTACTTCTGTTGCACACCGGGCCAATCAATAAACACACCATCAATGCCGCTCAGCTTCATCAACAATAACTGGTATTGAATGATGTTGGAATCGCCTGATGCATACGGACCGGTTAAAGGATAATAATGCGAAGCAATTTGTCTTTGCCCGTTTGCATTAACAACATTTGGATTTTGATTGCTCATCGTCCAGTGAATGCCCCAAACGCCGTTATATGTTGCAGGTGTTTCAAACCATGGCATCATATGAGCAAACACTTTTTTAGTTACGGTTTTTGTAACTGCTTTTGGTGATGTGCTGTCGACGGGTAGTGGTGCCGGATTGTTTGATGACTTACTGCATCCGCAGGAAGCGACAGCAAAACAAAATGCATATAACAAAGCCTGAACACTGATGATCTTTATTCCTTTCATTATATCTTTTTTATCACTTATCTTTTTGATTTTAGTAACCTGGATTTTGTTGGTTTGCCACCGCAGGATTTGCGCTTATTTCATTACCAGGAATAGGAAATGAATAAGACCTGTTATCACTCCATTGAACAGGTGCGTTATCAGAAATGCCAATGTTGTAATAAGCAGCTTCTGCAGCACCGATATGCCACCTGCATACATCAAACCACCAATCACCTTCCGCAAATAATTCTGCATGCCTTTCATACCGCAAAGGATTGTAGGCAAGATCAACATCATCTGCAGCAGCTTTTGTGCGCGCAGTTAAACCTGGATAATCATAAATGGAAGGTGTGCTAACAGACACATCATATGCGCGGCGATGTACCTTGTTGATGTACTCTAAAGCAATATCATTATCGCCCGAATTCATACAGGCTTCAGCATACAACAAATACACATCCGCCAAACGAAGAATATAAATGTTGGCAGCATCACAACCATTGTAAGCAGACATTGACTTATCCATTGTTGTGAACTTTTTAAAACTCCATCCGTAGAAATCATTTTGATTGCCTATGTTATTACATTTTGAAGCAGGTACTTTTTGAGAGCCATCAAAATTGCCGCAGGTATCAAGCCATGGTTGCAATGCACATACATACAAACGCGGGTCTGTTGTTTTATTTGTGCGCAATGCAACAGATTGTTTGTAATAATTTGTATCCATAATTCTTACAGGTACTGCTCTTGTGCCTGTTCCGGGTTTGGTTGTGTCACCTGTAAATTTTGGATTGATGATGAGTGAATATTGCGGAAGTGTAAAACCAAATCGCTGCAGGTTTTTGTCGTGAAAGAAAATGTTGCCATAACCTAATTCATCACTGCCTGAACCTTTTTCTTCACCATCATACGCAAGGATAGAAGGGGCCCATAACAATCCTGCTGATGTTGTTAGGTTAGTACTGGGTGTACCTGTAAAAATTCCATAACCATCGGATACTCTTTCAACGTTCAGTTCGAATAAAGATTCTTCATTGAATTCATTTGCAGGATTACCATTGAATGCATCTTTATACTTACTGAAAGGCATTAATGTTTTACCGCTGTTATCAATCACATCTTTCAATACTGTCTTTGCGCTATCCCAGTTTTCAGTGAACACGTAAGCTTTTCCGAGCAAAGATTTCGCTGACCATTCTGTAACACGACCTTTATCATTATCATCCCACTGAACACCTTTTAAAAGTGCGGCAGATGTTTTAAGGTCGCTGATGATAAGATCCCAAACTTCTCTTGTTGTTGCCCTTGGATGATGTGTGTCATCTATACTTTTTGCGAGTTCTGTAAAAATCGGAACGCCTAATTTATCGGCGCCTTCACCGGATTTTTTGATATAACTCTCACCAAAAAAACATTCAAGATCGAAATAGTAAAATGCACGAAAGAAATAAGCCTGCCCGCGCATTTGATCTACTGCCTGCGAATCAGCAGCTGACTTGGCATACGTTTGTTCATAAAAATTAGCTCTTTCAAAAAAAACATTTGCATTTTTTGCACCTGTGTACAAACCCGTCCATAAGCGGCTTGCATACAAATTATAAACACTGAGGTTGTTTGTTGCCAGCTCATTCCAATCCTGTTCAGCATTGTACGCAAGACAGGCCGCGTGTTCGCTGCAGGCAAATTCTTTGGTGAGTAAATCAAAGCCGTATAGAAAAAAATCTTTCCTGAGATTGGTATAACATGATGTAAGAAAACTTGAAAGATCAGTAAGCGTTGCAGGATAATTTCCTGTGTTGTTTACATCAACCGGATGTACGTTAACAGGATCTTTTGTGCAGCTGCTTATGAAGGTTAAAACGATAACAAAAGTTGCAGTTATTTTTTTAAACATCGTTATATTTTTGAATCGTACTTTTTAAAAACTAAAATCAACACCAACAGAATAAATTCTTACGTTAGGATATTTGTTCAGCACATCAATTCCTCGCGTAGTTGTTCCCGCATTTACTGATAAATCCTGGCTGCCTATTTCAGGATCAACACCTGAATATTTTGTAAGCGTGAGAACATTATTCGTCATTACATAAAGACGTGCATTTGAAATTTTTGCTCTTGAAAGAAAACGGTTGGCGAAGTTGTAACCCAACTGGATATTTTTCAGTTTGAGATAACTGCCATCTTCAACGAAGTAGCTGTTGGCAAAAGAGTAGTTGTGATTAGGATCTACTGCAAAGCCGCCGTTTGGATCTAACACGCCTATCCTTGGCTGGCTGGTTAAGCCATTTGTGCCGAGGAATGAAGCATTGAACAATTTTGCAGTTACGTTGCCGCCATCATAAATAGATTCTGCATATGGTGCAACGCCGTTGTAAATATCAACACCCAATACCGTATTGAACAACATTGCAATATCAAATCCTTTCCAGTTTGCATTGAGTGAAATGCCTCCTGTGAATTTTGGATAAGGATTACCGATTGTTGTTTTATCTGCATCCGTTATTTGACCATCGCCATTCATATCAACAAAGCGTAAATCGCCGGCGAGTGCTGTTCTGCCTGGTTGTTGAGGGCCTTTGGCTGCTTCTTCATCTGTCTGGTAAATTCCATTAACCTTATACCCATAAAATTGCCCGAATGGCAAACCTGCTGCGGTGTATGTAAGCGGCTGGCCGGTCCATTTGCCATTGCCCGCATCTGGATAATCATTGTTGCCATTCTTAATAGCATCTTCACTTATATTATCAAGACTGAGCACTTTGTTTTGATTGAATGAACCGGTGATGCCAATTGAATAATTAAAATCACCCACATGATCTTTATAACCGATGGCAATATCAAAACCGCGGTTTCTTACAGAACCGATGTTGGTGGTAAATGTTGGCGGGCTTCCCGGTAATCCAACGCTTGCAGGAAGAGGAATTCCATACAATAAATCATGTGTTGTTTTATTATACCAGTCAATTGAAAAATTGATCTTGCTGTCAAACAGTTCTCCATCAATACCAATGTTAGCCTCGTGAACACTTTCCCACTGAATGTTTTTATTCTCCAGCAGTTCCTGCGTATAAGCAGCTTCGGTTGGGCCGCCATTAGAAAAGTTCTGGTAATTTACCAGCTTGAATGTTGTAAGAAACTGGTAAGGCGCAATATTGCTGTTACCCAGTTCACCATAACTGCCACGTAATTTCAACAAGCTGAAAACGGGTAAATATTTTTTAAAGAATGATTCCTGGTCAATGCGCCAGCCGGCAGAAAATGCAGGAAAAATTCCGTACTGATGTTCAGGGCCAAATACTGTAAAGTTCCCATCCCTTCTTACACTTGCCGAAAGAAAATATTTTTTAGCGAAATCATAGTTAACTCTTGCAAAACCTGATTTAACCAAACCATTCGGGTCATACTTGCCGGAGAGATTTAATGCAGAGCCTGAAGTAAGTATGTAACCAAATGAATTGCCGCTTACAGAAGTTGCGTTTGTTTGCAGGTTATTTGATTTGTTTGAATACTGCTCATACCCGGCAATCGCGTCTATATTATTTCTTCCATAACTATGATCGAAAGACAGCACAAAAGCGTTCAGGTATTGTTCATATTCACCAATGACCCTGTACAAACTGTTGATGGTATTCGGTGTTACAGCAGTGTTGTAAACATCCCTGAAAATATTGTTTTCATAGTTCTGGTAAACATAACCGAAGGTTGCTTTAAAGGTCAGGTACTCAGGAACTACTTTCGCTTCAGCATATACATTTCCCTGGAAAGTCCTTTCAGGAAAATCAAAGTCAACTGTTTTTATTTGTGCGATAAGGTTAGGCGCCTGGTAATTAGGAAAACCACCCCATGGCGCATCGGGATTATCTGTATATGGAGCGCCCGTAGGCACTGTGCGGAATGGCGTGCTAACAATGGTTGTTTTTACCGGCGTTGTATTTCTCTTCCATGTATATAATTGTTCGCCTACTTTCAGCCAGTTGGTTACTTTAAAATCTGTGTTGATTCTTGCACCTGCAAGCGATGACTGGTTATCGAGGAAAACACCTTTCTGATCATTATAAACACCGGAAAAGAAATAATTCACTGTCGGGGTTGAGCCCGATACAGATAAATTATAGTTCTGTTCATACCCATTTCTGTATAGCTCTTTGTTCCAATCAACATCAGGCAGTGTATCAATCGCATCCTGCGAAAGATTGCTGTAATACTGATCATGAACAAGCAATTTGTATTGAATGAAATTATTTTTATCCAGCATGTTAAGCAGCATCGGCGTAGAAACTCCATAGCGGGCGCTGAAATTGACAGTAGGTTTTACGCCCAGTCCTTTTTTTGTAGTGATGATGATAACACCACCTGCCGCTGCCGCGCCATAGATTGCTGCTGCACTCGCGTCTTTCAACACGTCAATGGAAGCGATATCATTTGGGTTGATATTATCGCCGGACTGCCGCACACCATCTATAATGTACAAAGGGTCATTCTGATTTAAAGAAGAAACCCCGCGGATAATGATTTGCGAGCTGGCACCCGGTTCGCCGGAAGCTTTTATTACTTCCACGCCGGCAACCCGCCCCTGTATTGCGTCGGCAACATTCTGAACCGGCAGGTCTTTTATTACATCACCCTTTACAGAAGATATGGCGCCTGTAAGATCTTTACGCTTCTGTGTTCCATAACCAACTACTACAACAGAGTCTAGATTGGAGAACGAAGCATTTAAAGCGAAATTGATAACAGGCTTGCCATCAACAGGAATTTCTTTGTTCTGGTATCCGATAAAACTTGCGACAAGTGAGGCTTCACCTGTTGGAACCTGGATAGAGAAATACCCGGAGGCATCTGTTTTCACAGCGGATTTTGTTCCTTTCACTGTAACAGTTGCCCCGGCTAATTTCTCACCATTCAGGTTTGTTACCAGCCCGGAAACTTCTTTCTGCTGTGCGAAAGAATAACCCGAAGACAGTAGAATCGAAACAATCAAAGCAGTACGTAAGCAGCAAAAGAAATTTGTAAAGACACGGCAAAAACTTAAAACTTTTCTCATATAAAGCAAGCTTTTCAGTAGCAAAATCAGTGAATAAAAAAGCTAATCGTTAATCGGATAACAAAGCAAGCCAATGAGAAAAGCGATTCCAACTTATATCATGAAA
>JABDFS010000008.1:48320-54907 GCA_013286425.1 Bacteroidota bacterium
CTTCAACAGGTTGATAATAAGATAATTAAAAAACATTAAATTTATTAAATATATAATTCAACTTTTACCTAAAGTGAATTTATCTGCATGATTTTAGCTTCAAAATCTTCATTCGCAACCACAGATTTGTTCTTTATTCTTGTTTTATAGGTGTTGATGGTGTTGACTGAATAGCCTAAAATGGTTGCAATCTTTTCTGTATCATGGATGCCCATTCTTATCAGGGCAAAAATGCGGAGGTCGGTGTTGAGGATCTCGCCTTCCTTTAATTTAACGTGTTCGTCTTCCTTCAGCAATAAATTAAATTCGGAAACAAATTTTGGAAATAGGTTCAGGAATATCTGGTCGAAGTTTTTCAATAATTCATCGCGCTCTTTTTTCAGGTTGAAATTA
Source organism: Bacteroidota bacterium (assembly GCA_013286425.1). Lineage (GTDB taxonomy): Bacteria > Bacteroidota > Bacteroidia > Chitinophagales > Chitinophagaceae > Parafilimonas. Next base: position 48,714 of record JABDFS010000008.1, read on the forward strand.
TTTACAAGAAATTTTATCTCATCAATCTTCCTGTCCGCAATTTTTTGTTCTACCGATTTTTTGAACTTGTCTATACGGTTATAAAACTCTGTATTGCCGCTAAAAAAATAGCCGATGTATTCTTCTTTGATCTTATTCGCTTCCAATAATTTTTTGTTTGCATCAGTGATTATTCTTTCAGCTGCTTTCAGTTTGTTGTTTTGCCGAACGATAATAATGATAAGGCCGGCAAGCACCAGCAATAAAAAGGTAGCAATAATAGCGTAATTGGTTACGGTTTGCTTTTCTTTTTCTACAATATTCAATTTTTCAGCTTCTATTAAAGGAAGGATGGCGCTGAGCTGAACTTTTCGCTGCCGTGCTCCGTAAAAAGTTGCATCGTTAACGGCCTTTTCAATATAAGTGGAAGCATTTTTAAGATCACCTTTCTTAAACAACAATGTGGCGAGATTAAAAGCCGCTGAAGTTTCTTTTGTTGATGACTGAATATCTGCGATCGCCGCTCTTATTAAAAGATTAATGGCGCTGTCTGTTTGATTGTTCTGGATGTAAATATCGCTTAAAGTAGATGCCGTTACCGCAAGCTGGTGTGGCGTGAGTGATCCGCTATGCATTAAAGTATCAAAATAGGAGAATGCCTTGTCGCGATCGCCTGCTCTTATATTCTTCAAGCCATTATAATATAAATGTGAAAATGATGCCGGCGAATAGATCGCAAGCGCTGAATCAACAAACAGGCTTCCTTTTTTATTATAGGCAGTTGCATAATACTTGTCTTTATCATAGTCGGCCAGGTCATAATAATAGCGCGCAGAAAGTGTATAATATTCGGCTTTCTCATCGTTGGTTAAATATTTCAGGTTGATGGTGGAAAGCACATCAAACACTTCTTTGAACATGCCTGAAGAAAGTAAAATAAAACTGAGCTTAACTTTTGAATACGCGATCCTGCTGCTGTCGCCGGCTTTCATCGCATTATCCAGCATTTTTATACAATAATTATAGGCAGAATCATAACTGAAAACCTGGTATTCGTTATACAGGCCAAGGTATTGTGTATATAAATCCTGTTGCCTGCTTTTGTTCAGTTGTACTTCAAGCGACTTTATCTTTTTAATTTTTTCTCCATCATATTTACCGGAAGCATTTATAGCATTGTCCAGGTTTTGCAACAACGCTTCTGTATTGTTTTGGGCGTATAGATGAGCACAAAGAATAACGAATAAAAAACATAATCCCTTTTTCATAACCAATCTTCTCAATTTGCAAATTAAAATGCGATGGCGGCAAAAATAGCAGCCTTTTTTAATCAATGGTAACTGAGCAGTAAAGACGGATTATTTGTTGAAAACCTGTCGGCTGGCATAATACTGTTAAGACAGGTTGCATATTTTTTAATTGGCATCAGGCCTTATCGGCAAACCATTTTACAGCAAGCTCATAACCTTTCAGACCCAAACCAAAAATGCTACCGACAGACTTACCTGAAACAAGAGAAAGCTTACGGAAGTCTTCGCGCGCATGTACATTACTGATGTGCACTTCTATTACCGGCGTTTTAATGGAAGCAATGGCATCCCCTAATGCGACAGATGTGTGCGTGTAACCGCCGGGATTTAAAACAATACCATCATATTCAAAACCCACTTTCTGAATTTCATTTATCAATTCACCTTCAACGTTGCTTTGGTAATAATGAAAATCAACAGCGGGAAATATTTTCTTTAATTCAATCAAATAATCATCAAAAGATTTTCTGCCATATACTTCCGGCTCGCGTTTACCCAGAAGGTTAAGATTTGGCCCGTTAATGATAGCAATTTTCATGTGGCTAATGTAAGTAATGAAGATTAATATAGTGATGAATATTTACTAAGTGTTCTGTCGACTCTTTCTGAGAAGACTTAATTTTTCTTCATATTACTGAATGCTTACTAACTCTTTTTAAAGCTTAATTTACTAAACATAATAATTGACTATGTCTTCCTGCTTTTATTCCAAATAATTGTTCAAGTGTATTCTCAATATCGGTTATCATAAGACATGTAATTATGAGTTCAACCCCGTCTCTGAAAATAATTTTACAATAACGATAACTTCCGAAAGAAAAGTGTACTGAATTTCTTTCATAGCTATGATAATAATGCAATACCGCAATATTCTGAAAAGAATATTTTACATTTTGAATTGATGATTTATAACTTACATATTCGGTTTCTGTATCGACAATTAAAAGTGCATTATGATTTATTTTCCAGTATTGTGCATGTATAACTATTGTTGGCAAAGTATCAATTGTAAAAAGAAATAATCCTCCGGCTATAAACCCAATATTAGTTAAATTGATATGCAAAAATATACAGGTACAAATTATGCCGGTCCAAATGAGTAGAGCTCTTGCAAAGAGGTTTAATTGTTGTTCTAAAGTAATTTTAAACTGATATGTATGAATCATGGCAAATATAGCTTGCTACTTATTTCGAGCCGTCATACTAAATGCAGGTAATGAAGGCTAATTGTAATAAGGGTTTACCTCCAATTCATGCACATCATCGTTTGCATAATTTTTTATTTCATGATACAAGGTATCACGCTCAACAGGTTCTCTTTTTACCTGTTTTATTAATGCAACGAGTTGTGCTGTTGATAATGCCGGTGTTTGTTCTTCGCTGCCTGCCATTGAATAAATCTTCGTTGTATCATCAATAGTTCCGTCAAGATCGTTCACGCCAAAAGATAAACTCAATTGTGCATTCTGCCTGCCCAGCATTGGCCAGTATGCTTTCAAATGAGGAAAGTTATCCAGATACAATCTTGCAACCGCGTACGTTTTCATGTCTTCTATCAATGAGCTTTCGGGCACATTGCTCATGTCATTATCCCTGTTGCGGAATTTTAATGGAATGAATGTATTAAAGCCATGTGTTTCATCCTGCAATTGCCTTAGCCTTTCCATGTGGTCAACCCGATGCCAGTACTTTTCAATATGTCCAAACAACATGGTTGCATTTGTGTGCATGCCCGACAGATGCGCTGTTTTATGAATATTCAACCACCCGTCAGCATCTACTTTATCAGCACAGATCTGTTCGCGTATTTCCGGATGAAAAATTTCTGCACCGCCACCGGGCAATGAATCCAAACCTGCTTCATGCAATAATTTCATTCCATCTTCAACGCTCAGCTTTGCTTTGCGGAACATATAATCGAGTTCGACAGCCGTAAAACCTTTTATATGTAACCCGGGGCGATGTGCTTTTATGGATTTCAGCAAATCTTCAAAAAAATACAAGTTCATTTTAGGATGAACGCCGCCAACAATATGCACTTCTGTTACAGGCTTGCCATCATATTTATGAATAATGTGCATCATCTGATCTTTGCTCAATTCCCAGCCTTCATCGCGATGTGCATACACGCGCGAGTAAGAACAAAAATTACAGGAGAAAACGCAAACATTGGTCGGCTCAATATGAAAGTTGCGGTTGAAATAAGTTTTATCGCCATGCATTTTTTCGCGCACATGATTGGCGAGTGCGCCGACATAAGGCAACGAAGCTTTTTCAAAAAGCAACACGCCTTCATCAAAATTTAAACGCTGAGCGTTTAAAACTTTTTCACCAATATATTTTAGTTCAGCATCTTTTTCATTATCAACTATCGCTTCTATTGAATTGTTCATCCGGTAAATTTATATATCAAATAAAAAAATATTACAGTAAATCAACGTGAAAATTGTTCAATGAAATTCTCTATCTGTTCCTGCGTATCGAAGAAGCCCGCCAATCTCTCAATCACACTTTCCACAACTGCATCCGGACAACTTGCACCACTGGTGATCAGAATTTCAACAGGTGACTTTACAGGAAGATAATCATGCGTAACCAGTTCTTCTTTTGTACGCCAGTTGCAATGCAAAATTTCTGTTGACGATAAAATTTTATCTGCATCATTTATAAAATATGTGGGCAATTTTTCTTCGCATAGTTCAACCAGGTGTGAAGTGTTGCTGCTGTTATATCCGCCAACAACAATTGCAAGATCAGCTTTTGTATTCAATAATGCAGCTACTGCTGTTTGATTATCGTTGGTTGCATAGCACAAAGTATCGCGGGTATCGGCAAAACGCTCCTGCACAGTTATATCATTTAAATTGTAGTGCTTTTTTACAACCTGCTTTAAATATTCAGCAATGGCTTGTGTATCGGTTGCGAGTTGTGTTGTTTGATTCACCACACCAAAACGCTGCAAATCTTTTATTATATCAAAACCATTTGAATAACGGCCTTTGAACTCCGTATAAAAATCTTCCGCAGTTTTTTCGCCGGTGATGTATTTCGCAAGCTCCATCGTTTCTTTCATATCATTCACCACCACAGTTGGTGTTTTGGAAGATGCATGCGAAAATGTTGCGCGTGTTTCTTCATGCTTCGGCTTGCCATGTACCACAATGCTGTAACCTTTATCAGCGATCTGCGCGCTGCGGTTCCAGACCTTTTCAACAAAGGGACAGGTTGTATTATATTTTTCTGTTTGAATGCCTTTACCCTGCAACAGCTTTTCTATTTCAATTGTAGTTCCGAATGCAGGAATTAATACAATATCATCTTCATTCAATTCATCAAATGAAATAAGTTGCCTGCAATAAGTGTCCTGTAAAAATTCAATGCCTCGTTCTTTAAGGTCTGCATTCACCTGTGGGTTGTGAATCATTTCACTCAACAAAAAAATTCTTTTGCCCGGATTTTCTTCAACCGTTCTAAACGCAATTTCGATAGCATTCTCAACACCATAACAAAAACCAAAATGCCTGGCGAGATAAATCTTCAGCTTGCCAAAATCGAGTAAAGTGGGTGAAAAATCTTTCTTTAGCTTATCCTCACGTTTTCTTTTCTGTTTAACAGTGCTTAACAGCTCACTTCTATAAATATTAGGTACCTCAAATTGCTTCATAAAACGGCAAAGTTAATAAACTTGAATTCAATGAATATTCTGGCAAAGATTTAGGAAATGATTTTATATTCAGGCATGGAAATTCAGAACATACAAGGCGTGTTGAGCCAACTCACACAAATCGAACAACACTGCGCAGCAACAAAAAACAGGGCCGGTTATTTTGCAGCTTTGTACAAACGAATGACGGCTGCTGTAATCAATGGCATTAATACAAACCAGTTTGAGGACAATGCAAGAATGGATAAACTGGATGCGATATTCGCGCAGCGTTATATGGATGCCTATAATTGTTACTATGCAAAATCCCCCTGTTCAATTGCATGGAAAACTGTTTTTGATTGCTGTAGTGATCAATCGCTGATCGTGCTGCAACATTTACTACTCGGCATCAATACACACATCAACCTTGACCTCGCCATTGCTGCTGCAACAGTTGCGCCCGGAAGTGCCATCAATGCATTACAGAATGATTTTAATCACATCAACAGTTTAATTGCTTCACTGATTAATGATGTACAGGAATGTCTTTGCGATGTTTGGTTCCCGATGCGTTTACTAACAAAAATTGCGAACGGCAAACAAATAGCTGTGTTGAATTTCAGTATTGATAAAGCAAGAGATGCTTCATGGGCAAATGCTGTTTTATTGGCCAATATGACGAGCGAACAAAGCAATGCTTATATACAACAATTGGACGCTTCTGTAAACATGATTGGCAACAAAATAAAATCGCCAGGAACACTAACTGATTTTTTGCTTGAGTCTATCCGCCTGACAGAATACGACGATGTAGCACGAACCATTAATCTTATTGATACAACTGTTGTGAAATAGCACCTGCTAAATTACCTTCCGTAAACAGGTGTTTTTTTCAACAGGTATTGCAATGCATTTTTATAGGCATCCACAGTTTGCCAAACAGAGGTGCGGTCTTGTCCAAATACCTTTTTGCCGTCATCCGCATATACTTCCATCAATACCGCAGTCTGATAATTTTGCTGCATTGAACCGGAGCTGGATACACTGCCTGAAGTTTTGTTGTTGTTGCCATTTTTATCGGAACTCTCCTGGTTCTTCTGGTTATAAGTAGTGCTTCCTGAAGTTGTGGTGCTGGTTGCATTGGTGGTAATGGTACCCCGCACTACATACTCAACACCAAGGATATTACACATTTCCTGCATGGTAAAATTCCTTACATTATCAGGAGTAATGCCGGCCTTTCCCAATAAGGCATTTGT
>JABDFS010000009.1:0-65 GCA_013286425.1 Bacteroidota bacterium
AAATTGTAGATGCATTTAAATCGCAGGGAGCATTATTCAGTAATACAGATTTGTATCATGATGAC
>JABDFS010000009.1:75-49735 GCA_013286425.1 Bacteroidota bacterium
GATACCACTGGCGTACAAAACGCAGAAAGTTCTTCGTCATATTTATGCCGAAGAACTTTCTGCGTTTTGTACGCCAGTGGTATCCGGACAGCAGTTCAATCGGTGCGTGGCGCATCGGCCCCGACAGCAGTCTTTATGGACGTTATGCAAGATTCTTCAAAATAACAGGTAACAAAGGTTATATGTTTTTCCGGTTTGATGACAGCCTTGTAGACAAAGGCCAGAATCTTTTGGTTACAGTAACTTATTATGACACTGGTAACGGTAAATGGGCTATCAATTGCAGCAACGAAAGTTTAACTGTTAAAAATACCGATACCCGTGAATGGTTACAAACACAAATGAACATACGTTCATTTGTACCAAGAACTTTATTTAAAGACCGGGCTGATCTCGGATTGAGATATGTAAGTGGCACCAATACACCTTTTGCATTGATAGAGATTAATGCGAGAACACTGAAGCTTGATGCTGATGATCCGGGAGTTGATCGCGAGGCTTTGAGTTTGAGATTGTCGCCTAATCCGAATACAGGACAGTTTAAGGTTTCATTTAGTGCAAAGAAACCAGATCATTATTCTATTTTAATTACAGATGAATCGGGCAACCTGTTTTATACTGAATCAAGGTATGGAATAGCAGGTAATAATGCCTGGAATATTTCTGCATCAAATCTGCATAAAGGTGATTATGTATTGCATATTGAATCTGCAACAACAGCAGGAGCAACTAAATTCTTAATCATTAAATAACAACTACATTCAGATCATGCTGCAACGTAATTGCAGCATGATCTTTTTTATATACTATGATTTGAAAAACTGTTTGAATTAGTATTAAGATTATGAACAGGAAACCGAAGTCGCCATGAAAAAATGCAGCAGAAGTGTTGCAACCGTGCTTAACAGTAGTTCATTAGTTGGTAACCGAATAAAAAAAATAAACAGCTTTTAATTCTGCTTTGTCATTTTTTCTGCATTCTCCGCAACCTGCAATGCTTCAATAAACTGATCAACATCTCCATTCATCACTGCATCCAGGTTATAAGAAGTAAGCCCGATGCGGTGATCGGTTACACGGCCCTGCGGATAATTATACGTGCGGATTTTCGCACTGCGATCACCCGTACTTACTAATGTCTTTCTATGTCTTGAAATTTCTTCTTCCTGCTTGCGTACCTGCTCTTCATACAGTTTTGTGCGCAACATTGTCATTGCTTTTTCGCGGTTGCCTAACTGGCTGCGTTCTGTTTGACAAACGACAACTGTGCCCGTTGGAATATGTGTGAGCATCACTTTTGTTTCAACTTTATTTACGTTCTGTCCGCCTGCACCGCCACTGCGTGCTGTTTCCATTTTTACGTCGGCGGGGTTTAATTCAAAATCCACTTCTTCCGCTTCAGGCATAACAGCAACTGTTGCCGCAGATGTATGCACACGTCCCTGCGTTTCTGTATCAGGCACACGCTGCACACGATGCACACCGCTTTCAAATTTCATTATACCGTAAACATCTTCACCGGTAACTTCAACCATCACCTCTTTATAACCGCCAACAGTACCTTCGCTTTCGCTTACAATATTTGTTTTCCAGCCTTTTTTTGCAGCATAACGCAGGTACATATCCAGTAAATCTCCGGCAAATAAACTAGCCTCATCTCCACCAGTTCCCGCCCGAATTTCAAGCACTGCATTCTTATCATCCTGTGGATCTTTAGGTATTAATAGCCTGGTAAGTTCTTTCTCAAGTGAAGTTTTTTTCTCTTCAAGTTCAGGCAGTTCCATTTTTGCAAGTTCACGCATATCCTCATCTGAACTGTTTAAGCTTGCTTTTGCAAAATCATAATCAGAAGAAACCTTTTTAAATTCATGAAAAGGTTTTATTATTTTTTCAAGCTGACTGTATTCTTTGCTCAGTTTTTGAAATTCTGATTGCCTGTTAATTATTTCAGGATTGGTTAATGCAACACCCACCTGTTCAAATCTTGCCTGTATTGCTTCTAATTGTTCAATCATGTTTTTAGTTTCATTGTTTCAGAAGTTTGATTGTTTCATTGTTTAACACTGAAGCTTTGAAACATTTCAACTTTTGAAACTTAAAAGGCTGCAAATTTATATTTTTTCAGCCGCTTATCTTTACTGCATGGGTTATAGAAAGTTTAAAGGTGATTTTATCTTCACCGGAACTGCATTGCTTGCTTCAAATAATGTACTTGTCACAAATGAAAAAGGCGTTGTAGAAAATATTATCGATGAAAAAGATGCAGGCAATGATATCGAAGTTTTTGAGGGAATTATTTCGCCCGGATTTGTTAATTGTCATTGCCATTTGGAATTAAGCCACATGAAAGGCCTGATCGAAGAGAAAACAGGCTTGGTAGATTTTGTTTTAAAAGTGGTTACACAACGGCATTTCGCAGATGAAGAAATTCTTGATGCCATTAATAATGCTGAAAATGAAATGCTGCAAAACGGGATTATTGCTGTGGGCGATATATGCAACAATACATTCACCATAGCGCAAAAGAAACAGCAACGATTAGCGTATTATAATTTTATAGAAACAAGTGGCTGGCTTGAAGAGCTGGCGCTGGTACGTTTTGAGAGATCATTATCTTTTTATAAAGATTTTGAAACCATCAATAGCAACACTTCGCTTGTTCCGCACGCACCTTATTCTGTTTCGGAAAAGCTCTGGCAATTACTGATACCTTTTTTTGAAAACAAAACAATCACCATTCACAACCAGGAAACCGCTTTTGAAGATGAATTGTTCTTACAGGCAAGTGGCGATTTTATAAGAATGTACCAGCTAATGAAAATTGATAACAACAGTTTTAGAGCAAGCGGTAAAAGCAGTTTGCAAACCTATTTTCATAAGCTGAAAAATGCAGGGAATATATTGTTGGTGCACAATACTTTTTCAAAAGAACAGGATGTTCAATATGCAAAAGAAACCGCGCAAAAAAACAATCAGCAAATGTGGTGGTGCTTATGTCCGAACGCCAACTTATATATTGAAAATGCCTTGCCTAACCTTGAAATGCTTATTGGAAATAACTGTAATATGGTCATAGGTACTGATAGCCTTGCAAGCAATCATAGCCTGGATATTCTTGGTGAAATAAAAACACTGCAACAAAATCTTCCATTCATAAGTACTAAGCAATTGTTGCAATGGGCAACATTGAACGGAGCAACTGCACTGAATATGCATGATATATTAGGCAGTTTTGAAAAGGGTAAAAAGCCTGGTGTAGTTTTGATTGATAAAACCAGGAGCAACGAAATAACAGCGCTTTCAAAAGCAGTAAGAATTCTATAGTTCAACCCAGCACTTCCTGTAAAACAGCTAAACTTTTTAATTGACTATGATCAGTCAGATGAAATGAAGTGTATTGCAGCAGCACATCTAATATTTCGCGGCGTGCAATTCTGTTAAGTTTTATGTTTTCAAGATCATTGTAAAATTGAATGTGCTGAATTTTTGAAATAACCTCCGCTGTAAAACCGTTAATAGCAGCCACCTGAGTGGAAGGCACAAATGCGCCTTCTTTAAGATCGAGCGATGGTGTTTCTTCAGAATAAAAACCCTGCAATTGAAAACCAAGCTCTGTAACCAAATGCAGAATAAAATACAAAGGAAGATTAGCAGCAATTATATCGGACTCTTTATCAGCCTGTATTAGGCTGCCTTCAAGTAAATAAAATAACTCAGGATTGGCTTCGGGTTGTTTAATTGCAAGTTGAAATAACTCGATCATAAATTGTGCAACAGCAGTGCGTACTACATCAAACAAAATCCTGTTATACAAATAACTCCATTTATATTCTTTAATGAATTGAAGATTTTTAAGTTGGTTATGATAAACTTCCATTTCCAGTATAGCAGCCGGCTGGAAATAAATTTGATTTGCATGGCCTTTTTTAGATGACTGACGCATACCTTTTACGATATAACTTTGAAGGCCAAACAATTCTGTATATACAGAAGTTATTACGCTTGTTTCGCCGTAATTAATGGTTCGCAGAACAATACCTTTTGTTTTATGCGTCATAAAATTGAAAAACAGCTGCAAATTTCGATGGAAATAATTTGCCTGCTAATTTTAACATGTTGCTTTTTCAATTTTATTAAAAATAATTCGGTGAATTCTTTTACTTTTGCCGTCCTTTCACAAGTAGCAGTATGGTGACTGTTGCCTGGTTTGTTGAAAATTATTTGAATAGTACAAAACAAAATTTATGAAAAGAACATTTCAGCCACATAATCGCAGGCGTAAAAGCGTGCATGGTTTTCGCAAACGCATGGAAACAGCGAATGGCCGTAAAGTTTTAGCAAGCCGCAGAACAAAAGGCCGTAAAAAACTTACTGTTTCGGATGAAAGAAAATTAAAATAATATCTACTGATATAACTTAAAAAGGCTGATAAATTATCAGCCTTTTTTTATTCCTGCAATTAAAAGCTTGAATAAACAAGCTACATATTCAACTGCTATTAGATTTATCCAGGACCGCTTCAATAATTTCACTTATAGCTGCTAAATTCATTTGAAGTTTGAATTTAAATGCACCTTTATTTAATCAGGAATTTGTGTGGCAAATCTCAATATCTTGCATATAGGAAACTGCACCTGCTCTCTACCTGTATTTTGCGTATTTAAAGAAAGCAAGCTATAATAACTGATACCAAAATGAAGTTTAATTCGTGCTACCAAAAATTAAAATGCTTTTCACTAGTTGTATTGTTATTACATGGATTTGCTTGCTTTTCACAAACAAAGAAAATTGACAGCCTGCGGAGAAATACTCTGCTTGCAACAAATGATCATCAAAAACTAGATGCAATTTTTGCTTTGTGTGATGAGGCAAACTCATTGCATACTGACACGCTATTTAAATACTGCACGTTGGCTGATACAATTGCTACCCGCAACAGTTTAGGTGATGCTATAATTCAATCATGTTTTTATAAAGCAATGTTTTTTTCGAGAAAGGGGCATTTTGATCTTGCTGAAAATTTAATTGATTCCTGCCTGCTTCTTTTAAAAAAATCCCAGGACACAAAATTGAAAAACCGGTTTCTTATTTTGAAATCGAACATGCTTGTCAGGTCTGACAGGCAAAAAGAATCAATGAGCAATAGCTTACAGTTATTGCATATAGCCGAGGAAGAAAAAGATATTCAAACACAAGTGCGTGCAAAAATTCTGATTGGATGGGCGTATATGGAACTTGGGCAAAACCGTGATGCACTCAACTGGTTTTTTGATGCAAAAAAACAACAAAGCGATTTACCGCAGGATCAATGGCAGCCTTTTCTGTATTCTGATATAGCTGCCGTTTACAATGAGTTCAAAAAAAATGATTCAGCAGAATTTTATATCAAAATTGCTTTGAATGAATCTCTTGAGAAAAACGATCTTTCTTATCTCGCAAACTCTTATTTTATCTACGGAGGGATTTGTGGTGATCTTGGCCAAACAGCTAAAGCGGTAAGCCTTTTAAAAAAAGGTTTACAGGTAAGGGAACTTATTGGTGATCCTTTTTACATCGTTTCAGATATGTATCAAATGGGTTTGTTTTATACTGATAATCTCGAGACGGATAAAAGCATTGCAGTTTTGCGGGAAGGTATTTCAATGGCTTACCAGAATAGCCTTTTAGAAAAATTACCCATCTTATATACTGCACTTGCGAGAAATTATAAAACCACCGGCAACTATTTACAATACAGTCAAACTCTGGATACAATAATTAGATTGAAGGATTCTTTATACAAGAAAAATTCTGCAGATGCACTTGCAGAAATGCAGACAAAATATGAAGTCCAAAAAAAAGAGAATACCATTATCCAGCAACATTATGATATAGCAAAAAAGAATCTGCTGATTTATACCATCGGTGGATTACTGGCAATAACACTTTTAAGCGGCTTTTTCTTTTTTCAAACAAGGAAAAAAAATCAGCGTCTAAAATTGCAGGCTATAGAAATTGAACAAAAGAAAAAATTGACGAATGCAGTAATGAAAGCAGAAGAAGATGAACGTAAGCGCATAGCCGAAGATCTGCATGATAGCGTTGCTCAAAAAATGGTTGTTGCCAAACTTAACCTGGAAGCGCTTGGAAACGGCTTGGAATTCGCAGATCAGAAAAAAATAATTTACAACAACATTCATACACTATTAAAAGAATCAACTACTGAAGTAAGAAGCTTAAGTCACAGCATGATGCCACATGCTTTTGAACATTATGGATTAACGAACTCTGTAAAAGATTTCCTTGATAAAATACATAAGAATAATTTAAAAATAAATTTTAACGCCGAAGGAGATTTTTCTGCGATCAAAGAAAGTAAGGCGTTGGTTATATACCGCATTATGCAGGAATGTATACAAAATGCGTTAAAGCACTCTGCCGCAACAAAACTTGATATATCAATGATCTGTGACAACAATGAAGCCGATATCATTATAGAAGATAACGGCAGCGGTTTTAATATAAATGAAATTAATTATGGCACGGGCTTAAAAAATATACAATTAAGAGTAGAATTCTTAAATGGCAGCGCAGAAATAAATAGTACGCCTGGTAAAGGAACAGTTGTTGCCATATACATACCTTTATAGAAGTAGTATCTATTTAATTTTTTTGAGTGAGCGAACCCGTAATACATCTTGCAATTTTAGACGATCACCAGATAGTGATTGATGGCCTTAAATTATTACTCAAGGCTAACCCCGAATTATATATTGCTGCTGAAGCTACCTCAGCAGAAGAAATGCTTAAACAGCTTGCCATAAAAAAAATAGATGTTGTATTAACTGATATAACAATGCCTCATGGTATAAATGGTTATGAATTTTCGCTGAAAGTAAAACAGGAGTTCCCGCATATAAAAATATTGGCGCTTTCAATGAGCGAAGAAGGCGGAATGATTACAAAAATGATAGAAGTAGCTAAAGTAGATGGTTACATTCCTAAATCGGCAGGCCACCAGGAATTATTAGCAGCGATTAAAGCAATTTCGTCAGGAAGAAAATATTTTTCCATCGATGCTTTGCAGCAATATGAAGTTTACAAGAATATTAAAACTGAAAACCTTGACCTTAATCTTACTACAAGAGAATTAGAAATTATTCAATGCATTATTAAGCATTATAGTAACAAACAAATCGCAGATACCCTTTTTATAAGCGAACGCACAGTGGAAACACATCGCAAAAATATCTATCGCAAAACGCAAACAAAAGGTGAAGCTTCATTAATACAATTTGTAAAAGAGCACAATATTTTAAATTAGAGTATTTGCAAAAATTCTGATTGTGCAACTAAGATGCACGCAGCTTATTAAATAAATTACCCAATCTTGGGTATTGACTTTCTCCTCATCATCATTATACTTTTGGATATTGAAAAAACCAATTTTAAAACACTTACAGAAATCATCGGTATAAATTGAATTTACCTAACTAATCACCTGAGACAATTTAATTTTTTGCCTTTTGTTTTCTAACATAAAAATCTGTGCAATGAAATCAAAATTTTTACTTTTTTCTCTGTTTCTGGTTTGCATTTTACAAACTACTGCAAAAGCAAAAGAGAACGAACCTAATAATAATTGGAACCAGGCCAACACACTTGCTTTAAACGGCAGCAATAACGGCGATCTTAATCCTGCAGGAGATATTGATTGGTGGAAAGTTACCACTACCGGCGATGGCGCTATCAATCTTAGCCTGACATCTACTGATGGCAGGAACATTTTTTTTGATCTGTATGATACCCTGGGAACGATTGCGCTGCATACGGGCACTTATACAGCAGGCTCAACCAACTATACAGTAGATGGCCTGGCACAGGGCACTTACTACATAAAAATTTATTGTTACTATGGCACAGACACAGGAAGGTATAGCATTTCAAATACCTTTACGCCTGCATCTGTTGCTAATGATGTTGAACCTAATAACTCAAGAGCACAGGCCAAGGTTTTGCCATTAAACACCAGCAGAACAGGCCACATTGATTATTATTATAACAACCATCGTGATTCTACTGACTGGTATAAAATCACCACCAATGCAGATGGACGGATTCGTTTAACCATGTCTTCTGCCAATGGTCAAAATGTTTGGGCATATCTGTACGATAATGATGGCACAACAGTACTTGGAAGCAGTTATACTTCCGGTACAGCAGTAGTTGTAAATGTGGATGGCCTCGCAGCAGGAACTTATTATATAAGAGTAAATACATATTATACTACTGAGTATGCACCTTATACGCTTTCAGACAGCCTTTTTGTGCCAACAATCCCTAACGATCCGGAGCCAGACAGCACAAGAGCTCAGGCATTAACATTATCATTAAACGGAAGTGCGAAAGGCCATATAGATTATTACTACAACCATCATAGAGATAGTACTGATTGGTATAAAGTAACCACTAATGCAGATGGCCGTTTACGTCTTACAATGGCTTCTGCAAATGGCCAGAATGTGTGGGCTTACCTGTTTGACAATAATGGCACTACCTTATTAGCAAGTGGATATACTTCCGGTACAGCAGTAGTTGTAAATACAGATGGTCTTGCTGCAGGCACTTATTATATAAGAGTAAACACTTATTACACTACAGAATTTGCGCCTTATACACTTTCAGACAGCCTCTTTGTTCCAACAGTTGCTAATGATACTGAACCGGACAGCACCAGGGCTCAGGCATTAACATTGCCATTAAACGGAAGCGCACAAGGCCATATAGATTATTATTACAACAATCATAAAGATAGTGTTGACTGGTATAAACTAACTACTAATGCAGATGGTCGTATACGTCTTACGATGGCTTCTGCCAATGGACAGAATGTATGGGCATATTTATTTGACAATAATGGCACTACTGTTATAGCAAGTGGTTACACTTCAGGCAATGCCGTCGTTGTAAATGCAGATGGTCTTGCTGCAGGAACTTATTACATAAGAATAAACACCTACTACACTTCTGAGTTTGCACCATACACATTATCTGATAGTTTATTTACTTATAATGCCAATGATGTTGAACCCAACAAATATGCGAAACAGGCAAGAACTTTAAATACTAATCTGGTTAATAATGGCCACGTTGATTTCTATTATAATAATGTTCGTGATACTGTAGATTGGTTTAAGATTAATTATACGGGAAATAGTGATATGTCTGTTGCATTAAGTGTTATACCTAATCAAACAGGGGCAGCTCAACCCACATGGATGCAGATTTATAAAGACACAGCATCAACCCCGATTTATAATAGTTATACCAGTGGTACTGAAACAGCAAATTTTACAGGACTAACAGAAGGGTATTATTATGTGAAGATTTTTGAATATTATAATGGCACATTCACAGCCTATACGGTTACGCCTACATTTACACAGGTAGATAAGGCAAAAATAGTCACTACTTCTTACGATACTGCTGGTGATTGTACAAACAATACGATTACCTATAAGTTATCAAAGAGTCATGCGCCGTATTCAGTTCAGTTGTTCAGGTTTGGGGTAGCTTATAGCAGTCCGGTAAATGTTAATGCTACAAAAATTACATTCGACAGTTTGCCTGACGGAGTGTACAACGCAACTATATTGGGGGACGGGGCCACCGGTACTGCAAAAGGTAAGAGCGATACTATAACAATAATGCCTGCTCCGCCATCCACTTCTACAACAACGATCAAGAGTACACAGGCAACGTTGAACTGGACGGTAGTTAGCTGCGCCGATTATGATTCAATTCAATATCGCGTGCACACCACAACAAAATGGAGCGTTGTTAAAGTGCCTAATACAGGATCGTTTATATTGAAAGGATTAACGCCATCTACTTCTTACGATTGGCAGGTTGCAGCAATTGATTCATCCAATAAAAAGGAAGCGATCAGCGCATTTACGCCAATTACAACTTTCACTACAACTGCAACAGGCTTTGACATTGCATCAGGAAATGAAAGCGATATGAATGCCGGAAATTCAAAACTCAATAATACATTGATGGTATCACCAAACCCGGCAAGCAGTTACTTCACTATTCATTATAACACTGCCGTAAAAGATAAACTGATAGCAACATTGTATGATGAAAATGCTAAACCTGTTTGGACTTCAGGTGCATTGAATGCAGATGCACTGAATGGAAAGCAGGTTATGGTAAATCAGTTTGGAAGCGGGTTATATTATCTTAGAATAACTAATTCGCAGGGAACTGATGTTCAAACAACTAAAGTTTCAATAACAAGATAAATTACCTATGAAATAAAAAAGCCCGTTGTTAAAACAGCGGGCTTTTTTTATTTGATGATTGATCTTATTATTTGATTGAAGGTGCAGCAATATAAATATCTCTAACTCCTTTCCCTTTTACATGTATAAATATTGCTCTGCATATTTGCTGATCATTAGCGTCAACAATTTCAAAAGCAATACCATTATTCACATCATCATACACCATAAACTTTTTTGCATCATCTGCACTTTGCGGAACTTTTTTAATAGCAGGAAAAGCTTTTTGTATGTCATCAAGCGATGAATACACATGAACGTTTTGTTCTGTCTTAAAGAAAGAAGATGTTGTGCGAATTTGCTGAACAGATTTATCACGCATGCTTGTATCCTTATATGCAGTATAAACATCCAGCTGTGTTTTGTTGTTATGTTCATCAGGTTTTTTGCCATACCATGTAAGCCAGGCTTTACCCATTGCTGCATCACTCAAATCGGGCTTGCCAAATAACGTTTCAAGCGAAGTATCGATCATTCCTATTTCAACTTTACCAATACTTTTTCCCGGTATAACAACATTATTGGAAGCAGCAACTTCATCAACACTTTGCTTTATTGCCGGAGATGTAGCATTTGTATCTTTTCGTTCGGTTACAACTGCAGCTGTTGTTGATGTATCACTTATCTGATCTTTAGCAACCTGCTTTGTATTGTTACCACACGCGGCAAAAAAGACTGTGGTTAAGAGAATAATATTTTTCATATTCAATCGTATAAAAAACTAATGCCAGCTTATTGGCACAGCATTCAATTAACTAAACTTTTATTGATGTTCTTAACGATAGAAGGCCCTTCATAAATAAAACCCGTCCAAACCTGTACCAAAGCCGCACCGGCATTCAGTTTCAGCTTTGCATCTTCTCCTGTAAAAATGCCACCGCTTGCAATAACAGGAATTTTGGCTGATGAATTTTTAATAAGATAATCCAGCACTTCATTCGATCTTTCGAATAAAGGTTTACCGCTTAAACCGCCTGCACCAATTTTTTCAATCTCTGTTTCTGATGTTGCAAGATGATCGCGTGAAATGGTTGTGTTGGTTGCAACAATCCCATCTAAAGCTACTTCAAATGCGAGCGATATAATGTCATCCAACTGGTGTTGATTGAGATCAGGTGCAATCTTTAATAACAATGGTTTTTTGGTTGTGTAACTGTTATTGATGTTCTGCAGATGTGATAATATTTTTTTGAGTGAATCTTTTTCCTGCAGTTCGCGCAAGCCAGGTGTATTGGGTGAGCTTACATTCACAACAAAATAATCAACACAATCAAACAATTCTTTAAAGCATATCTCATAATCTTTCCACGCATCTTCATTAGGTGTTACTTTATTTTTCCCAATATTACCACCAACAATAAGATTGTGATCGGTGAGTGATGAGCGGCGAGTTTTCCAATTTTCAAGACGCCTTTTTATTATATAAACACCATCATTATTAAAACCCATTCGGTTGATCAACGCTTTATCTTTTGGCAGGCGAAACAAACGCGGCTGATCATTTCCTGTCTGAGGCTTTGGTGTAATCGTTCCTGTTTCAACAAAACCAAAACCCAATGCTTCAAGCTCTCTTAAGTACAAAGCATTTTTATCGAAGCCTGCACCAAGTCCGACAGGATTTTTAAATTGTAAACCAAATAAACTTTTTTGTAATGAAGGGTGGTCGAATTGAAACCTTTGCTCAATCATTTTTTTTGCGAATGGAATATTGCGTGCTGATTTTAAACTGTTCATTGAAAAATAATGCACGCTTTCTGTAGGAAAATTAAAGAGAAGCTTTCGCAAAGCAGTGTAAAACATGCCGCGAAGATAAGATTAGTAAAGAGTTCATAGTTGACAGCATGTAGTTGATGGTTTATGGCTTTAATAACAATGAACTATGAACTATCATCTATGAACTTTTCTTTCCACTCACATAAGCATTGCCTTTGATAAAAAAACGATAGGGCAACAATGCGTCTTCAGCAGCATAATCAACACCAATGCGCGGCGTTGCAATAATATTGTTCTTTGATAGTTTATATCCATCATCAGCAATAAAAAAATGTTCACTTTTTAAATCAATGCCTGTGTGAAGTGTGTAAATGCCTAATGCTTTTGAAACATTACCCGGCCCCGCAGTTAATGTATTGTCTAACTTTTTTTTATGTGTGCGTTGCAACATAGCATCAATACCAATAATTGGTTCAGCAGCTCTTATTAAAACTGCATGCGGCACATCTTTTAAATTAGTTACCACGTTAAACAAATGATGAATGCCATAACACAGGTACACATAAGCAGCACCGCCAGGCGCATACATAACCTCAGTGCGTTTTGTACGGCGGTTGTTATATGCGTGCGAGGCTTTGTCAACTATTCCGTTATACGCTTCAGTTTCAGTGATACGCACAGCAGTCAGCCCGTTATCAAAAAAAGTCACGATGACCTTGCCTAACAACTCTTTTGCAATTTTTACAACATCTTTGCGTTGATAAAAGTTTTCATTTAATACTTTTAATGATGCTAAGAATTGCTTTTCTTTCGTTATAAGTTCCGTCATCGCCATCAATTAAATTTTTTTTGATCAATTAAAATTAGTACCTGTTGCTTAAAGAGATCATCATTGCTATACAGAGTTATTACAAAGCGCATTATTTTATCCGGAAACATAAACTATGGAAATGGATAATTATACCCGGTATTATTTATACTATTCTTTTTGTTGTATCACTTTATTTTTTTGGAATAACAGCAAACAGTTTTATTGAGTGGCTCAGTTTAAAAACCGGTTTAAAAACTTGGCTTACTAAAAATGATACAGGATTGCTGGGTTTCCTGTTCACATTCGCCGGTATTATGCTTTGGATAATTCAAATGCTTTTTTATTTTTCATTATTCAAGTATATATGGTTGATAGTTGGTTCGCCTGTATTTGCATACTTAAGCGAAAAAACTGCAACGATAATTGAGCACAGGGAATTTGTTTTTAACAGCAACCAGTTTTTAAAAGACATATTCAGAGGAGTTCGCATAGCTATACGCAATTGTCTTTGGCAAACTGTTTACATGGTATCAATATTGATATTATCCCTTATTCCTGTTGCAGGCTGGTTAACTCCCCCGCTTGCCTTATTGGTTGAATGTTACTATTATGGTTTCTCTATGCTCGACTATAGTTTGGAAAGAAAAAAAGTATCTGCCGCTGAAAGTATTTATTTTATTGGCGAACACAAAGGGCTTGCAATAGGCAATGGCCTGATGTTTTATCTTATCCAGGTTGTACCGGTTATAGGATGGATATTAGCACCGGCATATGCAGTAGTTGCTGCCACTTTAAGTTTGCATGACGTGAATGAATTAATCCCTGCCAAAGCTTAATAATATGCAGGCAAAAATTTTTCTTATACCAATAGTTTTGCATGAAGATGAAATTGCTTTGCAGTCAATTCCATCTTATATAATTGATGCGGTAAAGTCATGCTCGATTTTTTATGTGGAGAATGAACGCACTGCAAGAAGGTTTCTAAAAAAAATATGGAAAGAAATTAATATTGATGCTTATGCTTGGCATACAATTCATAAAGCTGAAACTGAAGTACAGCAACAGTTTAAAGCTGATGTTTCGCAACATAAAACCATCGGCATTATGAGTGAAGCAGGTTGCCCCGGCATTGCTGATCCCGGGCAAATATTAATAAACATTGCACAGCAAAACAAGGCAAAAGTTATTCCGCTGGTTGGACCAAACTCTATCATACTTGCGTTAATGGCAAGCGGAATGAACGGGCAATGTTTTCAATTTATTGGTTATTTACCTGTTGATGCGCATGAAAGAAAGAAAAAGATTGCTGAAATCGAAAATGAATCAATAAAAAAAAATTGCACACAAATATTTATTGAAACACCTTACCGCAATAATCAATTGCTGAATGATATTTTAAGCATAGCCAAACCAGAGACACAATTATGTATTGCTGTTGATATAACCGCTTCAACAGAATCAATTCAAACAAAAAAAATTAAAGACTGGAAAAAAGAGATTGTTGAATTACATAAGCGACCGGCAATATTCTTATTGTATGCAGGTTTATAATTCAACGTAATTTTTCTATAAAGGTATTCGTGCATTCGTGGCATCATTAGCTACGAATGATAATAGTAGCATAATCAATTATTGAATATTTTTCAGCAATAAAAACGGTGGTTGGTTTTTCCAATCAACGTTAGCTTTAAATATCGGATCCATTAAAGAAAAATTACCAAGCATAATATCAGGCTTACCATCGCCATCAAAATCGCCGACATCCATCGTTAACCATCTTCCATATTTTGCTGCATCCATTGAGTAGGGCGTAAAATTAAAATTGCCATTGTTCTTGAAATAAATAAATCCTTCTTCCGGATGATTTTTATAATCAGCAAAAAAAGATATAGTTGCAATATCAGGATCGCCATCACCATCAAAATCTTTTGCAACTGCTTTATAGCAACCATTCACCGGGTAAAAATATTTCTGTGTGAAATTATTCTTTCCATCATTCAAAAAAATATACACACCATGATATGGTTTTAATACAGGTGAATAATCTGCATTATCGCCGCATGTATAAATAATATCAGGATAGCCATCTTTATTCATATCATCCAATTCAAAATAAGATGATCCATATACCGGCGGAAAGCGCAGTATGCGTTGAGGCGTAAATGTGCCGTTTCCATTATTTGTAAATAGGTAAATGCTTTCATCTCCCTGCGCAAACAAAGCCCATATATCAGGAAAACCATCGTGATTATAATCATCAACATAAGCTTTTATTGCGCCCGGCGAAGCGCGGATAACATGCCGCGTATACCCTGTATCCTTTTTTTCAAGCCATGACAATGCTCCTTCAAGATTCCCGAACTCACAAACAACAAGGTCAGTTTTTCCGTCTTTATTAATATCAGCAGGAACAATATTTACGGGCCGCTTAAGATCTCTGAACAAAAAAGAATCTTTTATTTTTTTGTTTAAGTTGATGCGCACTACAGAACCGTATTTTCCATTGTTAGGGGTAAGTATACCTGTATTGCAAAGAAGGTATGTATCGGAATCTTCGAGTACCTGCGTAACAGAACCAATGGTATTCAGTGAATCGGTAACCTGCAATTTATTATCGAACAAATACAATTTTTTGCCAAATGCATCACACATCATTAAACTGCCGTTGTTGATCTTTACGAATGAAGCAGTGGGCATGTGATATTTAAAAGATGTAGTTGCTGCACTGAACAAATTATTATTGATGGTAACAGGCAAAGGCCTTTTTGCAGGCAATAAAGAATCGGGCGAAACAGATGTATAATAATCAATGATATGTTGCCAGTCTGCAAATGACAAAACAGGTTGTGCAGGATAAAAATTTTTATCTACGAGCATATCCCGTTTATACGATGGGTATTCTTTATAACCATAGAAAAAAATTCCAAGGCGCGGGCCCATTTCAGGCAGCACACCATCCTGCCAGCTTTTTGCATTCAGCATGGAAGGATCTGGCTGTATGTGACAAGAACCGCAATATTGCTTGGCCAGTTTTTCTCCCGTTGCTATGCTGTTATCAGAAATTTGTTGATGTGATGCATTCTTATTGTAGTGCTTACAGGAAGAAAAAAAACAAACCAGGATTAATAATGCACGGCTATACTTCATTCTCATTAATTGTTTTTGGCAACAGGTTCAATTACGCCGCGAATATATAAATTGCTGAAACGGCCATTCTTTGTATTTGTAACTACAACAATTTTTTTATTTATTTCTCCTTTCTCGGAACGACTGCTAAAGGTAATATTAATAAAACCTGAGTTGCCCGGCATAACCGGATCTTTCGGAAAACCTGTAACAGTACAGCCACAGGTCGTATGTGTGTTGAAAATAAACAATGGTGTTGCGCCCGTATTTGTAAACTTAAATTTCAGGCGTGCTGAATCGCCCGGGTTAATTGTACCGAAATCAACCAACGTATCTTTCCATTCTATTAAAGTGTAATGCGCAGTGTCTATTGCTGCAAGATCAGCAGGCGCTATCCCTAAACTATTTGCATAAGGATTGGAATTATTATTACAGGAGAACAGCAACAATATCGTAGTACAAAAAACAATGCTTCTGCAAAACATCATGAGACTTAAAAATTAACTGTATAACGCTCTCCTTTTGTGTTGAAGATGGTTGCAGATTTTACTGTGCTGTTAACATTCAGGAATCTTGCAGATTGCGACAAATATGAAGAACCATAATAAAACTCCTCTTTTCGTTTTTTACCATTCTTCAATTCAACGATCGCATATACATCCTGCGGTTTTACAGGTAAAGCTGTTATATTATTCTTCAATCTGAATACACGCAATGGCCCACGGTTTTCTGCTGCAGCCAATAAACATTCATTCTTATTATTACGCAATTGCACCAACGATTTTCCATTGCCCGGAATATAAATTCCGCTTTGTAAAATTGACAAAGGCGTAAAATTTCCTTTGCCATCTCCTTTCAGCATTAAACCGTTTAAGGCATCATATCTTCCTGTGTTTACTTCCGTGCTGAAATCATTTCCGTTAATAACAATATCAAGATTTCCATCGCCATCAAAATCGGAAACAGACATTCCGCAAAGCGTAGAAAATTGCGCCTGCGCCGGTAATTGCTGCATGGTAAATTTTCCGTTACCATCATTTCTTAAATAGCAGGAAGCAAGATTGTTTGCATGATAAATGATAGCGCCTACGCGTTCATCTGCCGGCAACACAGAATCCATTGTTGCCGTTGCATACGATTTATAATCTTCATACTTACGCCGCATTGTTATCATTTGCCGTATAATCTCATCACGCAACGCAACAGGATATTCCTCCATCTTTTTTTCCTTATTGTTATTGGGAAGATATTGTGACGTTATTGCATCGTAGCTGCCATCATTATTAAAATCTTTCCCGTAAATGGATACAGGATATTTATCGCTTGCTTTATAAAAAGTATTTAATCCCACATTACCAACAATGTAATCTATATCGCCATCGTTGTCAAAATCGCCGGCAGCAATTGTATTCCACCAGCCAACCTGGTTCGCTATTCCTGTAGAGGTAGTTACATTTTTAAATATGCCCTTATCATTTTCTAAAAACGTTATTGGCATCCATTCACCCGCAAGAATAAGATCGGGCCATCCGTCATTATTAAAATCTGAAAACACTGCGTCACAAACAAGGCCGATGTTAAGCAACGGCTTTGCAATATCAGCAGTAACATCAGTGAACTTGATTACACCGTTTTTAGAATCGTTGCGCAGTATAACACTTGAAACAGGCTTAGGATAATTCCATGGATCAACCCTGCCCGAAATAAACAGGTCAAGATCACCATCATGATCATAATCCATAGCTCTTACGCAAAATTTACTGGTAAAATTCTGCGGCAAAGCTGTTGAATCAAGTGTGAAATTTCCTTTACCATCGTTCACGTAAAAACGATCCTGGTAATTGGGTGAGTTATGATCAACTTCATAACTGCCGCTTGCTATATATAGATCAAGATCGCCATCACCATCTGCATCAAATAAAAGTATGCCTTCATCTTCTGCATTTTTACTAAGCGAATCTTTATATGCCTGTATCGCCTGCTGCGTAAAAGTTCCATTCTTTTGTTGTAGGAATTTTTGCCCGCTATACATAAATGAACCACCCGTAACAATATCATCCAGGCCATCACCATTAATATCTCCGGCTGCCATACCAGGACCAAATTCAGAGAACTTATGCGGTAAGAGTTTCTGAACATTAAAATCAATAAAGTCTTTATCTTTTTGAGTGTAATGAATATTCACAGAATCCGTAACGTTCGTAAACAATGCAGTTGAATCAATACCACCTTTATTAAAGCTGTATGGCTCGTGTGCATCATTGATCTTTACATTTAATGTAGTACCAGTTTTTATATTCTTAAGCGTTTGCTTTTTAAGATCAGGCCATCGAATGATTATTGAATCAATTACCGAAACTGTATCTAACCCAAAATGCGCAACATCCTGTACAGTTGAAAGATAACCGCGGTAAGGTGTATTCTCCCAATATTGGTGTTTGCCTTTGTTATAATAAATATCTGCAAATGCCCCGAAGCCATTTATATTTTTAGCATCGCCGGAGAATTTTATATTAAGGTAATGCGTATTGTTTTTATCCTTTTCCCTCGAAGTGTTTTTGTAAACAGACGCAACATCATCAATATTATTTATAACAAGATCAAGATCGCCATCGTTATCAAGATCTACATATACAGCACCATTGGAAAAAGAAGGAACCTGCAAACCCCAGTTGGAAGAAACATCAGTGAAAGTGAGATCGCCATTATTATGAAAAGCGTAGTTGGGAATTTTCACTTGCGGTATAGCGGCTAAAAGCTGCTTTCTTGTGGCGATATAAGCGGAGCTTTGCCGGAATGAAATAAAATCATGGTCGGTGACATCTTTAGGATAACCGTTGGTAATAACTATGTCGCGAAAACCATCATTATCAAAATCTGCTACTACCGGTGCCCAGCTCCAGTCTGTTTGTGAAATGCCTGCATAAAAACTAATGTCACTGAATACAGGATGACTGACAGAATCATTTTCACCAAGACTATTACCGCAATTCAATTGCAGGGTATTACGTATATATTGATAATTATAACCAAAATGATCGCTGTTTGAATACCGCTGGTAACTGCCTGCGCCCATCATCATTTTTTTTCTATAGTTATCTTCAGGATTCATATCCAATGCAATCATATCGGGTAAGCCGTCATTATTGATATCTGTAAAATCGCTGCCCATTGCATTCGCAGATGTATGTTTGAAATAACGGGATAATTCGTTGGTAAAAGTGCCATCATGGTTATTTATCCAAAGGAGGTCGTTCGTAATAAAATCGTTATCAACATAAATATCTTTCCATCCATCGTTGTTGAAGTCAGCAATATCAATTGAGTGCGCATAACCTTCTGTTTGCATGCCTGCCTGTTTTGTGACATCCGTAAACACAGGGTGTTTAAGTGAATCGTTCCAGTCATTACGGTAAAGCCTGCCTGTGCTTGGATTTTCCCCATTGGTTAAGATGGGCCTGAATTGGTCCGTAAAACGGTTCTTTGATATTACATTGGTTCCGATATAGCAGTCAAGGTCCCCATCATTATCGTAATCAAAAAAAACTGCCTGGGTAGAATGCCCTGTATCCGCAAGGCCGTATTCTTTTGCCATTTCTTTAAAATGCGGCATACCGTTTTTATCCGGGCCCTGGTTTATATATAAAAGGTTTGCTCTTTGATCCGGGTCGTTTTTTAATGTTTCAGAAACATATATATCCAGCAAACCATCGTTATTAATATCAATTACTGTAGCTCCGCGCGCCCACCTGCCTTGCCCTTCAACGCCGGCTTCTGTAGTAATATCTTTGAATTTAAAATTGCCTTCATTTAAATAAAGCCTGTTTGATACCTGGTTGCCGGTAAAATAGAGATCCTGGAGGCCATCGTTATTAAAATCGCCCACACCAACGCCACCACCGTTATACATATTTTCTACATCTATAGGGTTAATGGAATCGCTTTCTGTAATATCATTATTGAAAGTTATACCTGAAGAAGAAGGGAATACAGGTATAAAAAGGGGGTTGCTATTTTTACAGGAAATAAAACAAATACAAACTACAACACGGGCGAAAGTTAGTTTCAGAGAAAGTTTCACTTCAAAAGAATTAGATGAATAAAAAAGGCAGAGCTAAAATAACTCTGCCCTCTTTAAGAAAACAAATATTTCTTTAAATATTAATACCCTGGGTTTTGTGTTAAACGAATAGTGCCATCGGAATTCATATTATCAATTTCGCTTTGTGGTATAGGCAAAATTTCGTTTTTACCTTTTGTCCAATGTGCATTTTGTTTCAAAGGACGATAAGCTTTTTCTCTTCCATAATAAGCATTCAATACCTGGTCTGCAGTACCCCATCTTACCAGGTCAAAGAAACGCTGGCCTTCCATAGCTAATTCCAGCCTTCTTTCAAATTGAATTGCTTTAACAGCATAATCTTTTGAGGGGAAGGAAGTATATAAGCCTATCTTGTAATTATCAGCGGGAGTTGTGTGATCTTTATATGTAGCACTTGTAGCATCATAGTCGCTATTCTTATATACCCAACCTGTTGTGTTTGCGGCTCTTGCTCGGATCTGATTTACATAATTCATTGCTGAAGTAAGATCGCCGGCATCAGCCGCACATTCAGCAGCCCATAGTATTACATCTGCAAAACGGATGATATTTACATTGTTTGCAACCAGTTCAGTGGGGGCCCAATAAGCACTGCCAACATCTGTATATCCTTTTTGAGAAGCGGCATATACATTTTTCCTTGGGCTGAAATGGCCGTCGTTGACAGGGTTCCTGATCCATGCATCACCAGGATGAGTGCCCCAATCCAAATAAGGAATACCCTTGCGGCCCATCGTAAGGTCAATCCTTGGATCTAAAGTTCCGGTATAGGGAGTGGTAGGATCACTTACATTATTCCCCTGATACCATGTATCAAGTAATGGTAATCCGGCAATATCTGTTTTAAAGGCATTGGCAAGGTCCTGTGAAGGATTATAAAAGCCGCAGCAGGCACCCGGGCCACCGGTATAAGGGAAATTCAATATATCTCCGAAATTGCCGTTTGGATCACCGCCCCAGTCAACCGAAGACCCATCCTGAACAGAAGTCTGTGCTGCAAAAACACATTCAGATCCATTCTTTTGCGCCGGGTTAAAATTTGAAAAGAAAATTGGTGTCAGCGCATACTTTGCTCCCGCCGAAGTTACTCCATTAGCAATAATATCTTTTAAAATATCATATGCTGCAGGAAGTTTGCCTTCATACATATAAGCTTTTGCAAGCATGGCTTTCGCTGCCCAAACATTAGCTCTTCCTGGATCGCTTGTACCCCAGCTTGCCGGTAAATTAGCCACTGCATAATTCAAATCAGCTTCAATGTTCGGCCAAACGTCTGTAGTGTTGGTTTGAACGGTGTTCGAAGGATTTACCGTAGTATCGGCATAAATTATATTGCCATATACTTTCTTTAATTCCATATGATAATAAGCGCGGAGAAAAACCGCCTGCGCCCTTATCTGGACAGCTTCTGCTGCCGGAATATCTGTTGCTAACGGCAAGGTTTTTAATACATCATTGCATCTTTGCGCACCTGTATAACAAAGTTTCCATTTATGAATTGTAACATCACTTGTGGGATTTACACTCCAGTCTTCGAGCACAGCTATACTGGAAAAATCCGTCGGATCTGAGCCTTTATAGGCATCATCACCGGCAACACCGCCGAAAACCCAGTTGGAGGCAGCGGATGTTTCATCATCACCTGTAGCACCAGCGCCGTCCACCAGTGAATAAGCGCCTATTAAAATGCCCTGTACCCCCGCTTCCGATGCCATAGTTGCGGGATTTAAAACCCCTTGCGGTGGTTTATCCAAAAAGCTTTTGCTGCACGCAACCACCACTATAGTAAGCAACAGGAATGTTGGGATTATTATTCTGAATTTAATTCGTTTCATATCTTAATATTGTTGGAATTTTTTAAAAATTAAGGTTTATACCAATCAAATAGGCAGCTGTATGCGGATAGTTGCCCTGGTCTACACTAAAATAATTATTACTGTTACCTGAGTTATCAGCTGCCAGTTCAGATTGAAGTTCCGGGTCTAAACCATTATATTTTGTAATGGTAAATAAATTGGCACCCTGTACATATATTCTGAAATGGTCAACCCCGATTTTTGATAATATTGATTTATTAAACGTATACCCGATCTGCATCTGCCGGCAGCGCAAATAACTTCCGCTGCTTATAAAATAGGAGTTTGTTGCCTGGTCAGAGCTAAAGCTACCTGTGGTATAAAAAGCCGGCACATTAGTGTTTGTATGTTCAGGTGTCCATGCGTTTAATGCTGCATTTTTGCTTATAGCGCCCTTAAAGAAATCAGGGAAATCAGTAAAATACAGTGTTTGATTAAAGATACTGTTTCCGGAAGAACCAAAGAAGAATGCAGAAAAGTCAAAATTCTTATAGCTTACAGAAAGATTTAAGCCATAAGTGAACTTAGGATTAGGATTACCCAGCCAGGTCCTGTCACGGGCATCGATAGTATCATTGCCGTCAACATCTTTATATTTAAAAAGTCCCGGTCTTGCACCGTCCTGCACGGGAGACTTTGTAATCTCATCCTGGCTTTGGAAAAGCCCGGTTACCTGGTAACCGTAAAACTCACCTAAAGGATGCCCAACTTCGTTACGGGATATAACAACATTACGTAAAGCAGGGCCATCAAAATAACCCGCACCTGGTATAGATAGAATTTTGTTGTCGTAGGATGTAAAAATACCTGTTATATCAAATTTAAGGTCTTTACCAACGCTGCCATGATAAGTAGCATTCATATCTAGCCCGGTATTTTGGTTGCTGGCGATATTTACATTAGGAAGTGCAGCATCCCCTACATAAATAACATCCCATATCGTGCCTTGTGCAACATACAGCAAACCATTCACTTTTTTCTTATACCAGTCGATGGTAAAGTCCAGTTTATTATTAAATAAGGTCGCGTCAAATCCTATGTTGGAAATGATATCGGTTTCCCATGAGGTGCTTGGATTACCTATATTGCTTTTAAAAAACCCAGAGTTTGGTACGGTACTACTTCCATTAACAGAATAAAATGACTTGCCCGGCCGTGAGGCATATAGATCGTATGGATTCAAAGCATTAACATCTGAATATGTGCCCAGACTTGCCCAGCTATACCTTAATTTCAGATCGTTGATCCAGCTAATATTTTTCATGAAGTTCTCCTGGGAAATACGCCATGCTGCTGATACACCCGGGAAATAGCCGTAACGCTGTTCCGGAGTAAATACAGAAACACCATCACGCCTGATAGTTCCGTTCAATAAATATTTACCTGCATAAGCATATTCCACTTTTGCAAATTGGGAAGATTTGGAAAGAGGCTGTGTTACACCACTCGTATTGGAAGCACCGGAGGGGGAGCCTGAAGCAAGCGTCCAATAATCAGGGTTCTCAGAAAAATAATTACTTCTTGTACCAGACAGGCTCCTGCCATAAATATTTTGGGCTTCCATGCCAACGAGTGCATTTACACTATGCTGGCCAAAAACATTATGATAGGTCAAAGTATTTGTAAATGTCCAGTTTGAATAATAACCTGCACCTTCTGTAAATGAGTTGGCGCCTGTGTTACCTTCTGCATTTTCGTAACCTACATACGTGAAATCATGATAGTAATAATTATCAACCAGGCCACCAAAACTTGAATGTGCGGTAAAGTGTTTTAAGAAGTCTACATCGGCAAAAACATTGCCTGTCATTACCCAGTCATTATTTTTATTGTCTTTGGTGCGGTAAACATTTGCGTAAACGTTTTGGGCGTTACCAAGATCCTGTGATTTGGTACCGGCGAAATTGCCCATTATATCATATACAGGAATAATAGGATCTTCACGAAAAGACATACTGAAAGGGCTTCCTTCCTGCTGGTTATTAAACTTAGGGTTGGTTTTGTAATAAATATAAGCATTTTCACCTATGTGGATGTTATTCTTTATGGTGAATGAAGTATTTGCTCTTACACCATATCTCTGAAGATATTGGTATTTAGCTATACCCTGCTGATCGAGGTAATTAACAGAAAAAAAATAAGAGCTTTTCTCCGAGCCTGAACTTACAGAAATGTTATGGCTTTGCGCACTCGCGTTCCTTGTAATTTCATCGTACCAGTCTGTGCCTGATTGATTGGCTCTGGTGATCTGGTAACTTTGTTTGTTGTACAATGATGTTCCTACAAAATTAGAATCTGCAGCGCAGTTACACAAAGTATAACCTGCAGGTGTAATATAATCAGGTACAACCGGGGTCTCACCTTTTCCATATTGTGCACTTCCCCATGATTGGTCACCAGGATGTATTCCGCTATTAATGTTTTGTTGCCATTTTGCATTGGCTTCCTGCTGAGGCGTTGCCATATCATAACCTTTACCCTGAGTAGTTACACCATAGTATCCATCATAGCTCACTTTAGGTTTCCCGGTACCTTTCCTGGTGGTGATAATGATAACACCGTTTGCACCTGCAACACCGTATATCGCTGCAGAGGCATCTTTTAATACCTGTATAGATTCTATATCATTCACATTGATATTGGTCAGGTCACCACCCTGAACGCCGTCAATAACAATAAGCGGGTTGTTAGAAGAGCCATTGAATGTAGTGTTTCCACGGATGCGTATATCGCTTGCGGCACCCGGCTGGCCGGAAGTAATAACCGTTAAGCCAGAAGCATGGCCCTGTAGTGCCGCTTCGCCGGTTCCTGCGGGCATCTGCTTCATGTCTTTGACATTAACAACTGCTACAGATCCGGTAATATCTTTTTTCTTCTGTGCTGTATAACCGGTAACCACTATTTCATCAAGCGCTGAAGTGGTTTCGGCCAGCTTAACATCTACCGTAGATCCGGCAGCTTCAGATTCAATGGTAGTAAATCCAACAGAAGAAATAACAAGCGTTGTTTTACCCGTAGGTAAATTAATAATAAAAGAGCCATCTGCATTGGATACGGTTGCTATGTTGGTTCCTTTAACTGTTACAGTTGCAAAGCCTATAGGAGAACCATCTTTTGCATTTGTAATTTTACCGGCAACAGATTTTTGAGCAATCGCAGAAAAACTTAAAAAAAAGAATAATAAAAATGCTGTGCATACACGGGCACATGTGCAATCGAGTTGTCGTCTCATAAGAATTGTTAAAAGGTGAGGAATTAATAATTATATAGGACAGCTAAGATTAACAAATCATTGCATCTTTCCAAATAAAATTATAAAAATTTTTAAAGTGTAAATTGTACACATAGTATCTTTGTGTAAATAAAACACATTCAAGAAGTTAGATGAGCTGTTATTTTAATAAAATATCATCATTTTTTGATAAAAAAGTATCATTTTGAGAAATAACCCGAAATGTTACCAAAACTTATCAAACTCTATAAAAATTAACAAACACCAGGGATGAACGGAAAAACCTGTTTTTATTTCCAGGTTTTTTAAAGCATGCCTTACCAATCTTTTCCTGTCAGCAACCTCATTTATTCGATTAAAAGCCGTTATTTCTTCGTCATTTCTTCGGTCCCATGGAGCGAACAACTACCGAACAACTACCGAAGAAGTACCGAACAACGACCGAACAAATGAGCCTGCAGGTACCTTTGTTCTAACCTGAAAAAACTTTACAGTATTTAAGGTTATTACTAAATAGATTTTACAACCTGTTTTGGGTTATATTAAAGATCATTTTATCTTTTTTAAACCAGGTTACCTGTCGCTTGGCATATTGCTTTGTGTTATGCTTTATTTGTAAAATGGCTTCATCAAGGCTTAGTTTGTTATCAATATGATCGAAGATTTCCTTATAACCAACTGTCTGCAAAGCATTCAAACTTCTGTAACGATAAAGCGACTGAACTTCATCAACCAGGCCATCAGCAATCATTTCATCTACGCGCTTATCAATATTGTAATGCAATTGCTGTTTTGGTAAAAAGATGCCTAATTTAATGATTCTGAAAGGCCGTTCTTTCTTTTGCTTTGTTCTGAAATGCGTGATAGATATTCCCGTTGAATTTATAACGGCTAATGCACGCATTAATCTTTGCGGGTTTTGTTGTTCTGCCTGTTGCCAGAAAGCCGGGTCTTTCTGTTTTATTTCTTCCTGCAACCACGATAAGCCATTCTCTTCATACGCTTTGATAATTCCATTTCTGACAGGCACATCAACCTGTGGTATTTCATCCATTCCTTCGCAAAATGCTTTTATATACATGCCTGTTCCTCCCACCATTATAGCTGTATCATTCGATCTGAATATTTCTTCAACTGCATTCAATGCATATCGTTCAAATACTTCAGCGTTAACACCATCGTGTATGGAATGAGAGTTTATGAAATAATGCTTTATAGATTGCAATGCTGCTTCAGGTGGTTTGGCAACACCGATATCCAGTTCTTTATAGCATTGCCTTGAATCAGCAGAAATGATAGCAGTATTATAGCGTTGTGCAAGGTCTATTGAAAGAGCTGTTTTGCCTGATGCCGTAGGGCCAACAATAACAATAACTCTTTTTTTCTTCATGCTGTTATATCAATACAAAACTTGTTACATCGCTTTCAGTAATAACTTTTCCTGATAAGATAACAAGCCGTTCAACCACGTTGCGCAGTTCTCTTATGTTGCCCGACCAGTTATGCCTTTGTAAAGCTTCTACTGCTTTTTTATCAATATCCTTTTTAACCTGGCCATAATCTTCGGCAATATCTCCCAGGAATTTATCTATCAGTAACGGGATATCTTCTTTACGCTCATTCAAAGAGGGAACATGAATAAGTATAACATTCAGGCGATGATACAGGTCAATACGGAAGCTCTTTTCTTCCACTTCTTTTAAAAGATTTTTATTGGTGGCAGCAATTACACGTACATCAACATTTATTTCTTTATCGCCCCCTACGCGCGTAATCTTTCCTTCCTGCAAAGCACGCAATACTTTAGCCTGCGCATTCAAACTCATATCGCCCACTTCATCTAAAAAAAGTGTACCGCCATTGGCCAGTTCAAACTTACCAATGCGTTGTTTTATGGCTGATGTAAAAGAGCCTTTCTCGTGGCCAAACAATTCGCTTTCTATCAGCTCCGACGGAATAGCCGCACAATTCACTTCTATTAAACTTTGCTCGGCACGTTTGCTTTTTGCATGCAGCCATTTAGCCACTAATTCTTTTCCCGCACCATTATCGCCGGTTATTAAAACCCTTGCATCGGTAGGCGCCACTTTTTCAATGGTGTCTTTTATCTTTTTCATTCCATCGCTCTCTCCTATCATCTCATCCACCCTGTTAATCTTCCTGCGTAATGTTTTGGTTTCTTTGTTGAGCGAACTTTTGTCAAGTGCGTTGCGGATGGTAATAAGCAACCTGTTGAGATCAGGTGGTTTTGCCACATAATCATACGCGCCTTTTTTCACCGCATCAACAGCAGTTTCTATTGTACCGTGGCCGCTGATCATGATGATAGGAACATCGCTGTTTATCTCACCTGCTTTTACTAAAAATTCAAGCCCGTCCATTTTAGGCATCTTGATATCGCATAAAACAACATCGTATGTTTTCTCTGAAAACAATTTCAGTCCCTCTTCACCGTCTGTTGCTTCTTCTATTTTAAACCCTTCGTAAGAAAGAATTTCATTTAAGGTTTTGCGGATAGAACGTTCGTCGTCTATAATTAAAATATTACCTGAAAGTTTCGCCATTAGATATATTTAAAGCCGGCAATTTAGCGAACATCGTTTTAATTGATGTTTACGTTCTGCAAAAACTGGTTTTGTTTGTGTTTCGTTAAACATACAATCACTTATTAGTTGTAAATGCAGGTTAATTTTGTGTGATGAAATAATGTCCAGAAAAACTTTAATTACAACAGATGAGCAACGTAAACAAAAGCATTAGAATCCCTTTATCCATTCTTGATCTTGCAACTGTACGCGAAGGAAAAAGCATAGCAGACACTTATGCAAACAGTTTGAAACTGGCGCAACTTGCCGAACAACTCGGTTATAAAAGATACTGGCTGGCAGAACATCACAACATGGAAAGTATTGCCAGTGCAGCTACTTCTGTTTTGATCGGCTATATAGCGCAGGGAACAAAAACAATTCGTGTTGGTTCAGGCGGAATTATGTTGCCAAATCATGCGCCGTTGGTTATTGCAGAACAGTTTGGAACATTAGCTACATTATATCCAGGCAGGATCGATCTCGGACTTGGCCGTGCGCCGGGTACCGATCAATTAACATCAATGGCATTGCGCCGCGACCGTTATGCTGCTTATGATTTTCCTGAACAGGTAAAAGAATTGCTTACATATTTTTCTGCCAACAATCGCACATCAAAGATCAGGGCCATTCCGGGTGAAGGATTAGACATTCCTGTGTGGATTCTTGGTTCCAGCACAGACAGCGCTTACCTCGCTGCTGCAATGGGTTTGCCTTATGCATTTGCCAGCCATTTTGCGCCCGCACATTTAATGGAAG
The DNA here is from genome assembly GCA_013286425.1 of Bacteroidota bacterium. Classification (GTDB taxonomy): domain Bacteria; phylum Bacteroidota; class Bacteroidia; order Chitinophagales; family Chitinophagaceae; genus Parafilimonas. The sequence goes on from JABDFS010000009.1 coordinate 28,585, forward strand.
CGTTGCAGATTTACAGGAATAATTTTAAGCCCTCTGTTTATTTACAGCAACCATATACAATGGCTGCTATCAATGTAATTGCAGCCGGTACAACGGAAGAAGCTGTTTATCTCGGCACATCATTTCAGCAATTATTTGCAGGCGTGATTCGTGGCAATCCCAAACCTTTGCCGATGCCTGTTGATAATATTAATTCTGCTGTAAGTCCACTTGAAGAAGCAGCCATACAACAAATGTTAACTTATAGTTTTCGTGGGGATCAGGAATTAATAAAAGAAAAATTAAATGCGTTTATTTATGCAACAAAAGTTGACGAACTGATGATCGTTTCTCATGTGTATGACCAGGAAGCCAAACGCAAATCGTATGAGCTTATTATGAATGTTTAGGCTTTATATTTTTCCTTTTCATCTTACTGATAATGTTTTTTATAAAAGAATTTATTTTTCTTATGTTCTATCTCAAATAACAAAATTAAAATTGAATATTATACTCAATATTGTTTGTTTTTTTTGCTCTTAAGAAATTAATTTCAGTAAGATGTTTGTCACTTTCTTTGCCTTGATGCAAAGAAAGTAACCAAAGAAAAATCAAGAACGGCATGATCGCTCCGCGCATCCGTTCTGGCCAACGCCTCCTTCTGTGTGGCTTGCTTTATCATTTGCAGCCAATATTTAATTATAATTATTATCCATGCTGCGTACTTTTTGTTACAATGCTTTACGGTAGCAGGAGTATCATGTGCACCGGCGGCGCCTGGCTTATCATTGAACTTAACAGCGTGAATCTTTTTAAATGTTGATTAAAAGGTACTGATTGAATTTAAGATCAAGGCTCAACTGCTGAAGAAACAACATTACAACAGCTTAATCAAGGCGTGTGCACGGATGTGCTGTATTATCATCCGTGCTTGAACTTTCTTTGGTTACTTTCTTTCTTTCAAGAGAAAGAAAGTGACAAAACATCTTAATAGAAATAATACTTAATAAGAAAAGAAAGAACAACAATCATTATAAAAATAAACTCCTACCATTTTAGTAGGAATTATTTATTTTGCCGCTGCAAGCAATCACTCAATTAGTAAAATAAAGATCACTCATGCGAAAAATTAAATGCATATTCTATAGCATAACACTATTGCTTTTTCCTTTATTAAGTTTCAGCCAGCAACGCCCGAATATTATTTTAATAATGGCCGATGATATGGGCTATTCAGACATTGGTTGTTTCGGCAGCGAAATACCAACGCCTAATCTGGATAGGCTTGCATCAAAAGGCATTCGCTTCTCGCAGTTTTATAATGGTGCAAGATGCTGCCCCACAAGAGCCAGCTTATTAACCGGTTTATTTCCACACCAGGCAGGCATTGGCCAGATGACAGAAAACACAACCGATACATCAGCCTATCACTGGGGAACAGATGGCTACCAGGGTTATTTGAATCATCATTGTGTAACACTGGCTGAAGTATTAAGCACTGCAGGCTATCATACGTACATGGCAGGCAAATGGCATTTGGGTATGCAACAGGAAGACAGGTTGCCTTTGCAACGTGGCTTTGAAAAATATTATGGTGTGTTGGATGGAGCGATGAGTTACTTCAAACCACAGGGCGGCAGAAGCTTATGGTATATGAATACAAAACAGCCGCCGCCATCAGGCAATTATTATACAACAGATGCCTTTACAGATTCTGCCATTGCATTTGTACAGGAACAAAAAGATAACAAGCCGTTCTTTTTATACCTCGCCTTTAATGCACCGCACTGGCCTTTACAGGCAAAGCCTGAAGACATACAAAAGTTTGCAGGCATGTATGATAAAGGATGGGATAAAATCCGTGAAGACAGATATGCGCGCCAGCAACAGATGGGTATTGTAACTGCTGATACAAAACTATCACAACGTGATACTTCAGTGCGTGCATGGGATGCGTTAAGCGGCCAGGAAAAGAAAGACGTTGCGTATCGCATGCAGGTGTATGCAGCGCAGGTAAGCCGTATTGATCAAAATGTTGGCAAACTGGTTGCGATGCTGCAAAGCAAAGGCGTGCTGGATAATACGCTGATCATTTTTTTAAGCGATAACGGCGCTTGTCCTGAACCTTATAAAGAGCTTGGCGGTGGCGCACAAAGCGATATCAATAATCCTGAATTATCTACTGCAATATCTTATGGCGAAGGTTGGGCCAATGCATCCAATACACCCTATCGCAAATGGAAACGCGAAACAGAAGAAGGCGGCATCTCCGCTCCTTTCATTATGTACTGGCCAAAAGGTATTGGGGCAAAAGAAGATAATTCCATCGTAACAACACCTTCCTACCTGCCGGATATTATGCCAACATTTATTGATGTGGCAAAAGCAAATTATCCAACAACCTATAAAGGCAATTCTATTTACCCGTTAGCCGGCAGAAGCCTTGCTCCTGTTTTTAAAGGTGATAGTTTATCAAGGCACACTTATATGTTCTGGGAACATGAAAGCTGGCAGGCAGTACGCAAAGGTGATTGGAAGGCAGTAAAAGATAAAAAAGGAACTGCATGGAGTTTGTATAACCTGTCAACCGACCGTGATGAAGAACATAATCTTGCAAATGCACAACCGGCTATTTTAAATGATCTCGTTACACATTGGGATCAATGGGCAAAAGATAATTTTGTTTTTCCCAAACATGCAGATCCGAATGATACAAAGGTTGAATAATCAAGCCCCCGAGCCCCCGCCCCTAAAAGCGAGTAATTAAATCAAACTAAGAATAAAGCGCGAAATATAGTAAGCGTTAGCAATACAACAGGTCAATATAATAAAGCAAGCAACACAGAGGGAGGCGCAGGCCAGACAAATACAAAGTATTCATTGAGGCCATTGAAAAATAATTGTGCACGAAATAAAACGCGCGGAGCGATCGGGTTTGTCTTGATTTTTCTTTGGTTACTTTCTTTGCATCAAGGCAAAGAAAGTGACAAACATCTAATAGGAACTAGTTAAGAGACAAAGAAAGTGACAATTAAACATCCTATTGTTGCTCCAACACAAGAATATTATTCAACATCTTTTTTGTTGACTTATCCTGTAATGTTTGCTGATTACCTGGAATAGCAGTTTCAGGATTCGGCCAATCAAGGCTATACAAATTACTATTGTTGATATACACTTTACGTGTAATTGTCTGCGACCAGTATTGCCAAAAAGTTGCATACACACCCGGGTATGCATCATAAGACCAGGTTCTTCGTTGAGCTGCATTCGCCATAAAACTAACAGCATCCAGGTGGCCATACACAGTTGTATCCGGTCTTGCAATACCAGCCATATCAGCAAGCGAATACATGAAGTCAGGAAAATCAACAAGCCCTGTATCAACGCCCTTTCCAATGCCTTTTATGATCAATGGCACATGCGTTCCGGTTTCCTGTGTTGTACCTTTCCCACCTTGTACACTTACAATCTTACCTGATGCATTTTTCCATTTTGATGTAATACCGGCTGGTGTGCCATTATCGCCAACAAATACAACATACGTGTTTGATAAAACACCTAATGAATCTGCATGATGCAATAATTTTCCAATCAGTATATCCATGTATTGCATCATTGACGGATAAAAATTACCACTCGCTCTTTTATTGAATGGATTTTGTATCCATGCATTGAACTGCGCATCAAGCGGCGTTGGGCAAAACGGTGCGTGACAAAGTGCAGATGAATAATACAGGAAGAAAGGCTTTTGGTGTGTCTTTGCATTATCCATAAACTTTTCACTGTACGATTCGTACAAATCAGGTCCATAAAATTGATTGGTAAAAGTTGAATCCCAAAACTTGCCCTTTGTACTGTCTGATGATACATGCGGGTGAAAATATCTCGGGTGATTTACATCATCATCACCATGTTCTGAAAAAGGATCTTCTGTGTAATCAAATATGATATACTTATCAAACCCAAACGAGTGAATGGATGCATCGTTCCCGGTGATCTGCCATTTACCTGCAACGCATGTTGTATAACCATTATCATGAAATAAATTAGCAATGGTTTTTTGAGTAGAATCCAAAAGGCCCCAGCGTGTATAGTTACGTTGATTATACTTTCCTGTTAATAACGCGATCCTGCTCGGACTGCAAATGGGACTTGAATGACAGGCTGTAAACCTTGTACTGACTGATGCAAGCAGATCAAGGTTTGGTGTAACGTATGATTGGCCTCCATCAAACGCCGGGTTTTCATAGCCAACATCATCGGCAAGAATAAAAATTACATTCGGTTTACGGTTCACTGCAAACGAAGCGTTCGAAGCATTTTGAACAGTGCTTTCCTGGTTGATAAAATCTTTTTTACATCCGGCACAGAACAATATCAATAAAAGCAGTACGGAAATTCGGTTTTTCATGATCGGGCTTTAATTTTTTCAATTTATAAAACCAAATTTATGAAGGTGAAGCTTTCATCCCATCTTGATTTTAGTTTCTTTTGATCGAGTGAAAAGAACAAATAATTTTTTATAAAAAATGTTTGTCACTTTCTTTCTCTTGAAAGAAAGACATGCGAAGCATTCATCGAGGCAATTAAAAATAATTATGCACGAGATAAAGTAACCAAAGAAAGTTTAAGCACGCATGATAATACAGCACATGCGTGCACACGCCTTGATTGAACTTTTGTAGTATCGTTCCTTCAGCAGTGAACCTTGATGTTGTCTGACCATGATTTATAGGATTGATCTGATTTCACAGATTATTAAAAATTCAACAAGCAATCCATCAATAATCAAAGCCACACAGAGGGAGGCGCTGGCCAGACAAATACAAAGTATTCATTGAGGCCATTGAAAAATAATTGTGCACGAAATAAAACGCGCGGAGCGATCGGGTTTGTCTTGATCTTTTCTTTCGTTCTTTCTTTTGTATCAAGACAAAAGAAAGAACAACACTAAATTGAAAACAAATCATAAAATCCAATCAACATCTTATTTAAGAAAGTGGCAAAACAATTATAACAATAAAGCTTACAATTCGTTTTACACAAACAATATTGTAAAATCAAATTTATATCTTAGCAATACTAACATTATGACTACCCTTTACATTCTGTTTGCCATCACAATAATTCTATTAATTATTCTAACTATAAAATCATTTACCAAAAATGCAAATGATGCAAAGCTTGACGCATTTATCAACATCAGCAATGAAAAATTAAATACAATAAGCAACGATGTAAAACGCATAGAAGAATCCGTAAAAAAAGAAATCTCATTTAATAGGATTGAAACAACCAATCAATCAGCAAGAGCAAGAAATGAATTAACGCTGGCACTTAGTTCATTCAAAACAGACCTTGCCGAAACCATACAACAATTCAACAGTATACAGAAAGACAATTTCTATGCGTTGCTTAACAAGCAAAGCGAACAAAATGAAACCACTGCAAAAGGCTTGAATGAAATGCGGCAAACGCTGGAGCAAAAAGTAACTGCCATGCAAACAAGCAATGAGCAGAAGCTGGAACAAATGCGCGTTACCGTTGATGAGAAACTGCAGCAAACATTGGAAGCAAGGCTTGGCGAAAGTTTTAAGCTTGTAAGCGAACGCCTCGAAGCCGTGCACAAAGGCCTCGGCGATATGCAACAACTCGCCACCGGCGTTGGTGATTTAAAGCGTGTACTCAGCAATGTAAAAACACGCGGTGTTATGGGCGAGTACCAGCTCGAAGCCATACTCGAGCAAACCCTCACCCCCGACCAATACGACAAGAATGTAAAAACAAAATCCGGCAGCAATGCCATGGTAGAGTTTGCCGTAAAGCTACCCGGAATAAGCGTTGGCACCAACGGTACCGCAAGTGCGGTATGGCTGCCCATCGACAGCAAGTTTCCCAAAGAAGATTATGAGCTGCTGCTGCAGGCTTACGACCATGGCGACGCCACACTAATAGAAGAAAGCCGCAAAGCCTTTGTACGCGGCATAAAAAAATGCGCTGCCGATATCAGCAGCCGCTATATTGACGCACCCAACACCACCAGCTTTGCCATACTCTTCCTGCCCTTCGAAAGTTTATATGCCGAAGTGCTGCGCACACCCGGCCTCTTCGAAAGTATACGCACCGGTTGCAACATCAACATAGCCGGCCCTACCACGCTCAGCGCCTTCCTCAGCAGTTTACAAATGGGTTTCCGCACCCTTGCCATAGAAAAGCGCAGCGGCGAAGTATGGCAGTTGCTCAGTGCCGTAAAAACCGAGTTCGGGAACTTCAGCGGCCTGCTGGATAAAGCACAAAAGAATATACAAACAGGTCTTGACCAATTAGAGAATGTAGTGGGTGTAAGAACACGTGCTATCGAAAAAAAGCTAAAGAATGTGGAACTGCTGAATCAGGATGAAGCAAAAAACATATTGCCTGAAATATTAAACGGCGAGTTAACTGAAGATGACGATATAACAATAGATGAAATGAACGTACCAAAGCATAATCCATAGTCATAGTTTGGCCTCCCTCTCTCACTTGTGGAGAGGGAACGAGGGTGAGGTATCAGTTGGAAGATGTGGTAGGCAAACGCACAAAAGCTATTGAAAGAAGATTAAAAGATGTGCAGGTGCTGAACAATGAAGGAACATTAAATATATTGCCAGAACTAAACAATGAAACAATTGCTAATGATGAAGATAGTTTTGTGTTACCAGCAGTTGTATTTCAATTAAGCACGATTGTGTCAATCCCCTATGCTGTAGATTTTCATGGCAGCATAATTAAATGCAAATGATAGAACAAGCACTCTGAATCTGGAAATTATTTGTGATTGAACGGAAGATGAAATATCTTTTTACTAAATATAAAATCAATGACCGAAAATTATAAAAAAGCATTGAATCGTATTCAGAAAGCAAAACAACAAAATTTGAAAGAATTAGATTTGTCCCAACTAGAATTATCCGAATTTCCAGAAGAAATATCTAATCTAGTAGAATTAACTAAGCTCGATTTAAACGATAATCTATTGACTACACTACCAAAATCTATTGGAAACTTGGTTAATTTAAATGAACTCAATTTAATGGAAAATAGCCTTACTGAGATTCCTGAAACAATTCAAAATCTAAGTCAATTGACTAACTTGAATTTATATGGTAATAATTTAAAGAATGTTCCAAAAGCTATTGCGAAGCTAAATAACTTGACTAATCTTAATTTAAATAACAATCGTCTTACAGACTTACCTGATTTTATTGGAAATTTAATGAATTTAAAAAGTTTGGCAATAGGGTCAATTGAACTGAATGCAGTTCCTGCATTTATTGAAAATTTGACTCAATTAACAGGCCTTTATTTACAAAGTAATCGACTGACTGTCTTACCTGATTTTGTTGGCAAGTTAACTAACTTAACTGAGCTTAGCTTATATAATAATGAACTTATAAAACTTCCTGAAACATTGGGAAGTTTAAATAAGTTGACGATGCTTCTCCTTAATAATAATAAATTAAACTCATTACCAAAATCTATAGAGAACCTAACTAATTTAGAACAGCTTACTTTAACAGAAAATCAGTTTAAGGTGGGCGCAGAAGTATATACCCTACCTGCACAAGAGCAAATATCAGAAATACTTAAATGGCAACGAGCACAACAGGCGGGAACTTTAATGTCAATTTATGAAGCCAAAGTGATTTTTATTGGCGAAAGCAATTTTGGGAAAACCCATTTGATTGAATTACTTAAAGATGGCGAGATAAAAAGAAAAATAGCCACGACACATGGAATTGAACGTAGTCATATTTTAATTCCCTATAAAAATAAAAGCATTACTCTTAATATTTGGGATCTTGGCGGTCAGGAATTCATGCGCAGCACACATCAATTCTTTTTTTCAGAAAGAACTTTATATGTTTTAGTAACTCTTGCTCGCAGGGAACGTAATGAACTGAATCACTGGTTAAAACTTGCTGATCAATTAGGTAATAAAGCACCCGTACTCGTTGTTATTAATAAAATAGACATTGACCCCCACGATTTGGATAGAAAAAGTCTTGAACGCGATTATCCAAATATTGTTGGTTTTGCCCGAACCAGTATCAAAGATTGTAAAGAAGCAACAGCAAGAAATTCGCTTAATGTTTTAAAAGAAAGAATAATAGAAATTGTAAGCGATGAAGATTTAATGCCTGGAGTTTTTGAGCAACGTCCACCTGATTGGTTTATAGTTAAAAAAGAATTAGAAAAACTTGAAGCTAATGGGATTGATTTTATTACCTATGATGAATACAAAAACCTAAAATTCATTAAAGAACTACCTGAAGAAGATCGTAAAAGTAACCTCAAGTTACTCAGCATGATCGGTGCTGTTGTTAGTTTTGTAGATGACCCACGTCTAATCGATACTAACGTTATCAACCCACAATGGATTATGGATGGTGTATATGCAATCATTAATGATCCCATAGTAAAAGATAGAAATAAGGGTCGACTACTTATTAATGATCTTGAGCGTATATTACCGGAACAAAAGTTTCCAAAGGCTAGGCATGCGTATTTATTGGAGCTCATGAAAAAATTTAATCTATGTTATGCAGCAAAAGACCAACTAGATATTTATTATATCCCTGATCTTTTTGAAGATATTGAACCAGATTTTGAATGGAATAGTAATGCATCAATGCATTTCCGCTATAATTATGATGACTTTTCACCTGATGCATTTATGACACGTTTTATTGTTGAAATGCATCAAGATATGATCGAAGACAAACGCTGGCGAAGTGGTGTTTATATTTCAAACGGATCGTGTTGTGCAAAAGTTTACCAAACTTATCGTAAGAATTATATACATGTTGAAGTGATAGGAAATAAAGGTGAAGGTCGTAGTTATCTCTATGCAATTCGTGAAATTTTCCGTAAGCTTCATAAACCCTTTCCACAAATGCAAATCAAGCAGGAAGTATTATATAAAGAGTACTGGATTGATTATTTACAATTAATAAAACTGGAAGATAAAAACAAATCTTATTATCATATTGAGCTTGATGAAGACCTTCCTGTTACTGATATTTTGAATGGATATTCTACACCAATTGATAGGAAAGGTTCACAAAGGCATATAAAAATATTTTTAGCATCTTCTGCAGAACTAAAGGAAGAAAGAGAGCAATTTGAAATTTTCATTCATAGGGAAAATCAGCAGCTTTACAAAAAAGGTATTTTTATTGAATTGATACTTTGGGAGAATTTTATTGACGCAATGTCAAAAACTAGATTACAAGATGAGTACAATAATGTAGTTAAAAACTCAGATATTTTTGTAAGCTTATTTTTTACTAAAGTTGGAAAGTACACTAAAGAAGAATTTGAAACTGCTTTTGGCCAATTTAAAAAAACTGGAAACCCTTTAGTGTACACTTATTTTAAAGACGCTCCAATTACAACCGAGAAAATTACAAAAGAGATTAAAGGTCTTTTAGCATTTAGGCAAAAATTGCAGGACTTAGGTCACTTCAGAACTATCTATAAAAACATCGATGAGTTGAAGTTTCAGTTTAAAAATCAACTTGAAAAAATATTACCAGATTTGTGAGCAAATGTTTTGTCCCAGCAGGGTCTCTCTAGTTCGGCGTAGAATGTGCAACTGTTTGGCGTAGTCTCCAGACTACGTCAAAGCGTAAGCAATTTTCAGATTTGCGTTTAACTTCCAAAAGAAAAATGTTAATTGATTCAGGCGTCGACTTATTTGTTGCTTTAATTATTCTAACAATTAAATCAGAGATTTAAAAACACAATAACGTAGTCTGGAGACTACGCCAAGCATCTACAAAAAATCAATTTCAACCCTTCCCCATGTCTCTTTACAAAGCCCTGTCGGTAAGCAAGAACATTGGGAGCAATCTGAGCGCAAAAATCCGCTCAATTCCTTAACTTCAAATAATATTTATAAATGACTGTAGATGAAAGTATTTATTATATTATAGTAACAATTGAGTTATGATTAAGTCAATACTTATGGCAAGTCCAGATGGCCAACCTAGTTCTTTCGGTTTTATAGTATTTATATTAATAGTGTTAGCGTTAATATATTTTCGTTTTGTCGCCCCTCGAAAAAACAAATTAGAGAATATTTCAGATAACAAAAAGGTTGAAAATAATTCAGCAAATAAAATTGTTGCTAAACAACAAATTTTTATTAATTATAGGAAAGAAGATAGCAGCGGGTATTCGCTTGCATTGTATAATGAGTTGTCAAAATGGTATGATAAAAATACAATATTTAAGGACTTTCATAACATTGAGCCCGGTGAAGATTTTGAAGAAGCAATTGACAATGCGCTTAATTCTTGCAGCATTTTGCTTGTAATTATTAGTGATAGGTGGTGTGAAATTTTAAATAAAAGAGCCAATAGTATTTCTAATGATTTTGTAAAATTAGAAATAGCAACAGCGTTATCAAAAAATATATATATAATACCAATTACATTAAATGGTGCAACTATGCCTACAGAAATAGAGCTGCCAGACGATTTAAAAAACCTAATTCGTAGACAGTATCTAAATATTGATCAAACCAGATTTGAGATTGATATAAGAAAACTTGTGCAAATAATCGATAAAAGATTAAATATTCAGCGTGCCGTTTAAATCCCGTTGCAATCCCGTATCTATCTTAAAGTTTGTAACTTTTATTAAGCATTCACAATACAATAAGAGAAGTTTAAAACTTCAAAATAAATCAAGCGAAGTTGCAAATTTTTCTTAGCCTTCTAACAATCATTTTGGTGCTAATTCAATTAAACATTTCCTGTTATAATAAAATCTTGCACTGCTATACAAATAATCTTTTGCATGTTCAACGATGCCTGCACGAACAGGATTGTTGTGTATATAATCTGTTCTTTGCCGCCACATTTTTTCCAGCTCGGCGAAGTGTTCGGGTGTCTCGGCAAAGTTTGCAACTTCTCCGCATCTATCCTAAAGTTTGTAACTTTTATTAGGCATTCAACAATACAATTAAGAGAAGTTTAAAACTTCAAAATAAATCAAGGAAAGTATAATATTCAGAAAAAAACATGTTGTTACTTTATAACATGTTGAGGTGTTTTTTTATAATGACAATTTTTTTTAGCAATGCTGTATTTGCACAGGAAATAAACCAGGAAAGCTATAAAATATATTCCTCATTAATCAAGTCTAAGATTCGGAATTCGAGTAAAGCAAATGTGGTCTTAAAAAAATTAGTAACAGATACACTTGATTTTTTTGAACTCAGAAATATAATAAACCTTATTCAACATGAAAAAGAAGAACTATATTTTTCTCAATACAGCATTCTGCCCGATTTAGAATATAGTAATCAAAAAATTGACAGTTTAACCAAACAGCAAATATTAAATTTCTATTCTATTGCATATGAAGGGGGCACATTAGAAAACTTATTTGATGTTAATTCAAAAATTATTTTAGTAAAAAAATTACCTGATGCCAGGTATGGAAAAAATTATTATCACCGTATTATTAAACGTTGGCATAAATTCTATGAAAAATATCCGGACGCTGGATTTGTCTTTAGATTTTCAAAAATTTATTTTCCGGAAAAAAATAAAATTGCAATTTTTATGTATGCTTATGGTGGAAAAGGGTTTATGGGAGGAACAGCACTTACAATAATGGAACGTAAAGAAGATGAGTGGAGCATAAAATATGAACTTGATTTAAGCAATCAGACAGATTAAATTCCATGGTTCGGCTAAATGTTCGGGTGTCTGGATGAAGTTTCAATATGCAGGTTACTTATTAGCTAATTCATCAAACATTTTTATCCTGCTCTTCCGCCTTTGTTGGTGTTGTCACCAACAAGGATTTCATAAACGAAATCATTATTCATATAATCGAATTCGTTGGTCACAAGACCAACGAAGGCATCGATCAAATTTGTATCTTCTATACATGAAATATAATCTTGCGTTGGGCGAGGTGTTCGGTCGTTCGGGAGATAATTTAAAGATTTTATTACTCTCCGCCTTTGTTGGTGTTGTCACCAACAAGGATTTCATAAACGAAATCATTATTCATATAATCGAATTCGTTGGTTACAAGACCAACGAAGGCATCGATCAAATTTGTATCTTCTATACATGAAATATAATCTTGCGTTGGACGAAGTGTTCGGTCGTTCGGGAGATAATTTAAAGATTTTATTACTCTATACCTGAGCTATAGCTGACTTATACCTGAGTTATAGCCGAGTTATAGCTGATGAACTCCCATGTTAAAGGCATGTAGACCTATGCCAGAACAATAGATAATGCGTATTTCTCTTCTCCGCACAGTCTCTTTAAAGGCTAGTGTGTGCAGGCTAAAAGGACTGTGCGGCTTCATGCGTACAATCCCTAGCTCGGCGAAGTGTTCGGTGTCTCGGCGAAGTTTGCAACTTCGCCGCATCTATCTTAAAGTTTGTAACTTTTATTAAGCATTCAACAATACAATAAGAGAAGTTTAAAACTTCAAAATAAATCAAGCGAAGTTGCAAACTTCGCTTAGCCTTCTAACAATCATTTTGGTGCTAATTCAATTAAACATTTCCTGTTATAATAAAATCTTACGCTGCTATACAAATAGTCTTCTGCATGTTCAACGATGCCTGCACGAACAGGATTGTTGTGTATATAATCTGTTCTTTGCCGCCACATTTTTTCATAACTCAATTCAACTGCATGATAACCTAGCTCGGCGCAGTGTTCGGGTGTTCGACCAGTTTGCAACTTCTTTTACCTATTAAGCAGGCAAGAAGTTAGAGACTTCGGTGTAGTGAAGTTATAGCTGATAAACTACCATGTTAAAGGCATGTAGACCCATGCCAGATCAATAGATAATGCGTATTTATGCTGTCTTCCTTCTCCGAATGTCTCTTACAAAGCCTACTGCGCACAGCCAAAGGACATTCGGCCTAGAAACACAAAAGCCCATAACTTTCTTCTTAGAAATTGAAACCTTCAGTCATAGTACGTTGTTTATAGCACTACGGATAATTCTAACCACTTTACCTGAGCGAGTATTAAAACAAACAAAGCAAGCCCCACAATAGGTGCCTTGTAATGTATATACGGATTAGTAATTAAACTGATTTCCTGGCAGTGGCTACAAGCACTATACCACCAACCAATAATATGGCGCCTGCATAAGGAGGCCAGTTAACTGATTTTTGCTTATCTGCAGATATTTGTATTGGCCCTGCGTCAACTACTTTTTCTCTTTTTGTGTAGGAGAAGCCTGTCCATATTAGCATTACAATGCCGATAACGATTAATACAAGTCCTATTGTTCTGTTCATAGTTATAAGGTTATATCAATCACTAAAAGAATTATGCCAAAAAATTTCAGTGAATACTTTTTTCTCTTTCGAATGTATATTCAGCAACGTCATGTGTGTAAGCAAACACATCGCGGGAAACAGGAAAAGAAGTATAAAAAAGTACTTATATTTATAATAGCACTTTCTAATTATAAAGAAAATCTACGCACCATGAAAATTAAATGCTGTTTTATTGTAACCCTGGCAGCAGCGCTGGTTGTGGTTTTCTCAGGTTGTTCAAAAACAGCTCCACAAAAACAATCCACTTTAATTGCATGCTATCCTTTAATAAGTGATGGCGTTGACAGTATGGGGCTTAACCCTGCTATGACTTTGGAAAATGCTCCGTTTGAAAAAGGTGGAGTTTACTGCAATGGAATTTATCCTGGTTCAAATCCGGGTTCTTATGTTGCCGCAACTCCATCCATTAATTTACTGAACACGAAATCCTTTTCTGTAAGCATGGATTTTTTTGTATCAGAAATAAAAACCCAGCCTGTCTGGATTATTGGTAGTAGTGGCAGATGGATAGGGTTTTACCTGAAGGCTGATGGCACTGTTGCATTATTATATAATAATTGGGACTACTTAACAACCTCAATAACTTATTCAGTAAATGAATGGCACAATGCGAAAATTTCCTTTGATGGCACTACGGCAAATATATTTCTTGATAGCAGTTTAGCTGGTTCGCTGAAATTTGGTAATGGCTATGTTGAATTGAACGGACCGGATACTCAAACTGATACTGACATAGAAACTATTAATTACAGCAACGGTGACGCATTTGAGGGCTATGTAAAAGATTTGAAAGTTTATAACCTGCAATAAGCAACCCTCGCCCTTGTTGGTGTTGTGAGGTTGACCGAGAATAATTTTTTACACTGTTTGCTTTTTTTAGTGAGTAATTAAATAACTAATTGCTAAAAATAATAATATTTATTAGAAAAGTTATTGGTTGTCTTTTTACCCTCAGCCCGCCCTTGTTGGGGTATCTTCTTATCTTGTTTGTAACAACATCAACAAGGGATTCAATAAAAGAATCATATCCATTTTAATCAATGAAGGCATAACAAATCGGAACTTTAAAACATGATGAGATAAAAACTGCTATTGAATTCCGCAACAATAATTTTCTAAGATACTAAGTATAACAACCTACTTTTATCGGAGATTTGAAACCACATTACTTAAAAAATTTATGGGTATAGAAGAAATAATATTAATAGCCCTGGTGCTTTTGGTTTTGTTTGGCGCAAAAAGAATTCCCGAAATGATGAAGGGCATAGGAAAAGGAATCAGCCAGTTCAACGAAGAAAAGAATGCTACGGATGACAAAGAGGATGAGAAGGATTAATTGATGATTTCCCCGGCTCGGCGAAGATTCGGGTGTCTCAGCGAAGTTTCCGCCACGGCGGACAAGTGTAACTTCGCCGCATCTGTCTTAAAGTTTATAACTTTTATTCCTCCATCTGGCGCAAGTATAAGCCGCAGACCTTTTGAGCGCAACTACATGTGCGTTGCTTTGTAAAGTGTAAATACAATAAGCACAAACTAGCCTGTCTGCTTAGCATCGTTACTTATACTTGCGCTGGTTTGTGAATAAAATCTCAAATACTCACATGTTTCATTACTTATCTGAAAAGAATCTCATTAATCCCTTTAATACTTGGTCAGCTTGTTCCTGAACAAGCCAGTGTCCTGCTCCTGTAATTTTAACTTCATTTACATTACTGGCAATTAATCTTACATGATTTCCAAGAAACGGAGCGGTTGAATATTCACCTCCCATAGCCAGGAAAGGCATTTGAAGTTTTTGTTTCATGAATTTATGATTGTCGTCAACATCCTGCTGAAATGCTTTATACCAGTTTAAACTTCCTGCAATTGCACCTTCAACAGAATAGGATCTTATAAACTCGTCAGTCTCTGCTTTGTAAAAGGCGTCTTTATTCTTACCTGAATGTTGTGGCCAAAAATCATTTAAAAATTCTTTCTCGCGCCCTTCAAGCAGAGCTGCTGCAATGGATTGTTCAAAAAAGGCAATGTGCCAGCTCGCAGTTGTAACTTGTGTCCATACAGGTTCAATCCCCGGTAACATTGCATCCATTAATGCTACCTTCTTCACCTCGTTTGGATATTGCGCTGCATAAGCGTAGGCAACCATCAATCCAATATCATGGCCTGCCAGCTTAATACTTTTGTAACCCAATTTTTTTACCAGCTCATATATATCCGCTGCCATTGTTTTTTTATCGTACCCGCCTGCAGGTTTTCCGGATTCTCCAATTCCTCTCAGCTCAGGAACTATTACTGTGAAATGTTTGGAAAGCTCCGGTAAAATCCTGTTCCACACATACCAGTTTTCTGCGAAACCATGCAGCAATACAAGAGGTTCTCCTTCTCCGCCAATAATGTAATGAATGTTAACCCTATTTACTTTTACATTTTCATTCTTAAAATTTGCAGGCGGGGAAGCAGGCTGAACCTGCGAAATATGTTTTTTTTCAATAGCCATCTTATTTGGTTTTTGTATTTATAATCCCTGATCGTTCTCAATGGTCATTTAAGTGGGCAGCAAATATAAATATTCCTTCTCCGAATGTCTCTTCAGCAAAGCTATGTGTGCAGGCAAGGACATTCGGCAATCGAAATGAATTAATTTCCCTGCCCGGCGTAGTCTTCAAATCATGTTAGTTTCAATTACTGTCTTTAATTGTTTGAAGCTTTTCTGGCCCATTGACTTTGCTATAAAGTAATAGTTTATACCACTTTCACCTCTTAAAGTTATACAGTCATCTTTTATTACTACAGACTTTAAATTTTTGAACGATTCAATAACTGTTTCTTTATCAGTTTCAAGTTTAATAAAATCATTCTTAACACTTACTACAAGTTTTTTGTCTTTCATATAGCCGATATAATCAGCTACCTGTTTTTTTAATTTGTGATGTTCAGATATTTCAGTCAGTAAAAATATTGTGCACCCAACCACAAGCATCGCGGCTATAACTATTACAAAACTTAATGCAGGAAATCGTAATGAGATAATGTAAATGGTTACAACCACAATAATTGAAACTATTAAAAAAACAAAAGGCTTTCTGATAGGACTACTTTTTGCGGTATAAATAAGCTCCTTAAAATGTTCCGGATTAAAAGTGTATATAATTTCTTCTTCCACAATAAACAAACATAAATATTATTTCTGTCGCAGCAGGTTCTTCATGCATTGCCTCGGCGAAGTTTGCAACTTCGCCGCATCTATCTTAAAGTTTATAACTTTATTCGTACATCATTTAGCAAACAAAGAAGTTGCAAACTTCGCTTAGTCTTTTAATAATCATTTTGGTGCTAATTCAATCAAACATTTTCTGTTATAATAAAATCTTGCACTGCTATACAAATAATTTTTTGTCGCAGCAGGTTCTTCATTGCGTAGTCCTGTGCGCAGCAGGAGAACCTGCGTTAATTTAAAGGCATCATCAACAAAACACTAACTTGCTTACAGGAAAACAAACCTGATTTATATGACCACGAAAACTAAATTCTTTCTGCTAACCTTCGCTTTTATCATTTTAATAAGTTGCAAAACCAGTCAGATGAAACACTCATCCACTCCGGAAACCGGAATGTTTAAGGTAGAAATATTGTATCCGGATGGAGAAGGTAAAACCTTTGACATGGATTATTATGAAAAAAAGCACATGCCTATGGTTGCCGGATTTTTGGGAGGAAATTTAAGATTTTATGAAATTGATAAAGGCATAGCCGGCAGAACATCAAATGATAAAGTACCTTATGCAGCGATAGGTTATTTCTATATTACTGATACGGCTGAATATAATAAGGCGATAGCACAAAACATAAATGCGGTGGTCAATGATTTTAAAAATTATACTAACATCCAGCCCATTGTACAGATAAGTGAAATTAAACAGGTGATATATAATAATACTAAATAACGAATACAAAGAAGACATTGAATTAATGGGAAATATTCGTCTCGCCATATTGTCAATCAATGTTAGCGGAAATGTTTCATTTTCACTTATTTTATGCCAGGCCCTTGTTGGTGTTGTCACCAACAAGGATTCCATACACGAAATCATTATTCGTACTCGAATTCGTTGGTCACAAGACCAACGAAGACAGCGATCAACAACAGCTTGCATTCAATTTGTATCTTCCATACATGAAATATAATTCAACCTATCATCCGCAATTCATTACAGCAACCATTTTAGAATGGAAACATTTATTAGAACAAGATTCTCCAGGCCCTTGTTGGTGTTGTCACCAACAAGGATTCCATAAACGAAATCATTATTCATACTCGAACTCGTTGGTCACAAGACCAACGAAGGCAGCGATCAACAACAGCTTGCATTCAATTTGTATCTTCCATACATGAAATATAATTCAACCTATCATCCGCAATTCATTACAGAAACCATTTTAGAATGGAAACATTTATTAGAACAAGATTCTTTCAAAGATATTATCATCAGCAGTTTACAATTTTTACATAAAGAAGGAAGTATAGTTGTGTATGCGTTTATTATCATGCCAAATCATATACATATGATATGGCAAATACAAGATGGTTATATACAAGAGAAAATACAGCAACGCTTTTTAAAATTTACAGGACAGCAAATGAAGTTTAGAATGATTAATGAAAAGAGTAAAATCCTGAACGAATTTTTAGTAGAAGCAAAAGACAGAGCCTATCAAATATGGGAACGTAATTCATTAAGTATTGATTTATGGAGCGAGAAGGTGTTTATCCAAAAACTCGATTATATACATAACAATCCATGCAAACATCCCTGGCGTCTGGCAAAATATCCGGAAGAATACAAATATTCATCGGCTAAATTTTATCATACCGGTATTGATGATTTTGGTTTCTTAACACATTATCGCGGATGAATCTTTGTTGGTGACAACACCAGCAAAGGCATAATACTAAATAACGAATAGAAAGAATGCATTGAATTAATGGGAAATATTCGTCTCGCCATATTGTCAATCATTGTTAGCGGAAATGTTTCATTTTCACTTATTTTATGCTGACTTCACTTTTTTGTTCTTCTGAATCAATACTGCATACATAACAAAAACAAAAGCCACATAAAAGAATTGGCCACGGGATACGCCTACTCCGTATGGAAACCAAATGCCTGGAATAATATGCAGGTAAGATATTTCTTGTGGAAACAAAGCAATTAACATCAGTAAGGCTGCTGCTGAAGCTAATAGATCTTTCATGCCTTGCTTACGCATTCCCTGGAAGATAATAAATAGCATCAAAGCCAAAAGCAACAACCTGATGTAATCCGCAATTGTCTGAAAGTATGTATAAATGGAAGGTGAGATCCAGGAAATTGCGAGCAACTGGGCTACCATGAATAATAAAGCAAGAAGCGCAATAATTTTAGGCAGCCATTTCGGGTTATGCAGGTTAAACCATTCTCTCCAGCCCATTAACCAGCTGCCAAGCACCAATGGTCTGAGGATTGCTGGTCCAACAATATCATATTGATGGTTATTCTCTATATAAAACCAGGAGTAAACAGCCTGGTTAAGCCGCATCAATCCTAACAAAATTAAAGCTGCTATAAACCATTTACATGATTGTGTTGGGTTGCTGCCTCTACTCAGTAAAAACAATGTTATAGCCAGTAAAATAAATATTACCGGCCAAACAACTTCCACGATATAGCCTTTTATGATTTGCTCCCATTGAAATCTGTATTTTTTTCCGATATGGGTTTTTTCTCCAATGGTTGGGGCAATATGGATACCGCCTGCACCGTCACCCAGGCTGGCTGAACTCATCCACACCCTGAAAGCAATGGTAATATCCTTTTCTTTTTTTACATTTTCCGGCAGCAGGAACATACGGGGTTGAATACTGTAAACTATTGGAACTGTACCCGAAAAATCACCTGCACTACCCACAAGTGATCCATTAATAAATAGTTGATAGGCATCATCAACAGCGGGTGGTGCTGCGAAAGCTAAATTGTTTCCCGGCAAACTATCCCGTGCAATTTTCAGTCGGTACCAGGCGTAACCTGAATAGTTTGAATGTCCTTTGGCTGTCCAGCCCGGTATAAATCCTGAAAGCCCCACATCATCATCGTGTACTCCTGTAGGTGCAGTAAGGTCCATGTTTTCCCATTGTGAATCATCATAGTTGGATTCAGCATATTGCATATTATCCCTAGCTATAAATTTCCACGGACCGTTAAGTGTTATCAGATTTTTATCAGAACGCAATGTTTCCTCAGTAGTTGAGGAATAGGAAAGGTATATAAAAGTACCTGCTACCAGCAACAATGTGATAAATAGCATTAAATAGCAGAGCAAAAGCTTTTTTTTCATTTATTAAATGCGCATTAAAATTTTAGAGCCTGGCCTGATAACATTTCCGCTAATCCTTCTATTTGGCATAGCCTCCGGGCTACGTCAACACATTGCGGCGAAATGAATTACAAATTCAGCCGTAACATGACCTCCTGTAAAAGAGTCAGTATATGGAATTACAATAAAAAACACAGGGCCTCCGCAGCCTGGCATAAAAGCGCTTCGCAAAGACCCTGTGGCATGAAGCCTTGTTGCAAAAAACACTTCAGGTGAGCTTTGTATTTTTTGCTGTTTAGTTTTTCAATATCTTATAGCTGTAACCGGTTCTTATATTTATAATGTAATATATTCCAGGTTGTAACCGGCTTACGTCAATACTCCCGTTTCCATTGATCTTTTGGGTGGTTACTGTATTCCCGGTCCCATCTTTCAAAGTGTACGTTGTGTTAGCAGTTGACTGGATATTTATTTTATCTTTTACAGGATTTGGATAAATAGTAAAGTCAGCGGCTTGCTTTGCAGATGCAATGCTGTTGGATACAATAGCATTTTTTCCTGTTGTATCAGTTATACCAACCAGGTAAACCTGGTAATCGTCATTAAGGCCGGTAGTACTTCCCCCAAGCAAGTAGCTGTTTGGTGCAAATCGCACAATGCCGGCCAGCAGGTCATTGCTTATGTCAGGTACGTTTGCCTGCCATAACTTAACACCATTCTTATTTATTTTTTCTACATTAAAATTTAAAGGGCCATTTGCCGCAAATGAGGTACCGAATAAAACACCTCCATCATTTGTTTCTGCAAGCCCTGCAGTAAAATTGTAATCATAAGGAGTATAATCTTCTATTTGCCAAACAGGCTCACCTAATGCATCTTTTTTAACCACATGCCTGTATTGTGAATAATAGTAATCTTCGCCGTCATAATCTTCTTCAACAGTAAGGCCGTATAAAATATAATTTCCGTCACTTGTTTGCACAGCTTTATCATTCGATCTAAGTGTTACACGGGCACACAGTTGATACCATTCAGGTATTCCATTCATGTCAGCCTTTGTTAATCCTACACCGGCAAGGCCATCATCTGCCATAATAAATCCGCCATCTGAAGTATGTTTTACAGAAATATAACCATGCCCGGGTTGCAACGGTTGCACCCATATTATATTCCCTGTTGAATCAAGCTTTGTTAAACCTGCGCCTGATACCATAACAAATCCGCCACCCGGGATGCCATCAAGGTCATAAAGCTTCATATTATAATTTGTGCTGTAAATGGTTTTTTGCCATTGTATACTGCCATTTTTATCCAGCTTCACCAACCATGCATCAAAACCAAAACGGCTGGCAGTATCTGTTTTATCGCCCGAGATACCCGAGCTGGAATTTCCTGCAAGCAGGCAACCGCCATCTTCTGTTGCAAAAATACTTTCCAGGTCGTCGT
>JABDFS010000010.1 GCA_013286425.1 Bacteroidota bacterium
TAGCTGCCCATGTTATGCAAACTATACCCGCCAACTAAAACGCTGCCTTGTTTATCTCTTAAAATATTTACAGGAGAAAAGTTATCGCCGTTGGTTGATGCATGCGAGCCTGTCCAAAGAATATTACCATTCTTGTCTGCTTTAATTACTGTAACGCTGCTCACATAACTCTGGTTTGTTGTGCCCGCCATATAAACATTTCCTGTTGCATCAGTTGTAATATCAGAAGCAGCGCCCCCGCTTTTTGAGTACAATGAATCACTAAATGATGGTGCAGCATTGAAAGCAGTAAATTCATTCAGATCTCCTTTTAATGTAGGTCTTTGGCCACAGGAAAAAATTGCACCCTTACTGTTTTCTGCAATGCATGTAAGCGTGCCGGTTAAGTGAGCATTGTTATAAGAGATACTGTCAACAGGATTTCCGCTGTTATTAAAATCAACGATCTGGTAATCCTGGTAGCCGGGATAATAATTATTGGCATTTAAAGCACCTGCAACCAATGCATTGCCTGCAGTGTCTTCTGTTATTTGTATAGGATAATTAAAAGTTAAGTTTTGTGCAAGGGTGCCCCTGTAATAACTGTTATACAACATGCTTCCGTTTGCATTCAGCTTTACCAAAAACCAATCAGTGATCAGGCTTCCATCATTATTCATGTGTGTGCCGCACAGGTACACACCATTATTGCTTACATGTATTGCTGAGGGCGCATCAACGTCTGCATTGCCTTCATCAAAAACATAATAAACAGTTTGCGATCCGGCGCTATTAAAACGTATCAGCGCTGTCTTTGTATAATATGTTATTGAATCCTGGAACTGCGATACAAAATTTACATTTCCCATTGCATCAATTCCACCTAAATCATCGCCGGCAAACCTGTAAGCAGTGTTGCCATTTATGTTATGAATTTCTTTTGTCCATGCAATGTTTCCGTTACTGCCTGCAAACTTCACTATCACACCAACATTAAGCTGGGCGTAATTATAAGAGTCGCCGGTTACATACACATTGCCTGAAGAATCAATGCCCATTGAGCTTGCGTAATCATAATCATCGTCAAAAGATTTTGTCCATTTATGCACGCCGTTCTTATCAATTTTTGCAGCAAAAAAATCCTGCGGACCGGATACATAAGTTGCTCCATCGCCGCCTGTATATACATTTCCTTTGGCATCAATTGCTATGCCTTTTATATCTGCAGGACTAACAACGCCAATCTGTGTTTCCCAAATTTTGTTTGCCATCTTATCAAGCCTGACAATTGTTGGCTCGCCGTTATTGCCAATGAAATAAATATTCTCCGCTTTATCTACTACTATTTGAGGAATTGAAAATCCATCTGCGTGTGCCCATTGCTTATCGCCATGCACATCATATTTTGTAAGAACGGCTGCGCCATCTTCATTGGTTAAAACATAAAAATTATTATCTGCATCTGTGCACGTGAATGTGCTGTTGTTTGTTGCAGAAGTTGATGGCGTTAATATTTTTTGCCATTGGGGGTATAGTTGTGAAAAGCTGAAAAAAGGGGTGATTAAAAAGCATGCAAATAAAATTGCAGTTGTAAAGATCTTTTTCATTGGAAATATTTTTTGAGATGATTTGGTGATGCAAAATTTGATCATGTATGCCAGCAATACAATCGCTGCAAACAAGGAAAATCATCTACCGGAAAAAGGGGATTTTTATATAAGCTGATGTTTGGATTGAAAGAGTTTCAATCTTTGCAAAACGATCACGATGCTATGAGATTTTCACTATTAATATATTGCGGTTTGCTAAGCCTTGCGTGCATTGCGCAGGATGATGTGCACGCGGTTGACAGTATGCTGCATTTGCTTTCAACGGCAAAAGAAGACAGCAATAAAGTATTAACGTTGTTGCATCTTGCCAGTGAATATGAAAACAATAAAATTGATTCTGCAGATAAATATTATAGCGAAGCACTGCAAACAAGTGAGCAAATCAACCAGCCATTTTATATTGCCAAAACAATTACGTGGTACACATTTACTTTAAATAATAAAGGTGAATTAGATAAAGCATTGCAATTGAATTTGCACGCTTATGCCATTGCAAAACAATTAAACAATGCAAACCTGCTTGCATCAACACCTGCAAATGTTGCCAACACTTATTTTGCAAAAGGCGATTATGAAAATGCATTGAAATACTTCTTTGAAGCATTGCCAAATATTGAAGCCATCAACAACAAGGTCTTTTTGACTACAGTCTGCAATAATATTTCGGCTTCATACAGAGCCATTAATCAGTCTTCAAAAGCGCTTGTATATGCACAGCGTGCATTGGTAGTTTCATTGAGTAATGAAGACACAACAGGCATGGGAGATTCTTATCAGCAGGTTGGTAATTGTTATGGTGACCTGAAGCGATTTGATTCAACAATTGCTATGTATAAAAAAGCTGTGCAGATAAGTGATGCATTGCATGATGATTATTTAAAACGCACAACACTTGGTTCAATAGGTTTTAGTTTAATGAATGAAAAAAAATATGCTGAGGCAATTACTTATATCGATTCAAGCATTGCGCTTTCGAAAGCAGATGATGATCCGCTGCATTTTGCACAAGGCAATGAATATCTCGCTAAATGTTATCTGCAAACCGGCGATATAAATAAAGCTGACGCGATCATTGAGCAAATAATGCCGCTTTGCGAACAACACCGTTTTCGTGAAGTGTTGAAAGATGTTTACCTGGATGCATTCAATATTGCTGCACGCAAACAAAACTTCAGCAGGAGTGAAGATTATTTTAATAAATGGCAATCACTGAATGATTCGCTGATAAATGAAAGCATTTTAAAAAACACAACAGAGCTTGAAGCAAAATATCAAGCGGCACAAAAACAAAAACAAATTCTTGCACTGCAAAAGCAACAGGAGATAGAACAACTTCAGCTTAAACAAAAAAACATTTTCATTCTTTCGCTCGCAGGGTTGCTTGCATTTATTCTTGTAACATCAATTCTTATTAACAGGAATATTCAGCGCAAGAAATTACTGGCTGAAAAAGAAAATCAATTACATCAGCAAACAATAATTCAACTTCAGCAGGAGAAACAATTATCTGCTGCGGATGCCATGTTGCGCGGACAGGAAGAAGAACGCAGCCGCCTTGCAAAAGACCTGCATGATGGCCTTGGGGGAAGATTATCAGGAATAAAACAAAATTTAAATGCCATGAAAGGAAACCAGGTTATAACAGAAGAAAGTGCTTTTGTGCTCAATAAGATCATCAGCCAGTTGGATGGTTCAATTGATGAACTGCGTAATATTTCGCGCAACATGATGCCTGAAGCATTGATACGTTTTGGATTGAAAGATGCGCTGCATGATTATTGCGCAACGCTGAACGAAAGCAACCGGATCAACATAACTTACCAGGCATTTGGCCTGGATGATCGCTTACCCCAACAGGCGGAAATTATTGTATTCAGGATTGTACAGGAGTTGCTGAACAATATTATGAAACATGCTGACGCTAAAAATGTAATTGTTCAGTTGGTGAAAGATGAAACACGTTTGCATATTACAGTTGAAGATGACGGAAAGGGATTTGATACAAATAATTTAAAAAACGTGCAGGGCGTTGGATGGTTAAGCATACGCTCAAGAGTGGATTATTTTAATGGAACGATCGATATAAATTCTGCTGCACAAAAAGGAACATCTGTAAACATTGAATTTCAAAATGCACAATTAGCATGATTAACATTTTTATCGTTGATGATCACCCGATGGTGCTGGAAGGAATAAAATCATTGCTAGTAAATGATGCTGCAATTAAAATTACAGGTGTTGCTGTTAATGCTTTTGATGCACTTGATTTTTTAAAACATCATAATGATATTGATGTGGTATTGCTTGATATAAATCTTCCCGACATAAACGGCATTGAATTGTGCGCAAAGCTTTTGAAAGAATTTCCTGTCCTGCGCATTCTTGCTATGAGCACTTTTAAAGAACGCAGTTACATTGTAAAGATGATGGAGAACGGTGCAAGTGGTTATGTATTAAAAAGTGTTTCAGCAGATGAGTTGAAGAATGCAATTGAGCACATTTATAAGGGCAATATTTATCTTACTGCAGACATTGCGCAACTGATGGTGCAGGGCCAGCGTGAGAAAAATAAATTGCCTGTGCTTACATCAAGAGAAAAAGAAATATTGAGTTGTATAGCAGAAGGATTAACCAATAATCAAATTGCAGAAAAACTTTTTATTAGTCCGCTTACGGTTGATTCGCACCGCAAAAATTTACTCGCCAAGTTCAATGCAAAAAATACAGCTATGCTGATAAAGACTGCTGCTGAAAATCATTTGCTGTGATCATTCAAACAAAATTGTCAGTGCTTTGTAATAAGTTTTGTAACACTTATTAATATTCAACTCTAATTTATTTTTGCCCGAATACAAAACCTGATGCATAAATATTTTATTTCTGAAATGATCGTTGCTGTTGCATTGCTTGCACTTGCAGGAAATGTTTCAGCACAAAAAAGTGACAGCCTGATCTATCCCGATGAAACACATTTTAAAAACATTCAGCAATTAACTTTTAACGGCGATAATGCAGAAGCTTACTGGAGCTATGATGACAAGCAACTCATCTTTCAACACAAGGATGAGAAAGAAGGTATTATGTGCGATCGAATGTTTATTGGCATGATTCCGCAACATGGAGAAAAGTTTCAGTTCAAACAATTAAGCAGCGGCAAGGGCAGAACAACCTGTGGTTATTTTTTACCGGATGGAAAGCATGTTATTTATGCATCAACTTATTTAGGTGGCGATAGTTGCCCGCCAATACCTGACCGCACCAAATATGGCAACCGCTATTTGTGGCCGATATACGATAGCTATGATATTTTTTTAGCTGATACTTCGGGCAAAATAATTAAGCAGCTAACTAAAACAAAAGGTTACGATGCAGAAGGAACGCTGTCGCCAGATGGAAAGAAAATGATATTTACTTCTGTGCGCAATGGCGACCTGGATTTGTACATAATGGATTTGAAAACAGAAAAAGTTACTCAGATAACAAATGAATTAGGTTATGATGGCGGCGCATGGTTTAGTGCTGACGGAAAGAAAATTGTTTGGCGGGCAAGCAGGCCGAAAACACCGGAGGAAATTGCAGACTATAAAGATCTTTTAAGCAAAGGATTGGTTGCGCCCACACAAATGGAAGTGTTTATTGCCAATGCTGACGGCAGCGATCAAAAGCAGATAACAAATCTTGGACAGGCAAACTGGGCGCCTAATTTTACGCCTGATGGAAAGCATATTATTTTTTGCAGCAATCATGAATATGCGCATGGATTTCCGTTCAACATGTATTTAATAAACCTTGATGGCAGTGGCCTTGAAAAGATTTCGCACAGCAATGGCTTTGACGCTTTTCCAATGTTTAGTTATGATGGAAAAAAGATAATGTTTTCATCCAACAGAAATAGTGGCGGTGGTTATGATATAAATTTATTTATGGCTGACTGGGCAGAATAGCTTTCCAAACAACACTATTTTAAAGCAGAAATTAACCGGAACGGATGGGGCGTCGGCGGAGCAGCCATGAAGGAAGTACCGAGGAAGTATGAAGGAGAGTACAAGGAAGGCACCTAAAACAGCTTGCTTGTGTACTCCGGTACTTACACGGCTTAGGGCCTCCTGCTATAGATTTATGCTGTCAGTAAACGAACTCACAGTAAATTATTTAGTTTTGTTTGGAAGCAAATGGCACGAGCAGGCATACAACCGTGGTTAACCGTTTATGATGTTGAACGTGCAACAACATTTTATATGGCTGCATTTGATGCAGTGGAAACATACAGGCCTGATTCGCCCGGAGGATCAGTGGTGGGGCTTTCAATAAGTGGTGCAGAGTTTTGGCTAAGCAGCGGATCAACTACAGAGGAAAGCACGTCGCTTAAGGCCAATAATATCAGGATGATACTTGTTGTTGAAAACGTGGAAGAGATATTCAACAAGGCAATAGATGCAAGTGGCAGGATTATATATCCAGCAGGAGAAGATCATGGCTGGAAAACAGGACGCATTGAAGATCCGTTTGGAATGCATTGGGAAACAGGAAGACAAACAAATTAAATATTTACGATCATGTACAATTTTATTCTGGGGCTACATAATTTATTGAGATGGGTAATAATAGCATTATTAGTTATAAATATTATAAGGCATTTTACTGCTATTCAAAAGCCTTTTTCGGGCATTGATAAAAAACTCGGTCTTTGGTTAATGATCGCGGCGCATATACAATTAGTGCTTGGGTTGTTTGAGTGGTTTGCAGGTGCTTATGGCTTGCATGGTTTTATAAATAATGGCGCATCAGAGGTAATGCAAAACGGTACAGAACGTTTTTTTGCTGTAGAACATACTGTAAGTATGATAATTGCCATCGCTTTAATAACCATCGCAAGAGGTATATTCAGAAAAGATATTCCCGATGGAAAGAAGCATCGCCGTTGCATATTATTATATGTAGTTGCGCTTGTAATAATTATTGCTATGGTACCATGGCCGGGTATGGAAGGAATTGGCAGAAGCCTTGCACCAAAATTTTAAAAGATGTTTATTCATTTGGTTTTGCCAACATCATAATAAAATGGCAGTATTGTTGCGATAAGTTAAGCATTAATTTAAATGCTGCTTAATAATTTAGTAATGAAATCATATATAATTAGCATGCCCGTTTCTTTGAAAATTGTTTTATAATCCTTTTTTTTGCCGGAACTGATTAAAATAATAACCTGAAAAATACCACTGGCCTTTAGCTAATGTTTAGATGAAAACGATTATAGCCCACCTTTATTTATTCCGTGCCTGAGAAGTAAAAGAATTCTTCTGATGAATCTTTTGATTGCTTTCTGCGTATAAATATATACCTGGCTTATTACTGTAAGTGAGGATGGCGAAGCCGTAAATAAATACCTCAAAAAAATTTAATGAAAGCTAATATTAGTTGTATACATTACGCATAAATTTGATTAGCTACATTAACCGATTCCTTGTAAACCAGTTTATTTTGATTTAAATAAAACTGCCTTTATTTTTGATTTTAATAAATACGCAAACGTGGATTATAAAGAGCTCTGCTGTGAGACCCGGCTAACTAAAAAAGAAGGTTTCGATTTTAATATTTTTAAACTGTTCTTATATTTCCTGTTTTTCTGCGTTACATGTTCATCCTGCACATCTTATAAAAACATACCATATTTTGTAGATTTTCCTGATACTGCACAGCGTACTTCTGTAGAAACCCAGGCATTTAAAAGCCCTGTAATAAAACCAGATGATTTGTTGAATATTACAATTGTAACGGTTGATCCTGAAATAACGGCTCTGTTAAATAGCCCAAATATTGTAACGCAAACTATTGGATCGACTGCCAATTCATCTCCTGCCGGAATTACTCCACAGTCTGTATCGGGTTATCTTGTAGATAAGAATGGAGAAGTGGAATTACCTTTTGTAGGCAAGCTGAAATTAGATGGGTATACTACAGTAGATGCAAGGGAGGCCATTAGAACGGCCATGGAGAGATATGTAAAAAACCCTATTGTAAATGTGAAGTTCAGCAATTTTAAAGTAACCGTTTTTGGAGAAGTAGCGCGACCTGCAACATATATTATGCCTACTGAAAAAGTAACGCTGTTTGATGCACTTGCCCAGGCAGGTGATCTTACCATATTTGGAAGAAGGGATAATATTTTGGTTATAAGAGATACTTTGGATAATAAAAAGAATATGGTGCATTTAAACCTGAATTCAAAAAATATAATGAGCTCGCCTTATTTTTTCCTGCAACCAAACGATGTGGTTTATGTAGAACCGGCAGAATCTAAGGCAGCCAGCACAGATGCTGTACGAAACAGAAACATAACAATTTTTGCTTCAGTGCTAACGCTTTTAATAGTTGTTGCAACCAGGGTTAAGTAATTTCAAAACAGACCAATGAGTAATACTAAAAATCTGAGAAGGAAGGATGATGAGGATAATGATAATATCGATTTTCAGAAATTGATTTCACAGATACTTGATCATTGGCTGCTTTTTGTAATTTGCCTGGTTATTTCTATTGTTTTGGGAAGTGTATATATATGGCAATCAATCCGTTTATATCAAGTTCACGCCCAGGTATTGGTACAGGATGACCAAAGCACTAATAGTAATGCCTTCTCTTTTATTGGTGGCGCTCAAATGCAACAACTCGGAAGTTTATTTGGAATTAAAAGCAATGTAAATAATGAACTGGGCATATTGGAAACAAGAGATTTATTGGAAAAGGTTGTAAAGGATATGAATCTTAATGTTTCTTACTACGATGAAAACAGTATTAAATCTTTTGAGTTGTATAAAAACAGCCCTTTTAATGTTCAACTAATTCCTTTTAATGACTCAATAACAGACGCATCAATTAATATAAATTTTAATAAAGATCATAATTCATTTACGTTAAACGGTGATGCTAATATAAACCCGCTCAATGCAAAATTCGGAGATACGATTAGCATTTCAGGAGCTCGTTTAACGTTTGCAAAAACAGGCCTGCCTTTTCAGGGAGAATCTTATGCTATTTCAATAACCTCAACTGATGAACAGGTTGAAGGTTTATCAAAGCAAATTGAAACTGTCATCGGCAATGATCAATCAAGCATTATCAGCCTGGCGCTCACAACAAGCATTCCTCTTAAGGGAGAAGACATTCTTCAAAAACTGATTGATGTATATATTCAAAGAAACCTAAGCGAGAAAAATAAGATATCAGATAGTGCCCTCGCTTTTATCAAAGGCAGGGTTGATATTGTTTCCAGAGATCTGAATAACATTGAACTACAAATCCAGGATTTTAAACAAAAAAATAAACTTGCAAATATTGATGAGCAATCAAAAGCCCTTGTTAATACCTCAAGTGATTATTACAATAAATTAAATGATGTAGAGGTGCAGTTGAATATTGTAAAAACAGTATTGTCAGGTGTGAAAGAAGATACCAAACGCCCTATACCGGCTTTAATAAATACTGATCCTAATTTTGTATCGCTTGTTGAAAAATATAATACTTTACTTTCCCAAAGAGACAGGCTTCTTCTTTCAACAACCGAAAATAATCCCCTTGTTCAAAATATAACTGCTCAATTGGTTGCTGTTCGCGGGGATTTAATAAAAAATCTTGAAAATCAGCAAAATGCACTTCAGGTTACCCGCAATAATATAATGGGCCAAACTTCCCAGCTAAATAATTTTGTAAGTAATGTTCCCGTTCAGGAAAGACAATATGTGGATCTGTCAAGAGAAAGGGATGTAAAACAAGCGCTTTATCTCTTTCTTTTGCAGCAGGAAGAAACTACCGCAATTACCAAAGCTTCGAATATTCCCAGCGCCAGTATAATTGCTGTTCCCAAATCAGAATACAGGCCTTATTCGCCTTCAAAATCAATAGCACTTGCAATAAGTGTTTTGGCAGGTTTAGGATTGCCGTTTGCGTTTGTTATTATAAAATATAGCCTTGCCAGAACAATTGAATCAAGAGAAGATATAACTGACAGAACAGATTGTTCTATACTGGCAGAAATTGGCCACAGCGATAATATAGAGGATATTTTGAAAGATGAACATTCCCGTTCAGTCATAACAGAACAGTTTAGAATATTCAGGACAAATATGGATTTCCTGGTTTCACAAAAAAACTGTCCTAAAATATTGCTTACTTCTACTATGACAGGGGAAGGGAAATCGTTTGTGTCCTTAAATCTTGCCCAGGTTTATGCTTATTCAGGCAAAAAAGTCTTATTGATGGAAATGGACTTACGTAAGCCAAAACTTTCTTTAATGCTTAATATGCCAAATAATCAGGGTTTCACGAATTATATAATTTCTAAAAACGACAATATTTTTTCTTATATCAAACCTTACGGAAAAACTAAAAATACTTATTTGTTAAGCTCAGGAGTTATTCCACCTAATCCAGCTGAGCTACTTATGTCTCCGAAGGTTGATATAATGTTGGCAGAGCTTGAAAAAAATTTTGATATAATAATTATAGATTCACCACCTATTGGTGCTGTAGCTGATGCTCAAATATTAAGCAGATATACAGATATTAACCTTTACATTGTACGCCAGGGCTATTCGCATAAAGGAAGTATTGAATTGGTAAATGATTTATTGACAAAGAAAAAAATCTCAAACCTTTATATAATAGTGAATGATGTGAAAATGAGAGCATCCTCAAAGTATGGATACGGCTACGGATACGGGTACGGATACGGGTACGGTAATGGCAGTGAAAAAACAAAAAAGAAGAATGTGTTTCACTTGCTTAAGAAATAAATGGTGACCCTTTCTTAAGCCAAGCTTCAATATATGCCAAAGTTCAGCCCTGTAAGCAAAACAACACCATAAATGAAGATAGCATATCCAAAATAGATTATGTTCAGAATAAATCTTTGAGGAGTGCAAAATCATTAAGAAAGAATTTTTCAACAACCCTAATATTAAGAGGTATAAGCATAGGCAGCTCTTATGTTATGGTTCCATTGATAATTGATATATGGTTAACACTTATCAATACGGAATTTGGGTAAGCATTTCCACTGTTATCGCATAGATAATTTCTTTGATATTGACTTAGGTAATGGCTTAAGAAATAATTATGCAAAAGCAATTGCACATAACGATATTATTTCTGGCAAGCCTGTATTAAGCAATCTCGATAATGGTTCGTAAGTAACGCACTTCACAATCCTATTGCTATTTAATACAATTATAATAGTTTACTAATGAAAAAATTTGTAAAGTCAATACTAACTCATGAGGTTGCCAAAAGAGGCTTCTTATTTAATAAATTAACCGAAAAAAAAGAAATTAATAATTTAATTGAAAGCTTGCATCCGTATAAAACTGAACTAGAGCTGATAAGACTTGGTCCAAACGGAGACGGGGGTTACTTAGTTCCTAGTGATTTGGAAGGGATAGAAGCATGTTTTTCTCCAGGTGTAGATAAAATTAGCGAATTTGAGCTTGATTGTTTAAAATATAAAATGAAGTTGTTCATGGCTGACAAATCTGTTGAAAAGCCTAATTTGAATATACCTGAAGATAAGTACCATTTTTTAAAAAAGTTTATAGGGTGCACAAATAATGATGATTTTATTACGATGGACGAGTGGATAAAATTAAGTGGTGTGAATCAAGAGAGTGATTTATTACTTCAAATGGATATTGAGGCTAGTGAATATTACTCAATCATCAATATGTCCGATTCTTTGCTTAAGAGGTTTAGAATTATGGTAATTGAGTTTCATAAACTGCAAAATCTTTGGGCTCCTTTATTTTTTGATATGGCTAAAACTGTTTTTGATAAAATTTTACAGACGCATATATGCATTCATATACATCCCAATAATACCCAGGGCATTTATTTAAGTAATGGCATAGCCATTCCTAAATTAGCTGAATTTACTTTTATTAGAAAAGACAGAGTCGGGCTTAAAAATTATCAAAATCATTTTCCACATAAACTTGATTATGATAACACAACAAAAGAACATATTGTTTTGCCTGAATGTTGGTATAAGGCCCATTAGTATGGAGGGTATTTGATGATAAGCATTAAAAAAGGTGCATATTATGCTTTAACACAACGCATCTTTCCAACCCGCATTTATAAATTTAAGGTAATTTAAAGTATGTCAAAACTGAACCTTGCTAACAAAACAACTTCAATTAAAGAAAGTGTATCAAATATTGATTATTTTGAAAACCGATCAGTTAGAAACACAAAATCATTAAGAAAAAATTCTGTAATAACTTTAATATTTAGAGGACTCAGTATGAGTTGCTCTTATGTTATGGTTCCATTAGTAATTGATTATGTTAACACTTATCAATACGGAATTTGGGTAAGCATTTCTACTGTTATCGCATGGATAATTTTCTTTGATATTGGCTTAGGTAATGGCTTAAGAAATAATTATGCTAAAGCTATTGCTCATGACGATGTCATTCTTGCTAAAAGCTATGTAAGTACTGCTTATTTTTTGTTATTTGCCTTTTCTGGTTTGCTAATGATTATATTTCTTTCGTCGTTTGCGTTTGTTAACTGGTATGAATTTTTTAATGTTGATATATCTCTTTCCAAAGAATTAAGTATAACAGTTCTGATAGCTTTTGGCTTTCAAATAATATACTTTGCTTCAAACATGATCATTTCTTTACTAAATGGTGCTCAAAAGGCAGGCATTGCTAATTCTTTTTCGCCTGTTTCCAATGTAATTTCATTAGTTATTATCTATTTCTTTTTGGATAAAAGTGGTCACAATAACCTTATTAAAATTGCAGCAATTTATACAGGGGTACCCATTGTTGTTCTTGTGTTGGCTTCGATATATTATTTTTCCACCGAATTTAAACACATAAGGCCTAGTTTAAAGTTTGTGAACAGAAGATATATAAAAGATATTACCGGTATTGGCATAAAATTCT
Source organism: Bacteroidota bacterium (assembly GCA_013286425.1). Lineage (GTDB taxonomy): Bacteria > Bacteroidota > Bacteroidia > Chitinophagales > Chitinophagaceae > Parafilimonas. The sequence goes on from JABDFS010000010.1 coordinate 12,533, forward strand.
TTGTGCTTCAGATATGCGCACTGATTCTTGTAAGTTCAACACCCTTTATCATTGCTCATGCTCTTGGTCAGGAAGAAGTTACACAATACAATATAATGTTCAAGTTGTATAATATTCCGTATTTGATTTTCTATCTTTTGCTGGCCCCCTACTGGAGTGCATTTACAGATGCTTATGCCCGGAATGATATGGTATGGATAAAAAATAAGATGATGCAATTATACAAAATGTGGGGGTTAGTGGTTGTAGCACTTATTTTTATATTGGTATTCAATCAGTATATCTTTCATTTATGGATAGGAAATAGGGTTAAAACAAATAATACCACAGGTATTTACATGATTATTTACCTTCTTCTTTATTCTGCATTATTACCTCTGGTGAATTTTATAAACGGAGTTGGTAAATTAAATATACAGATTTATCTCTGCGTCATTTGCGCTATAATAAATATTCCGTTATCATTTATTCTTGCTAAACCTCTCGGAATTAATGGTCCTGTTTTAGCCAATATTATTTGTGTAATCATGCTATTAACCGGATTAGGTATTCAGGCAAAACAAATTTTGCAAGGCAGTGGTCATCGAATCTGGTATAAATAAAATTCTTATGTAAAGAATAATTTCTTTATTGTACAAAAAGATTTAAAATGGATAGAAGCGCATCATGCAGAGTTTTTAAAATGTAAGCCGGTTTACGGATGATTATAAAATATAAGGGTATGCTTTTTACAAAAGGAATGGGGGTTTATTCATTTAGACTTAATTTTTATTAGGATTGAGCCAGAAAAAGATAATATTATACTTTATTATTTTAGTAGCATTGGAATTTTTTTCGATAAATCTTGTGAGGCAAAGAGTATGGGTAGGAATAGAGTCGTTTGCATTGCTATTAATGATTTTTTATTTGATAATTAACCAAAGAAAAATCACTATTTCTACGCAATTTAACTGGTTAATTATTACATATTTTGTTGGCCTGACTATAAGTATTTTTTCTGCCTATGTTTTTCATCATCAAAGTATAATTGAATCTCTTGCCGGTTATACCAGTTTCGCTTTCATTATATTATATTATTACTTGCATAAAAAGCGTTATAAAATAAAAACACTTGAAAAATGTATATTGGCCTGCGGTATCATTTTTCAAATTATATACTGGTTTGAAATAAAAACCAACGCCACACTTTTCGGTTTTTTCTGGGGAGATCCTTCAACGGGTGTTGTAAGAGTTATGTTTAATGGTCGGCATATTTTTATTTTGTCGTACTATTTAATACTTAGCAGGTTCAGGCTCAATATTAAATCCATTTTATTATTGCTCTTTAGTCTTTCAACAATTTTATTAATGGAGACACGACAATTAATCATTCCTGCTTTATTAATCACTGCTTATCATTTCAGAAGTTATATTCTTAAATCATTCATAACAGTAATTGCCATAGCCGCAACTGTAACATTTGTTATTGCTCAAAATGACACTTTAATTACTGCGCTTATAGGCAAAAGTCAAAAAGAAATAAGTGAAAACAGAATAGGTGCTGACAGGTGGGAGACAGCTTATTATTATTTATTTGCCTATAATAAAAATTTGTTCACGAGAATTTTCGGCGATGGTCTTGCGACACCCGGATCGGCTTATGGCAATCAAATGCTTAATCTAGGTAAGGAAACAAGTTTTTCTCCCAGTGATGTTGGCCCTTTAGGCTATGCTGCATTCTTAGGAATAGTCTGGGCGATTAGCGTTATTCTCATGGTATATAAATCGTTGCGTATAAAAACTCCATATAGATTTATTTATGCAAGATATTATATGCTGAATGTGCTCGCAACTTTGTTTTTTGGAGAAAAACAATTTGTTCAGGCATCATCAATTATAGTACTTGCTATTGTATTTTATATTTTGGATAAAACAAATTATGAGATGAAACCTGACCGTTTAGAAGATAATGAAGCTGAATTAGACAATGAATATTTATTGCATTCCGAAATACCTCCGGTACTGATTACAGTCTAAATTTTCCAATATTATTATAATGAATGTCCCCATTCTACTACCGGTTCATAATCGCATCCGGGTAACACAAACAGGATTGGCCTCTTTATTTAAGGCAATCAGTTTTTATAATAGCGGCAGCAGTATTTATAATTTTTCTGTTATACTTATTGATGACGGCTCAACTGACGGTACTGCAAATTGGGCACAAACAAATTTTTCTTGTATTTATATTATAAAAGGCGATGGTAATCTTTGGTGGAGCGGCGCAATCAATAAAGGAATTGAATTTTCTTTAAAGCATTTTGATTCCATAATGGGGTTTTTACTATGGAATGACGATCTTGAAATTAAAGAAGACTATTTTCTAAAGTTATCATCCATTATAAGCAATTCTCAATATAAGGATACAATTATAGCAAGTACAGTTTATTATAAGGATATAGAAAACAAAATCTTCTTTCAGGGAGGCTACTTTAATTTTAAGAATGGCAATGGGTATATTATTAATAAAGACAAAATTGATACGTTGCAAAATACTACTGTAACTGATTGCCAATATACGGGTGGAATGGGCGTTTTTATACCAGCGGCTGTTATAGAAAAAGTAGGCATATTAGATAACAAATCTTTTCCCCAATACCATGGAGATATTGATTTTGCATTACGTGCCATAAAAAAAGGGTTTCACATAATTTGCCATTCTGATATTAAAGTATGGAATGACAGGCAGCAAACTTATAAAACACAGCTAACCTCCCTTTCGGTTTATTTTAAATCCCTCGTTGAATTCAGGTCGAATTATAACATAAAACGAGACATTAAATTTTATACAAAGCATGTACAATTTCCTTATTCGGTTTTTATGTTAATGCGTAAACATATGCTTCATTTCAGAAAGGCACTAAAAAGCATTTATGAAAAATATTAAAAGCTTTTTTAAAGGATTTAGATTGTACCTATTCAATTGCTTTTTCAATAAAATACCTTCTAAAAGAGTAAGAAGGTTTTTTGCAAGATTTTATATGAAGGTTGGAAAGCATACAGTTTTAAGACGTAATGTGGAATTACTTTCATTATCTTCAAAAACAGACCATATCGTAATTGGCAACAATTGCCTAATTAATACAAAATGTGTGTTAGACGGGCGCAACCATAAAACCATAATCGGCAATAATGTAGACATAGCGCGAGAAGTTATTATATTCAATCTGGAACATGACCCTCATAATGATTATCATAAAACCAAAGGTGGAGATGTTATAATTGAAGATTATGTTTGGATAGGAGCAAGATCAATAATATTGCCAGGCGTAAAAATTGGAAAAGGTGCTATTATTGCTGCTGGGGCAATAGTTACCAAAGATGTCCCCCCATTTGCAATTGTAGGAGGCATACCTGCTAAAATAATAGGCGAAAGAAAAAGCAATCCTCAATATAAATTCAGAGATAAAAGTTATTTTCTATAAAGAATAATCATTAATGATAAGATTTGTAAAACGATTTAAGGATGTATATCAAAATGAAGGTTTTAGTACAGCTGTATTTAAAACAGTAAAAAATTTAAAGATAAGAAGCAAACGAAAGCTTACACTGAATAAACGCAGTTATAATAATTGGGCGAATTTAAAAGACGCATATAAAGACAAAAGGGTTTTTTTGATAGGTAATGGTCCATCGCTTAACAAAACACCTTTGTATTTGCTTCAAAACGAATATACCATGTGCTTCAATCGTTTCAACATGATGTACGAACGCCTGGCCTGGCGTCCGTCATTTTACATGTGTGTTGATGCTTTGGTTGCAGAAGATATGGCTGCGGAAATAAATGAAATTGTAAAAGAGGTTGATCTTGCTTTTTTTCCTGATATCCATACTGAAGGCCTTGATTTCAGAATCTTCATAAAAGATAGGAATAATGTTCAATGGCTATTCCCCGAGTTCAAGGATTTTTATTTAGATCTGCCCAAAATTGCTTTAGGGGGTACAGTTGCTTATCCTGCATTGCAGGTGCTAATATACCTGGGTTTTTCAGAAATATATCTTATTGGTGTAGATATGAATTACCAGATACATACTACTGTAAAAAACATTAAAGAAAGAGATGTTACGTCAATCAAAGATGATGATCCCAATCATTTTGATCCCAGATATTTTGGAAAAGACAGAAAGTATCACCAGCCTGTAAAAGCCACACAGGATAATATGATGTCTTCTATTGAGTATGCAGCAAAACAAATTAGTACGCGCAGTCATGTTAAAGTTTATAACGCCGGTATTAACAGTAATGTAAATTGTTTTGAACGAGTGAGGTTTGAAGATCTTTTTAGTTTTGCAAAGCAGGAAAAGTTTCAGTTGTTGTCAAAAAGTATCAACCAACTTTGGGAATATAAAAGTGCTGAAGAGTTATTTAGTGTAATACCTTACATTACAGAAAAAAAGGATACTTCAGGAAAAAGTTATTTTGTTTGTAATGTTGAAGATGGAAGCAGTTGGATAAAGGAACTGATTTTTGAATTTATACCTTACGGTCCTTACGAGGATAAGATGATTTTTATAGCAAGAAATAATCCTTTAATAAAAAACCAGTGTTAAACAAAATACTTACATCACCCTCATCTTTTGGCCAGGTTGGCAGCGCACCTGTTGATATACTTAAAACGCATAGATTTGAAATTATCAATAACCCTTTCGGGAGAAAGCTTACAGAAGAAGAAGTAATAGAACTTGCGAAAGATTGCGTGGGCATTGTTGCCGGTGTAGAACCTTTAACTGCAAAAGTAATGGATGCTCTACCCCGGTTAAAATGTATAAGCAGAGTTGGAGTCGGAATGGATAATGTAGACCTTGAATATGCAAAGCAAAAAGGTATTATTGTAGCAAATACACCTGATGGACCTACCAGGAGCGTTGCCGAGCTAACTCTCGCTATGACGCTTTCTTTGCTTAGAAAAATACCTCAGGCAGATGCTGCTTTAAAAAACAAACAATGGAAAAAACAAACCGGTAATCTTATATTGAATAAGACGATTGGCATAGTAGGATTAGGAAGAATAGGAAAAGCCGTTGCACAATTATTTAGAGGTATCGGTAATCCGGTTATAGGATATGATTTGATAAGGAATGAAGATTGGGCATCTCAATTTAATGTTGAGCTTGTTGAGTTTACTACTCTTATCGCAACAGCAGATATTATAAGTGTACATGTGCCCGGCAATTCAAACAAATCATATCTCATCGGCGAAGGTGAGATTAAGCAAATGAAAGATGGAGCATTTTTTATAAACATATCACGCGGCGACATTGTAGACGAAACTGCATTGTATAATGCACTTAAAGCAAAGAAACTTCGTGGTGCAGCTATCGATGTTTTTTCTGAAGAACCTTATACAGGATCTTTAACAGAATTAGAGAATGTTGTTTTAACACCGCATATTGGCTCATATGCAGAAGAAGGAAAATTGATCATGGAAGTTGATGCAGTAAAAAATCTGATTACTGCTTTAAATGCATAACATGTCTTTAGTACAATTATTTAAAGACGATATAAAACAATTAAAAGGAACTTCACAAAACAGTTCTGCACTGTTTCTTTTTTTTAGTAAAAAAAATTTCCGGGTAGTAATTTTATACAGGTTGCTGAATTATTACAAGTATAATAATAAAATCATTTATTATTTTTTGGCTCCAGTTAACCTGTATTATCGTCTAATGACAAACAGATATTGCATAGATCTTGCAATCAGCACAAAAATTGGCGGTGGATTTAAACTCAACCACGCTTACGGGATTGTTATCAATCAAAGATGTATAATAGGTAATAATGCATACATTGGCCATAACGTTACAATCGGATCTAATACACCTGAAAAATATCCCATTATTGGCAATAATGTTACCGTTTTTACGGGTAGTGTCATTATTGGCGATATTATGATAGGAAACAATGTTATAATTGGCGCCGGCAGTCTCGTAATAAAAAATATACCCGATAATACTATTGTTGGAGGGCACCCTTGCAAAGTTTTAAAAACAACAGAAGATAATTTCATTGAAGATTGAGCAAATGATTAAAAAATGTAAATAAAAATTTGATTCTTATGAAGTTTAAAGCCGGTATTATCGGATACGGAAAAATGGGTAAAACACGTCATGATGCAATGAATGAACTAAACTGCGCCAGCGTGATTGCTATTTCAGAACCATATCCCGAGGAAGCAATCGAAGGTATTCCAAACGTTTCGCAAGAAGAGATTATTCAGCACCCCGAAATAGACGCAGTTATTGTTTGCACACCTAATTTCTTAAATAAAGACCTTACGGTAAGGTCACTTAATGCAAGCAAACATGTTTTTTGTGAAAAGCCTCCTGCATTTACAGCAAAGGATGTAGAAGAAATTCGTGAAGCAGAAGTAAAAAGCGGTAAAAAATTAATGTATGGTTTTAATCATCGCCATCATGATAGTGTAATACGCATGAAAGAGCTGATTGACAGCGGCACCTATGGCAAGGTTTTATGGTTAAGAGGCCGCTATGGCAAAAGTGTGACAGAAGATTACTTCAATCAGTGGCGTTCTAAAAAAGAGCTGGCAGGTGGCGGTATACTCCTTGACCAGGGCATTCACATGCTCGACCTGTTTTTGCATCTGTCAGGCGATTTTGATGTAGTGAAAGCAGAAATTTCAAATCTTTACTGGCATATGGATGTAGAGGATAATGCATTTGTAATTTTGAAAGATTCCAAAACAGGCAAAGTGGCTTCCCTCCATTCTACTATGACTCAATGGAGGCATCTTTTCTCTCTAGAAATATTTCTTGAAAAAGGGTATATGGTTCTAAACGGTATTGTTACATCAACTATGGCATATGGAGAAGAAGTTCTTTCTATTGCCCGAAATAGGTCAACTGCACCGGCAGCCACCTGGAAAGATGAGGTACTAACAAAATATATAAGCAATAATAGCTGGCGTTACGAAATGGAACATTTCTTTAGTGCTATCGAAAAGGACACCCCCGTAACTATCGGCAATTCTAACGATGCGCTTAAATTAATGACAATAATAGACGAGATATACAAACAAAAAGATTTTTAATCTTTATAGGTAAGGTTTCAAGCTATCAACAAAAATTACATTTTAATTCAAAATAACATGGGTGATTCTGAAAAAGTAAAAAACTATTTAGTTAACTACAAAGACCGTTTAACCAGCATATTGGAACAAATAGATACCGGAGTGTTTACAAAGGTGATTGACGCAATGATCACGGCTTTTAAAAATAATAAAACTATTTATGTAGTGGGTAATGGTGGCAGTGCAGCTACCGCTTCGCATATGCAGGCAGATTTTAGTTTTTTTGTAAGATATTTTTCAAAATTCCGTCCACGTATAATTGCTTTAACCGATAATGTGCCTATCATTACTGCCGTTGGTAATGATACATCTTTTGACGATATTTTTATGGAGCAGTTAAGAGGCCGTTTTAGTGAAGGCGATGTGTTGATCGCTATTTCGGCCAGTGGCAATTCTCTCAATCTTGTTAAAGCTGCTGAATTTGCCAATTCACTTGGGGGAACAACTATTGCCTTTACAGGCTTTCTTGGTGGCAAACTCAAAGAAATCTCAAAAATTCCTTTGTATACTCCGAGTCCTAAAGGAGATTATGGGCCAATTGAAGATGTACATATGATCTTAAACCATGTTATTGTAAATTATCTTTCAACGGACAAAGATTTTTTGGCATTATAGCCTGCATAATTAATTCCCCCACAAAAAATAACTTTAATAAAATCGCTTATTACATTATGCAAATTTCAGATCTGCAACGGCATCTTTCGCTGGCAAAGAAAGCAGCAAAACAAGCCGGACAAAAATTAATTAAAACAACAAATACAGATGTAAAAATTAACAGCAGCATTAATAAGGACATAAAGCTTGAGGCAGATGTTGAATCTGAAAAATTAATTGTAAAGATTCTCGCAGATAATTCTTCCTTCAATATTTTGAGTGAAGAATCAGGTACAATAAAAAGTAATAACAGCGATGGCTATTGCTGGATAGTTGATCCGTTGGATGGCAGTCTGAATTATTCAAGAAATATTGATTTCTATGTAGTGTCCATAGGCTTGTGGAAAAACGGTGAACCTGTATTAGGCGTGGTATATGATTTTCTTCATGACAAATTATATTCAGGCATTGTAAATGATAAGGCAATGTGTAACGATGCTGTAATTAAGGTTAGTGATATTAATGAAAAAAATAAATGCATCCTTGCTACAGGATTTCCGGTTTATACAAGTTTCGACAAAGCATCGCTTGATAATTTTGTTACAAACATTCAGGATTATAAAAAGGTAAGGTTGTTGGGTTCTGCTGCCTTAAGCCTAATTTATGTAGCTAAAGGCAGTATAGATGCATATACTGAGGATAATATTGCCATATGGGATGTAGCCGCAGGCCTGGCAATCGTTCTTGCAGCGGGCGGCAAAACATCTTTTACAACCGGTAAGAATAGTGAATACCTAAATGTATTTGCGCATAATGGTCAAATCATTTAAAACAAGCAGATGATAATAGACAGTCTAGATAATATTCAATTTTATAAATTTTTCAATAGTGATTTTTATGAAGGCTTGAAGTTTATAAAGAACGCTTCGCCAGAAATAGAACCTGGCTCATATCCGCTTACATCTACTGCCAAAGCATTGGTTATGGAATATGAGACAAAGCTTGAGGAAAACGGGTTCGGATATGAAGCGCATAAACACCTTATAGATATTCAGTATTGTATTAAAGGAAGTGAATTAATACCATGGTGCCATATCAATAAATTACATCCATATTCGGAATACGATCCTGAAAAAGATGTTACTTTTTATACAATGCAACAAGAAATGGGCAGGGCGATAATTGGCAACGGTGTATTTGCAATTTTGTATCCTTCAGATGCACATGCCCCTGTATTTTGTGTTGATCAACCGGAAAAAATAAAAAAAATAGTAATCAAAGTAACAATATGAATATACCCGCAATAAAGGCACTGGTACCCATGAAAGGTTATTCGGAAAGAGTACCCAGGAAAAATATGCGCGATCTGTGTGGAAAGCCCTGCTTTCACTGGATAATGGAAACGCTTAGCAAATGCAGTTATATAACAGAAATCATTATAAATACCGATTCTGATGAGATAGCAAAAAATGCAAGCGACAATTTTGAAAAAATAATCATCTTAAAAAGGCCGGATTTTTTATTAGGCGATATGATAACTATCCAACCGCTTATAGAATATGATCTTTCGCAAACTGATGGTGATTTTTTTTTGCAAACGCACAGCACCAATCCGCTTATTACTACAGAAACAATAACTAAAGGCATTGAAACATTTTTTTCGCAGAATGAACATGATGCGTTGTTTTCTGTAACAGAAGTAAAACAACGTTTCTACTGGCCTAATGGCAGCGGCGTAAATCATGATCCAATGAAGCTGACACGCACACAGGACCTGATGCCCATCTATCATGAAAATTCATGCTTCTATATTTTTTCAAGAGAAACTAACATTAAAGCAAAGAGTAGGTTGGGTACAAAGCCTCTGATGTATGAGATTGACAGATTGGAGGCGGCTGATATTGATGATATGGAAGATTTTTATTGGACAGAATTTTTATTGGGAAGAAAATTAAGTAACAATTGACCTGCCTGGTCATAGAATTATTACTAATAATAAACTCACAATAAGCAGTCTGGTGAATACTTAGCAATATTTATGGAATTTAAAAAATATATAGAACCTTACTTTCTAAAAACATAGTAATACTTGCGATTTTGATGTTTTGTGGAGTCAAATAACACTACTTTCAGCAATATGGCTAAAGTTAATACGGCTATGCATACGGGTGCTGCCAGTTTCAGATGCAATTCTTATGAAGGTTGGCGTTTTACCGGTGATTGATCATTTTTACCAGCATTTAATCAACTCAAAAAAGTATTTAAAAGTTTCATTAAAGACAAACCGAAGTCTTCCCGGTGTAAAATATAATAACGATGAAGACCAATTTAAGCTATTGTCATAGTTCCATTACAATAAGGAATTATTGTCCTTTCCAAGAGAAAAGAGTAATAAGCTTGAATATTATTATAATAATTCGCCTTTTGGTCCGGGTGATGCAAAGTATCTTTATAATATAGTGAGGCATTTTAAACCTGCCAGAATAATAGAAATAGGTTGCGGAAATTCAACATTAATGATTCAGAATGCTATTAAGCAAAACCTGAAAGAGAGTGAAAATTATAAATGCCATCATATTTGTATTGAGTCTTATCAAAGGCCCTTGTTTGGGCAATCCGGCATAAACCTCATTCAAAAAAGAATTGAAGAGATTGATACTTCTTTATTCACTACTCTTCAACATTACGATATACTATTTGAAGATACTTCGCATATGATAAGGCCGCAAGGCGACGTATTGTTTGAATTTTTGCAATTATTTCTAATCGTTAATCCGGGAGTAATAATACATATACACGATATTTTTACACCCAATGAATATCCTGATGCATGGCTTAACAGGCATTTATTATGGAATGAACAATATTTACTTGAAGCATTATCCTTAAATGATCATTTTGAAGTAACAGGCGCTATTAATTATTTATTTCACTATCATAAAGAAAAGCTTTTTGAAAAATGCCCTGTTCTTGCAAAAAGAAACGACTAGGAACCTGCATCATTCTGGATGGTTAGAAAATGAATTTGAAAAAATGATACTTTACAAGCTTTTAATTAAAGCAGGCTTGTATACAAGGTAGCCTGTTTCTAATTTTAAGTATTCATATTTTTATTATGAAGAATACAATTTTAAAGCAAAATCTAAAAAACGGAAAACAGTCCATTGGTTCATGGATAACTATTGGTCATCAGGCAGTTGTTGATGTATTAGCACATGCAGGTTTTGACTGGCTTTGCGTTGACCTTGAGCATACAGCTATTGATTATAATGAACTGCAAATACTGCTCGCGTTTATACAATCACATAATATAGCTGCACTTGTGCGTGTATCTAAAAATGAAGAAGTGGTAATTAAAAAAGCGCTGGATGCCGGCGCCGACGGTATTATAGTGCCAATGATTTGTTCAGGCACTGATGCAAGACAGGCCGTTGCTTATGCAAAATACCCCCCGGTTGGTAAAAGAGGAGTTGGCTTAAGCAGGGCACAGCAATATTGTTTTGGATTTGATGAATACAAAAACTGGCTAGAGGATAATTTAGTTATTATTGCGCAGGTTGAGCATATTGAAGGCATAAACAACATTAAAGATATTATAAGCACAGAAGGTATTGATGGCGCATTTATAGGCCCGTATGATCTTTCTGCTTCATTGGGCGTGCCCGGCCAATTTAACGAGCCGCCGGTACAACAGGCATTACAAAAGTTTGAACAAGCCTGCATAAATAATACTTCTGTAGGTTATCATGTTATAGAGCCGGATTATGAGCTCGTAAAACAAAAAATAGAAGCAGGTTATAATTTTATAGCATTTAGTACAGATTACCATTTTATGGGAAGAACTGCTTTTGCTCAAATGAAAAAATTAACTCTATTAAATGGGGAGCGCAAATAAAAGCAGATCAAGAATACTGTTTTATCAAAGCAACGATAAGTTTAAATATCTGCAGGCTTATAAAGAAGGTAAATATTTCGGACAAACGTTTTATGGAGCAACTCATCTTTCAAAATATGGTTGTGATGTTGAAATAATGCAAAACCCTGAACCCTCAAGACTTGAAAACTTTCTTAAGACGAAACTTAAAACAGATATTTCTTTTTTTAAACATACGCATTCACTTATTAGAAATAGCAAGAAAGCAGATATAATCTACGCTCCTTATCCTTCCGGCCTTGCATTTTTATTATGTTTAAAATTGCTGGGAATATTTAAGAAAAAGATTGTTGTAATAGTGCATAATAACAGACGAAATTTTATTCTGCAGGAAATTTATTTAAGAGGCACTGATAAAATAATCTGCATAAGTAAAGCTACTTTCCAACACATACCTGAAAAATTCAAATCAAAAACAAGTTATCTTGAGTGGGGGCCTGATTTGGATTTTTATAAACAGAAAAAAAATAGTAGCACGCAACAATCTGTTCACAATTATTTTATTTCAACCGGCAAAGCTGACAGAGATTTTGAAACACTCTTACGAGCTTTAAATAATACGAATTTACCGGCAATACTATATTTACCTAAAGACTATTCGCCTACTGAAATAAAGCCCAATATTCAAATAAAAAATTATAAAGGCTTATTTTTTCCTATTGATCTTTTGGACGAGTATAGTAATGCCCTGGCTTTTGTTATTCCTACAAATAATAATACCAAGCTTTTGGGTTTAACCAGTTTATTTGAGGCAATGGCTATGAAAAAACCAGTTATTATGACTTATAATAAGTATATAGATTTTGATATAGAAAAAGAAAATGTTGGATTGTGGGCCAATTTAAAGGATGTTGACGATTGGATAAAGAAACTCAAATACCTGCATGAAAATCCAGAAGAGGCAAAAAAAATGGGAGATAAGGGATATGCACTTTGCTCAAACAGATACAACCTAAATTTGTTTTCCCAAAAACTTGCCGCTGTTATTAAAAGCTTATAAACCAGTTCATTATTTTATGAGTAGATTAAAGTATATAAAAAACATTTCAGTGAAAGAGCTTTCCCTTGAACGACTGATCAATGTTGTGAAAGTTAGAATAAAAGACATTCCGCATTTCCTGGCATGGCATTTAAACAGTAAAGCAGCAAAAAAAAATAAGGACCGGTTAAAAAAAATTCATAATATTCATAAAGGCCAAAGAGTTTTTATAGTGGCTAATGGACCGAGTTTGAAAGATACAGACCTAAGCCTTTTGAAAAATGAAATTACTATTGGCATGAATCGTATTTATTTAAGTTCAGAAAAAAATGGTTTCACACCTACATATATTGTTGTTCAGGATATTGCTGTACAATTAAAACAATTCACAGAAGATTTTGAGCGATTGGAATTACCTAAATTTTTTAACTGGAATGCACGAAAATATTTTACCTGGAAGGATAATCTTAGTTTTATTAGATTGGATTTCACGCCCCGATTTTCAACTGATCTTGTTAAGACAACCTGGGGAGGTCACAGCGTTACAGCTGTTTGCTTGCAGCTTGCTTTTTATATGGGCTTTGACGAAGTGTACCTTGTAGGCAAAGATCATAATTATGAGCAAAAAGGTGTTCCAGGAACACTTGTAATAGCAACAGGTAATGAAGCTAATCACTTTGTAAAAGGGTATTATAAAAAAGGAATGGGTTGGCGCATACCAGATTATAAAGGAGAAGAGTTATCCTATAAAATGGCAAGACAAGTTTTTGAAAAAGCCGGACGTAAAGTATATGATGCTACAATAAACGGGAACCTGCAGGTTTTTGAGAAAATAGGTTATTATTCACTCTTTAAAAATAATTGATGAAGTCTCTTATTTCAAAAGGTATTAGCGTATTAAAGCATGATGGTGTAGGAGTTTTTGTCGAGCGAACAATTAAATATTCTATAGTAAAAGCAAAACGACTAACTCAGAAAAAGGATGAAACTAATCTTGAAAAATGGAAGCGCTTAAAAGGTAAATATAAAGGTGAAAGGGTTTTTATAATAGGAAATGCGCCAAGCCTTAACAGAATGCCTTTGTATTTATTAAAAAATGAATTCACTATGGCTTTTAACCGATTCAATTTAATGTTTGAACGTTTAGACTGGAAGCCTAGTTTTTATACTGTTACTGATGACCTTGTTGTAAAAGATATGTATAAAGAAATAAATACTGAAATACTCCCAAACGTTCAGCTCGCTTTTTTTCCTGATTTACACCCCTCCAATGTTAGCTTTAAAAGCTACATCGCCAACAGTGTAAATGTATATTGGCTTAATACAGACACATCTGAATTCAGAGCTGATTTACCTAAATGTGGTATTAATAAAACGGTTGTAAACGCAGGTATGCAAATAGCAGCCTATATGGGATTTAGCGAAATATATTTAATTGGAGTAGATATGAGCTTTGAAGATCAAAAAGTAAAAAAAATAAATTCACGGAACTGGGAAGCTGAAGAGCATGACCCGAATCATTTTGATCCACGCTATTTTGACAAGGGTAGGAAATATCATAATCCAACTGTTTATGAAATGATAGAAAGATTTGAGATTAGCAAAAAGTTTTTTAACAGTTTGGGTGTGAATGTATATAATGCAGGCATTGGCGGTAAATTAGAAGTGTTTCCCCGCAGAGAATTTATAAGTCTCTTTAACATTAATAGCGAGCAGATACGTTCTTTAATTTCTAAAAATGAATTTCTAAATCAACAAAAATTAACTTTAGATAAATTACTGGAAGAAGCGGTCCTGGTAAAAGAAAAGAATGAAAAGCAATTACCTTATATTTTTAAGACAGACATTGACTTAGCTCAAATTTATATTTCGAAATTCATTTCTGATTATCTGCCTTTTGGTCCTTACAATGGAGAATTTTTCTTTGTAAGAAGAAAAGCAGTTAACAATTTACAATTGCATTAAACTCTTTGGCATCATATTTATCAAATGAATAATAAATAAGTTTATATATGAGAAACAGATTTTTTATTTTACCCGTACTTTTATTTTGCAATTTTTCTATTCCTGTATCCACTATTAAAAATCCTGTTTCTAACGAAGCCTTGCTAAAAAATAAGCTTGATAATAGAAGCAAAAATAATGCGTCTTCAAATATTGTGTATGAGAAATTATCTGCTTCTGATGACTATGCACTTGAAAAAGATACTTTTAGCTTAAAAGATGCTTTATTGAAAAAAGGAATTCGCTTCGGAACTTATTTAAGCGCTGCAGATATAACTCAAAGAGCTCCTCGTCCCTCAAATTTCATGGAAGTAGTTTCTAAATATTTTAACTTTTACACAATGAGTGTCTCCTTTGCTACGGTAGAACCTAAGCAAGACGTATTTGATTTTACTATTCCTGACAAAATTGTAGAATTTGCTATCTCGCACAATGCTAAAGTAAAAGGTCATGCATTGGTCTTAGGAACTTCTTTACCTGATTGGGTTGTAAATGGAAATTACTCTCCAGATGAATTACAAAGTATTTTAAAAATACATGTTCAAACCATCGTAAAGCATTTTAAAGATAAATACCCAGGTACAGTGACAGTTTGGAATGTAGTGAATGAAGCTGTTCCTGGAGGCCAAACGCTTAAAGCAGAAACTAGTTTTCCCGATGCAGGTATTAAAAAGAATATCTGGACAAGTATACATAAGCCAAATTCAAGCGACCCAACTGATTACATGCAATTAGCGTTTGAATGGGCAAGAGAAATTGATCCCACTGCTAAACTATATTTGAATGAAAATGGCAATGAGTATATTCAAGATCCAAAAATTGACAGGTTATATAATGTGGTAAAACACTTAAAAGATAAAGGAACACCAATTGATGGATTGGGATTTCAATGTCATTTAAGATTGTTTACGAAAAACAGGTATTCTGCAGCAGCGCTTACAAATACCATGAACCGCTTTGCTGATCTCGGTTTGGAAACACAGGTTTCGGAATTTGACGTACAAATGGCAAGTGGTATAGTTCCTAATACTTCACCTACAGTTCCTATACCTATTACAAACCCTTCATCTGCAGATTTGCAGGAACAGGCTACATTGTATAAAATGTTTTTATCCGCGTGCTTAAATTCAAAAAAATGTACAGGCTTTACTGTATGGGGTGCATGGGATGGTGGCTCTTGGGTAAATTTACATTGGAAAGGTGATTTTCAACCCCATATACTGGACAGTAATCTGAACGTTAAACCGACATATAAAGCTCTTATTGATGCCGTAAAAAGCAACTAAGAGCAGTTATAAATTATTTATGAGGCTTTTTATAGACGTACCTGCTACTTTCCAATTTAATCTTTGTTCGTATTCGTTGAAGGAATTATAGCAGAGCTGTTTATATAAAGATATATTACAAAATGTTTTTTGTATATAATTCACATAGGCATCTTCATTATCTTCCAATGAAAATAATTTTCCATTTACATTATCTTTTATAATCGTAGGAATTCCGCCAACGTTTGTACTTATACATGGTAGGCCAAAAGAACTTGCTTCTGAATAAACAACAGGAGTACAATCAGCTCTTGTAGGCAAGATTAAAAAGTGACTTTTTGATAATAAATTTTCAATCAATTTTTTTCCTTCAGGAGTTGCCTTATTTATAAAACCATAGCTGATTACACATGGAGGAATATTTTTTAAAGCAACCTCTTTGACACCAGCTATGTGTAAAGTAGTTTTCAGGCCTATTTCATTTAATTTTAGAGCAATTTTTAAAGCCATGTCACCACCTTTTCGCTTCCAGTCTTTGCCTAAAAACAAAAGATGACATTCGGTGGTTGAACGTGAAGCGATTATTGATTTAATTTCATTATACTTTTTTTCTTCTTCAAGGTTTGCTCCAAACGGAACAACCTTAACCTTTTGTGGATTAATATTGTAACTCTTTATTGCTGTTTCTGCTGCCCAGTCCGAAGAATATATTGCCAAAGAAACTATATCAAGTGCTTTTTGTTCCAATAAATTGCCGCTTTTTATAGTTTCATTGCAAAGATTAGAATAAGATTCATAAAAATTTATCATTCCTGCAAAACAAGCATCTGCATAGAACACTGTGGGTTTGCTAGGATTTAATAATGCGATAGGAATTGTTCCAACGGAAAATATTAAATCCGTATTTGGCTTTAAACATCTAAGAATGCTTTTTGCATAGCTTTTTACAACAGCTTGATCTCGATTGATTAAAAACTTTTTTCTAATTATTTTATTATAATAAATTGACTTTAAATGAATCAGTTTATTATTTCTATTATTATCATCTAAATTTCCAATAATATCTAAATTGTAGCCTTGATTTTTTAATGCTTTAGATATATAGTATCCAATGCCAGAAAAACTTTTAATTTCATTCGCGTCGAAAGTAGTTATGTATGAAATATTCATTATAATGTTTTTTTATTACTATTCAAACTGATTCTTCACTTTATAACCTGCATCTTTAAGTAGTTTTTCCTTACTAAACAGTTCTACATCCGCATATACCATTTCATGTACCAATGCTTTTAAATCGTATTTAGGCTTCCATCCTAACTGTGTATTCGCCTTTGTAGCATCACCAATCAATAATTCTACCTCTGCAGGTCTGAAATAACGGGGATCGATACAAACAACTTCCTTTTCTTTTTCAAGAAGATATCTGGGATTTGAACAGCTTACAACATATCCCTTTTCTCTTTCATCTTTTCCTTTAAATTCAATAGTAATACCTAATTCAGCAAAAGCCATTCTTATAAATTCTCTCACCTCAGTAGTAACTCCGGTAGCTATCACATAATCTTCGGCAACAGGTTGCTGTAACATTAGCCACATTGCTTCAACATAATCTTTTGCATGCCCCCAGTCGCGCCTTGCATTAAGGTTACCCATAAATAATTTTTCCTGCATGCCTAATGCAACTTTAGCAACGCCCCTTGTAATTTTTCTGCTCACAAACGTTTCGCCTCTTAACGGGCTTTCATGATTGAAAAGAATTCCATTACAGGCGTACATTCCATAAGACTCACGATAATTTACAGTTATCCAGTAACCATAAAGTTTAGCCACTCCATAAGGAGATCTGGGATAAAATCGCGTAGTTTCTTTTTGTGGCACTTCCTGCACAAGGCCGTATAATTCCGAAGTGGATGCCTGGTAAATACGGGTTTTGTTTGCCAAGCCTAATAATCTAACTGCTTCTAATATTCTTAATGTACCCAAGCCATCAACATCAGCAGTATATTCCGGAGTATCAAAACTTACTTTCACATGGCTCATCGCGCCAAGGTTATATATTTCATCGGGTTGAACTTCCTGTATTATGCGGATAAGGTTAGTGGAATCTGTTAGATCACCATAATGAAGTGTAAGCTTCACGTTTTTCTCATGTGGATCCTGGTAGAGATGATCTATGCGGTCAGTATTAAATAAGGAGCTTCTGCGCTTGATACCATGTACTTCATAACCTTTCGATAATAATAGCTCGGTGAGATAAGCACCATCCTGCCCTGTAACGCCTGTGATTAATGCCTTTTTGGCCATTTCGAATTTGATTAAAGTTATTTAAGATATTATTATTGGTATACAATAACTTCAGAACTAATCTCCGCTTTTCAATTTTTTAAAAGTATATAAAACTTACCAGAAGAAAATTGAAAAATAAGTTTTTAATCTCTTTCTTCTTTTTAAGATTTGTGCCAACGGCTTCCCTAAATAAAAAGCACTTAACTTTGGAAGCTGGCATAATTTTATACAGTTTATTTTGAGCGTTTGTTTCAAAACCTACCTTATATCACGTTAAATATCTAAACCAACAACGATGGGTAATAAGGAATTTCAGTTTTTAAGGATCACTATGTTTTTTACGGATTTTGTTTTGATAAATTGCTCAGTACTCATTGCAATTCTTTTAAGATTTTCTAATCCTGACTCAGCACCAATTTTTCCTGTTTTGATGGCTATTAATTTTTCATGGTTAATGATCGCTTATCCATTAAAGCTATACAGTTACGATTCAGTTGCTCATTCTGAAAAAACCTACCGTCAATCATGGCGTGTATGGCTATTACAATCTGTTTTACTTTACGCCTTGTTTTACTTTCTTTCTTCTGTTTTTGTAGTAACCCGCATTATATTAACTTATGCAGCTATTGCAGGTGCGTTAATTTTTATAAGCCGTTTTTTTCAAACCTTTCTTGTTGAGTATTTATTCAAAAAAATTAATGTTTTAAACGTATCACAAAAGATTGCCATTGTAGGCTATGATGACAATGCACAAAAGCTGGCAGAATACTTCAAGCGCAATAAAAATATTTACCAGTTTTTGGGATTCTTTGCTGATTCTACTCAAATAAACCAGCTGGTTGATAAAAAGCCGTTTTTCCCGATCAATGAATGTATAAACTATGCAGTGAAGCATAATATAAAAGAAATTTACTCTACTGTTTTACCTCATGAAAATCCCGAAGTTTCTGAATTAGTTAAAAAAGCAGAGGCAAACTTTGTTCGCCTGCGTTTTGTATCCAATACTTTTTTAAGCAAACCAAGTTATGATCTTGTTCAGATTGATCAGCTTAATCAAATGACGATTATGGCTCTTAGAACTGAGCCTTTACATGGATATTTTAACAGAATCAAAAAAAGAAGTTTTGATATCATCGTGAGCGGCTTTGTAATCATTTTTATAATGTCCTGGCTTACCCCTTTGTTAGGAATAATTATAAAATTTACTTCGAAAGGGCCCGTATTTTTTATACAAGACCGTTCTGGTAAAGATAATAGAACCTTTCGCTGTATTAAATTCCGCAGCATGCAGGTAAATGATGAAAGCAACGAAAAACAAGCGGAAAAAGGCGATGCGAGAATTACAAAAATCGGAGCTTTCATGCGTCAAACCAATCTTGACGAATTTCCACAGTTCTTTAATGTATTTAAAGGTGAAATGAGCATTTCAGGGCCTAGGCCACACATGCTGAAGCATACCCAGGAATACAGCAAAATCATTAGTAAGTATATGATAAGGCATTATCTTAAACCGGGTTTAACAGGATGGGCCCAGGTTAATGGTTATCGTGGCGAAACAGAAGACACTTTACTAATGGAAAAAAGGGTTGAATACGATATCTGGTATATGGAAAACTGGTCGCTTATGCTTGATATAAAAATCATATTTATGACTATGATAAATATGGTTAAAGGGGAAGAAAAAGCAAGATAACTGCACTATAAATTTCTGCAATTTCTTAACAGCTAGTAATACTAGTTACAAATTTTAAAAGCACATGTTGAAAATACTTTTCAACATGAATGATTATACACACTCATTGCCTGTATACTATCTCTTAAGCAAGACCGTTATATTTGCTGTTGCATTTGTGCTATGGCTAATAAGTTAAAAGTAAAAACTACAAAAGCGCCCAGCGCGGAAAAATTGAATCCTGATAAAGAACAGGACATTACTATACAGGAAGTTGTAAAAGATGAACGCACTTCAAAAATTGCCGGTGCTGTTAGTTTATTGTTTGCAGCTTTCCTTTTTATAGCATTCATATCTTATTTCTTCACCTGGCAACAGGATCAGGACCAGGTTTCATCAGGCATTAGTGTTTTTATAAAAAAAGATATTCATGTAGATAATCTTTTAGGATTACTCGGTGCCTATATGTCAAATCTTTTTATGAATGATGGGTTTGGTATTGCATCATTTTTGTTCTGTACTTTCTTCTTTGTTTTAGGAGTAAATCTTTTATTCGGAAAAAAGGTATTCAATCTCGCACGCAATCTTCGTTATCTTATTGCGGGATTAATTATTTTAAGTGTAGTATTCTCTTTTTTCTTTGGAAGAAATTTTGCCTGGGGCGGTGCTGCCGGCGATCTTATGGTTGATTGGCTGGTTAAATGGCTTGGAAATGTTGGAACGGCTTGTTTGCTCATCGTTACCTTTCTTGCATACATTATATGGCGGTTTAATCCAAAATTTACATTGCCGGTGCGCAAACAAAAACCACTAATAAATGTGACCAATGCGAAACCTGTTGAGACTGTTAAGAATGATTTTGATGAAGAATACAATCGACACTATTATACGCCCCAGGAAGACATTTCAATAAATGATAAATACGCATCTATTCACGATGACGTTTTAACCACTAATAACAGGTTAAAAAATGACGATAGCAATATAGTTGTGATTATGCCCGAAACAAAAGATGCATCATCATTGGAAGATGAAATAAAACTAATCAACAAAGAGCCCGGCTATCAATCAATGATTGATGAACTCATAAATCATAATGAACCAATTACAGAAGATTTACTGCAAAGCGAAACAATAATAACTTCTTCTTATCCAAAAAAGCCAGCGAAACCGGAAGCAGATATGCAACTGGAGATAAATAATACTATTGAAGACGAAGAACCAGGCGTGGTTATCGAACCAACAGTTGTAAATGAAGATAAACCAATCACTGCAGTTCCAAAAACAGTTAACTATGAACCTACACTTGATCTTAGCAATTATAAATATCCATCTCTTGATTTACTGGAAGCGCATGGAAGTGAAAAAATTGTTCATGATCCTGCAGAGCTTGAAGCAAATAAAAACCAGATCATATCAACTTTAAAAAATTACGATATAGCTATTCAGCGCATCAGCGCAACGGTTGGGCCAACCGTTACTTTATATGAAATTATTCCGGCTCCCGGCGTTCGCATAAGTCGCATAAAAAATCTTGAAGATGATATTGCGTTAAGCCTTGCTGCGTTGGGCATTCGTATCATTGCCCCCATTCCCGGTAAAGGAACAGTTGGTATTGAAGTGCCTAATGTTCGCAAAACTGTTGTAAGCATGAAGACTCTGCTTTCATCAGAAAAATTTCAGAACAATAATTTTTCATTGCCAATTGCGATCGGCAAAAAAATTGACAATGAAAATTTCATTGTTGATCTTGCTACAATGCCGCACTTGTTAATGGCCGGTGCAACAGGACAAGGTAAATCTGTCGGCATAAATACTTTACTTGTTTCATTGTTGTATAAAAAACATCCATCGCAATTAAAACTGGTTTTGGTTGATCCGAAGAAAGTAGAGTTAAGTTTATACCGCGTTATTGAAAGACATTTTCTTGCAAAACTTCCTGGTGAAGAAGAACCTATCATCACCGATACAAAAAAAGTTGTGCATACTTTAAATGCTCTGGCAACTTTAATGGATATACGTTATGATCTTTTAAAAGAAGCAAGTTGCCGTAACATAAAAGAGTACAACGAGAAATTTGTAAACAGAAAACTCAATCCGCAAAAAGGCCATGAGTTTTTACCATTCATTGTTTTAGTGATTGATGAATTTGCAGATCTTATTATGACTGCAGGCAAAGAAATTGAAATGCCTATTGCACGGCTTGCGCAATTAGCACGTGCTGTTGGTATTCATCTCATCATTGCAACCCAAAGGCCTTCTGTAAATATTATAACAGGGACAATCAAGGCAAACTTTCCGGCACGCATTGCATTTAAAGTGTCTTCTAAGATTGACAGCCGTACAATTCTTGACACAGGCGGCGCTGAACAACTTATCGGCAAAGGCGATATGCTGATAAGCTATAATGGTGAGCTTACACGTTTACAGTGTGCGTTTGTTGATACACCCGAGGTAGAAAAAGTATGTGAGTTTGTTAGTGAGCAACAAGGCTACCCGCAGGCATTTCAATTGCCTGAATATGTTGATGAAAAAGAAATGGAAGGAAAGGATTTTGATCTGAGTGATCGTGACTCATTGTTTGAAGATGCAGCAAGATTGATTGTGCAAAATCAAATGGGCAGCACTTCACTTATTCAAAGAAGATTGAAGCTTGGATACAACCGTGCAGGAAGGTTGATGGATCAGTTAGAACAAGCCGGTATTGTCGGCCCTAATCTTGGCAGCAAAGCAAGAGATGTATTGGTTAAAACTGATGGGGAGTTACAGGAAATACTTGACCTTATTGTATAAATTATATATTGTTGCCTGCTTAATAAAATAAATGATTGAACTACCAAAAGACAAGCAAATCATACATGGGGAAATTGCAGATTATTGGTTTGAAGAGGGCATTCTTATTTCACTTTCAAAAAGCATAAAACGCACAGTAGAAAATATCAGCGGTAATGTTGTATTGATAAAGCAATTAACCAACAATAAACCTGTGCCTTTACTTATTTATCTCACGCCTTCGCCTGTTCCGGATAAAGCAACAAGAAAATTTTCAACAGAACAATTGCCTGTAATTTATTCAGCGATGGCAATGGTTTCAAAACCTGGTTTATCAAAATTTATCATGAATATTTTATTTAGCTTAAAACAACCTCCAATTCCTATGAAAAGTTTTACTTCTGCTACAGAAGCCATAGAATGGCTTAAAAAATTCAAGAGTAATGTTAATTAGAAGTGTTCAAAGTAAATTATCATTAAATCAATCAACATTCTTGCAACATTAGAATATTTGCTGAAACAGATAAATTGATTAAGATTTGCAACAAACCTTTATGATGGAAAAATTAAGTACGCTGGCAGAAACAATGGTTGGGAGTGAGATAGTTCGGTTAGGAAATGAAATAAACGAACGCAAACGTAAAGGAGAGCACATCTATAATTTTACGATCGGCGATTTTGATCCTTCCGTTTTTCCAATACCTGTTGCACTTGAGGAACTCATCATTGAAAGCTATAAACATCATCATACAAATTATCCGCCCGCAGATGGAATCTTTGAGTTGCGTGAAGCCGTTGCTTCGTTTATAAAAGAATGGGAACATCTTGAATATTCACCATCTGAAATATTAATAGCTTCAGGCGGAAGGCCCTTGATTTATACTTTATTTAAAACAGTAGTTGACGATAATGATAAAGTTATTTATGCGGTTCCTTCGTGGAATAATAATCATTATACCAACTTACATAAAGGCCAACATTGCATAATAGAAACAAGCCCTGAAAATAATTTCATGCCTACTGCAGAAGACATTGCAGTAAACATAAAAGACGCCACGCTTCTTTGTTTATGCACGCCGCAAAATCCAACAGGTACAACCTTAAATAAAAACGCGCTTTCAGCAATATGCAAACTTGTTATTGAAGAAAATAACAGGCGCAAAAGCGATGAAAAGAAATTGTATGTAATGTTTGATCAAATGTACTGGACACTTACATATGGCAACATACATCATTACAATCCTGTTTCATTACACGCTGAGATGAAAGAGTATACAATTTTCATTGATGGTATATCCAAAGCGTTTGCTGCAACCGGTGTACGTGTAGGTTGGGCATTTGGACCTAAAGCAGTGCTTGCTAAAATGAAAGCATTTTTAAGTCATATAGGAGCATGGGCGCCAATGGCTGAGCAAAAAGCTACTGCAAAATTTCTTATGCAGAAAGATATACTAAAAAAACATTTCAGTGCTTTTAAAGCCGAACTCGAATTAAGACTGAATAAAATTTATGATGGATTGATTGAGTTAAAGAACATCGGGCACGATATTGATGCTATTGCACCACAGGCGGCAATTTATCTTACTGTATCATTTAACCTGGTTGGTAAAAAATCAAATGGTGTTGAACTAAAAACACAGGAAGATGTAACAGAATACCTGTTAGGCAAAGCACATTTGGCAATAGTACCATTCTACGCTTTCGGTGCGGAAAAACATTCTCCCTGGTACAGACTTAGCGTTGGTACTTGTAAATTGAATGACATACCTCTTTTTTTGCATCAACTTAAAGAGGCGTTAAATGATCTTCAATAAAAAAATCCTAATTAATTCTTATTGCTAATAAATACAAAAGGTTTAAGCTTTGACTCTTTTAATATACGCTTAACGTGTTGAAGTTTACGGATAACCTTATTGCGGTTAATGTCTATTACTTCATTGGCAATGCAAAGCGCGTCAGAACTTTCAACGAGATAAAATAAATCATTCAACAGCTCAATTTCATGCTCAAGCTCCTGTTGATTCATCAGCTCTTTTTTTGTAAGTACCAGCAGGTCTCTATAACGGGGGTTCATAGTACCTGGTTATTTTAATTTTTTATCCTACAATTCCTCTTTTTGGAGGGCAACCGCATTTCGTTCTGTTGCTGGGGCTACAAGATATTGCAAACACAATCGATAGTAACACAATAAAAAAACAAATGTTTAGTTGCCGCTTCATCAATTTGTATTTCTAAATTACACAGTTTTAAATAAATAGAACAAATTTTTTTTGAACACAGAGTTAAAGAATAAAAAAATTCTCATCGCTCCGCTTGATTGGGGTCTTGGTCACGCAACCCGCTGTATTACAATAATTCACTATCTGGAAAAAATTAATTGTGATATTGCAGTTGCTGCATCCGGAAAAATTAAAACCCTACTTCAAAATGAATTCCCTCATCTTTCTTTTTTTGATCTGCCGGGGTACCAAATAACCTACTCAAAGTCTAAACGATCTTTACCTCTTAAAATTTTAATTCAAATCCCAAAAATTTTAAAAATTATCCGGTTTGAGAATCGCTGGCTAAAAAAAACTTTACAGGAAAACAAATTTGATGCGATCATTTCAGATAATCGCTATGGTTTTTTTTCAAGCGAGTGCACCTCTGTTTTTATAACACATCAGCTTAAAATAAGAACTAGTATAAAAGCGCTTGATAAAAGATTGCAACGAATAAATTACCGTTATATCAATCAATTTAATGAATGTTGGGTGCCTGATATTGAAGGCAATTTAAATATAGCCGGAGAGCTTTCACATCCTGAATCATTACCCCGCATTCCTGTTAAATACATTGGGCCGCTTTCAAGGTTTAAAAAAGAAGCCAATGCAAAAACAACATTCAAATGGTTGGCAATCATTTCTGGCCCGGAACCACAACGCTCTTTATTTGAACAAAAAATTTTTGAAGCTGCATCAAAAACAAATGACAATTTTTTAATTGTTCGCGGCTTGCCTGGGGAAGAAGAAAAAGATCCTGGTCTTGCTAATTGTAAAGTGTTTAATCATTTAAATACAACAGGAATGCAGGCATCAATACAGTCAAGTGAATTTGTAATAAGCCGTTGCGGCTATACAACGGTTATGGAAGTTTTATCACTGCAAAAAAAATCTGTCCTTATTCCAACACCAGGGCAAACCGAACAGGAATATCTTGCCGCGCATCTTTTAAAACAAAACTGGAGTTATACATTTAACCAGGATGAAGATTTTATATTTCATCTAAATCAAGCTAAAACGTTTAACTATAAACTTCCTGATATCAATTCGCAATTGTACGAAACTGTTTTAAAAAATTTTGTTCAATCACTGTAATTAAAGTAGCGCAGTTATATAATGTTTTTAGGATAATCAAAGAACCAAAATTCTTTCTCTGCTGTTTCAAAATCTTTCCAGCTATTTGTTTTTATGTGAAGCGCAAACACAGCACAGGTAGGCATATCATCAACGCGTGTTTTTGTAAGTTGATTTACAAATGCAGTAATACCAGGATTATGAGAGAACAACGCAACTGATGTATAATCATCATCAAGATTGATAACTGCATTATAGAATTTATCAATTGAAGCTTCATATAATTCAGGCCATTCGATTATGTTCTTCTTTTTTATATCGAATTCATCTGCAAAAAATTTTGCTGTAGCAAAAGCTCTTTTTGCAGTGCTTGAAATGATAGCATCCAACTCAACATTTTTTTCTTTATGTAATCGCTTTGCCATTGCAGGCGCATCTTTTTTTCCGCGATCGTTTAATAGACGATCAAAATCTTTTTGTGAAAGATCATCCCAGCTACTTTTTGCATGCCGGACAATAAGAAGTGATCTTATTTTCATATAATATTATGCGCCTGTTGTATGTTCTATTATTTTTTTGAAACGATAACTTTCTTTACTTCTCCATCTGCAAATCGAATAAGATAAATACCAGATGCAACATCTTTAATATTGAAATTAATAGTTTGCACATTAGCGATTTGCTCACTTATCATCTTACCATTAATACTAATTAACTGTACAGGCTTGTATAAAAATTTTGCGGGTAATGAAACATAAACATTATCCGTTGCAGGATTTGGATAAACATTTATTATTTCATCTTCTGATTGTATTTGTTCTTTAGAAGAAACTGTCAGATTATTTGCTGAAGTACCAATAAAAAAACCGCCAAGGGAACTAACATTAAAACTCACTTCCCAATAATTGCCTGTTGTATTCCAGATAATACTTTTATTGATACTACTTAGCTTTTCAAGTTTTGTTCTATAACTGCCTGGCAAACCTGAACCATCCTGGCTTTTTGATTTGTAAGTATAAATAACAAGGTTTGATATTCCCGCTGTATCATTTGGCGAAATTGGAAGCTTTGCATAATTGCTTCCGCTTGAATTATTGTATTTATCAAAATCGCTTTGATTAAAATACAAAGTGAATGTTGCAGTTGAAGAAGCGTTCTTACTTCGTTCAGGAAAAATTTGATAATGCCGTCGTACAAAAGGCTTGCCCGTACTATCTCTTACAACTTTATTTTCAACCCAAACATTTGTGATAACAGTAGTGTTAAGTGCACTTAAATAATTTAACCGCGGTGTTAATGTTGCAAGCAAATAACAGTTGTATTGAAGTGCAAATTTTTTATTAACGTATTGCTGCATCGCAATACTATTCGGCGATGGAATTGCTGTACAATTATTTATTACTTCTCTTATCCTGTTATTATACTGGTCTGAAATAAAATAATTGCCTTTTGTATCAAACGCAACATTATATGGATAATTAAGATTGGAACCAATTGCTGTGCCATCATCACCACTAAATGTTCCGTCGTCAAACCATTCGCCATCACAATTTGTATGATCGCCGGAACCGCCACCCGCTATTGTGTGAATAATTCCCTGCGCATCTATTTCCCTTATGAGATGATTACCATTATCAGTAATAATAAGGTTTCCATATTTGTCTTGTGTAACACCTGTAGGATTATCAAGCCAGGCTGTTTTTGCAGGAATATTGTCGCCATTATAACCACTGTACCAGGTATTGCCGGCAAGCGTTGTAATAATTCCTGTGGTATCTACTTTTCTGATTTTTGAAGCACCTTTATCGGAGATATAAAGATTGCCTTCATTATCAATATATACACCAACCGGGTAATTAAGACAGGTTTTAGTTGCACCAACACTGTCTTCTTCAGTCCAACATGTTGAGCCGTCGCCTGCAACGATTGAGACTTTACCTGCCGGATCAATTACATATACGTTAGGTGGCGACGAATAGAACAGATTTCCTTTTGCGTCAAAAGCAATTCCCTGCGGAGCGGAAACCTTATATGCTGTGCTGATTATGCCCTGTTTGTTTATTTTTCTTATGCGGTTATCTCCTGCATCAGAAATATAAATGTTACCATTTTTATCTGCAGTAATTTCTGATGGCGATGTAAACTCTGCATTCACTGCAAGCCCGCCATCGCCAAAACCATTTGAACCTTTTATACCATTACCTGCAATGGTTGTAATGATTCCTTTATCATCAAGTTTTCTTATGCGGTAAAAGTTTGCATCAACAAAATATACATTGCCTTTTATAAAAGCTACGCCTTTAGTATAAGATAAATGGGCAATAGTGCTTGCAATACTATCACCATTATAAGTTGGTTGATTGCTGCTGTTACCAACAACCATTTCTTGCTGCAGAGAATTTAAATTATAATGTACAAGGTTAGGAATATAACCCCAGCACAGATCTTCGTAAATGGTGCTGAAATAAAGGCTGTTATTAAACTTGTTATAAGCAAGCGTTTGCGGGTCATCATTGTTCTGTGTAACAGTATGCAAATAACCGCTCGTATCAATCATTTGAACTGCGCAGTTATAAGTTGCAACAAAATAAATATTACCGGTTGTATCTATATCAATACCTGTTGGCTCACCAATTGGAGATGTTATAGCAACTACATTATTTTTTCCGCAACTGGAAGATCCGTTACCTGCTATTGTGTTTATAATTCCATTCTTATTTATTTTTCTTATTCTTTTATTGTTTGCATCTGCTATAAGCAAATTGCCATTTTTATCAAAGCAAATACCTGTTGGTGAATTTAAAATTGCATTTATTGCTTTTCCGCCATCACCTGAAAAACCAGCAGTGCCATTACCGGCAACAGTTGATATAACACCTTTGGCATTAATCTTTCTTATCTTATTGCCGCCTTGTTCTGCGATATAAATATTGCCTGCAGAATCTATTATAACATCAACCGGAGTCATCAAACCTGCGTTCACTGCAAGTCCACCGTCACCACCATGCCCACCGCCGGCAACAGTTGTAATGATCCCGTTTATATCTACCTTTCTTATCCTGTTGTTATAAGTATCAGCAATATAAATATTGCCATTGTTTTCAACTGAAATCCCTTGGGGTCCGTCAAGTTTCGCATTGGTTGCTAACCCGCCATCCCCTGAAAAACCAGGTTCTGAGATATCGCCTGCAACAAGCGTAAGCGTTCCATCGGCATTAATTTCACTAACGGTTGATTTATCAATCTCTGAAAAGAAAATGTTGGCATTAATATCTATGGCTATGCCATACGATGTTGGATTTTCATTGTATGTTTTTGAGTAGCCTGGGCCATTATGGTTTGCATTGCCTGCAACCGTTATAATTTTTTGTGCTTTTAAATTTTCGCTTGTATTGAGGATTATGAGTAAACAGGCAAACAGATTAAGGAGTGCAGCTTTTTTTTGCATAGGATGATGCTTTAGGTTAATACCTAAAGTTATTCTTTTTATTCCAAGCAATATTTTTCTTAGCTGATGATTTTTTCTTTGATGGAATGCTTTATCATTTCACGTGCAGCAATTGCAATACGTATTATTTAATGATCCTTATTTTTTTGAAATGATAACTTTCTTTACTTCCCCGTCCGCAAAACGAATAAGATAAATACCAGATGCAACATCTTTAATATTGAAATTAATAGTTTGCGCTTTGGCGATTTGCTCACTTATCATCTTACCATTAATACTGATTAGCTGTACAGGTTTGTACAGAAGTGTTGCGGGTAATGAAACATAAATATTATCTGTTGCAGGATTTGGATAAATGTTTATTGATTGATCTTCCGTTTGAATAGCTGTTTCTTTTTTGGCGGTTAAACTACTGCTTTCAGTACCAACAAAAAAACCACCGAATAAGTTTGTATTAAAGCTTACTTCCCAATAACCATTGTCTGCATTCCAAACAATATTTCCATCAGCAGGATTAATAGTAATTAGTGCAGATGCATAGCTACGCGGCAAACCGGAACTGTCTTTACTTTTAGAATTATATGCATATACCCTGAGGTTATGAATACCATTCTGATCATTTGCTGAAGCGGGAAGTTTTAAATACCCTGTTGCTTTATTATTATAGCCATTAAATTCAGTTTGGGTGAAGTATAAAGTAAGTATTGAATTACCTGAGTAACCAGAATCCTGCCAGGGATAAACCTGGTAATGCCTTGAAGCAAATGGCTTTTTTGTAGAATCTGTGATCACTGTTTTTTCAAGCCAGACATTGGAAGTCAGAACATCGTTCACAGCATTTAAATAGTTGCCTTGCGGTGTAATTTTACAAAGCAGGTTATCATCGTAATTCAACTCCATCTGCCGGTTTACATATGTGGTTATACCATACGAAAAAGTTAATGGCTTTTTATTTTCATTAAATTCAATTTCACGTATCATGCTATTATAGCTATCAACAAAAATTACATTGCCTTTTGCATTTAAGGTTATGTCTTCCGGGTAATTCAAATTTGCTTTGGTCGCTATATCATCATCTCCGCTATAACTTCCATAGGTCAGATGGTCACCATCACAACGGTAATATTCGCCTAAACCTCCGCCGGCAACTGTTGTAATAATTCCTGCAGAATCAACTTTTCTTATCCTGTTATTTTGTTCATCAGCAATAAAAACATTTCCGTTATCATCAACACCAACACCGCTGGGATAATTTAATGTGGCCTCAGTTGCCAATCCACCATCACCGGAAAAACCTCCGTTACCGTAAATACCTGCAAACAATTTTACATGACCTGATGAGTCTATCTTTTTTACTGTGTTCGAGCCATAATCGGCAACAAATAAATTTCCATGCTTATCAAAGGCAATTCCTTCCGGATCTCCCAAACCTTTAGCATACACCCGGCTTTGTCCCTTGCTGTTGAGTTTATAAATAATACCACTATAATCAGAAGATACAAAAAGGTTCCCGTCGGCGTCTGTTTCCAGATCGTATGGAGTAGATATCATCGCAAAAGTGCTGATGATATTATTCTTATCAATCTTTCTTATTCTTCCGTCACTATGGTCGGCAATAAAAATGTTCCCATTATTATCGCGCGCTAATCCCTGGGGGTCTCCAAACCTGGCATTTAATGCATTGCCGCCATCGCCATAACCATTATATCCCTGAATACCATCGCCGGCAATAACCTGTATTACACCCGCATTGTCTATTTTTCTGACCTGGTAACTGTTAGAGATCAGGATATTGTTATTATAGAAATAAACGCCTTTTGGAGAATACGGCTGGTATGTTCCGGCAAATAAATTCCGGCTTGCAGAAAGCTGCGCTGATGTAAAATATTGAAAATAAACATCTGATATTTTATGTGTCTTTATATCGTATTTATAGATCGAAGGAAGCTGGAAAAGACATATATCTTCATCAGTTGAAGAAAAATATATGAAGCCGCTTTTGTAATCAATCGCGCCCAGATCAGATTCGCCAAATGCTGAATGAATTTTACCTGTTTTATCAACATAAAGAACGCTGCATCCATTTGTTTCAAAAAACACATTGTTGTTCTCATCAACTCTAACATCGCCAGGTGAGCCAACTGCTGTTTTCAGCGCAGAACTGGTATCATTTGTTACCAATGTACAGGAATTTGAACCGAACCCATTCCCTGCAACGGTGGTAACAATTCCGTTTGAATCAATCTTTCTTACCCTGGAATTATTTGGATCAGTAAAGTATATTTGATCATACTTATCGCAGGTTAAACCTGAAATAGTAAACTGCGCCTGCAAAGCAGGTATATTTTCACCATTATAAGTTGATAGCCCGTCTCCGGCAACAGTAGTTATAATGCCGTTTACATCTATTTTTCGTATACGCGCATTACCGGCATCAGCAATGTAAATATTGCCTTTTGAATCAAAAGCCATTGCGGTTGCATAACTTATTTTCGCTTTAGAAACAGGGCCCCCATCACCACTAAACCCATACCCGTTCTCTCCAAGGTAGGTTGTAATTTTTCCGTCCTGGCCAATCTTTCTTATTATTTGACCGTAAGTATAAACATTATTCTGCTTATCTACTGCTACGGTAGCAGGGTAATTCAAATTGGCATTTGTTGCCAATGCATTATCACCGGAATAGCCGGGTTCGTATGGCTGTCCTGCGATGATCGTCAAATTATTTACAGATAGTTTTAGTATGTCTTGCGCTATGGATTGAGCAATTAAAATGTTATTCTTCTGATCGACTGCCAGGCCATAAATGGGCCGGATATTTCCAACAGGATATTCAACCGCAGTAATGGTGTTTATTTTTTGAGCTGACAAACTACAGCTAATAACCAGTAATAAAATAAATAAGCATGAAGGTTTAAACCGAAGAGTGCAGGTAAGCATACAACACAGTTTTAGGTTTACTAAAGTTAGTTGTATGCCGATATCTATCCAATAACTTTCGCAGTAATCTTTTGAGTTATCATTTCACGCGCAGCAGTTGCAATAGCTGCCGCATCATAATTACATTCATGATGCAGTTCTTTTAATGTGCCATGCTCAACTATCCTGTCAGGAATGCCAAGCATTTTTATATCTGCTTTATAGTTGTGCTCATTCATGAATTCAAGCACAGCGCTGCCAAATCCGCCAACAATAGTTCCATCTTCAACGGTAATGATCTTATCAAATTTGCTGAACACTTCGTGCAACAGATCTTCATCAATAGGTTTTACAAAACGCAGGTCATAATGCGCAGGATTAATGCCATCAGTTTTTAATTCCCGTATAGCCGCTGAAGCAAAATTTCCCGGGTGGCCAAGACTTAAAATAGCAATGCCTTCGCCGTCTTTCAGTTTTCTTCCTTTGCCAATTTCTATTTCTTTGAAAGGCGTTTTCCATTCAGGCATCATTCCTTCTCCACGCGGGTAACGTATAACAAAAGGATATTTATTTTTTTCAAGCTGGGCTGTGTACATAAGGTTACGCAATTCGCTTTCATTCATCGGCGAGCTTATAACCATATTTGGTATGCAGCGCATATAAGGAATATCATAAGCACCGTGATGCGTTGGGCCATCTTCACCAACAAGCCCTGCCCTGTCTAAACAAAATACTACAGGCAGTTTTTGAATGGCAACATCATGTATCACCTGGTCGTATGCACGTTGCATGAATGATGAATAAATATTGCAGAACACCCGCATGCCCTGTGTGGCAAGACCTGCGCTTAATGTAACAGCATGCTGTTCCGTAATGCCAACATCAAATGCGCGGTCAGGCATTGCTTCCATCATAAATTTTAAAGAAGAGCCGCTTGGCATTGCCGGTGTAATGCCCATTATTGTATCATTTGCTTTAGCAAGCTCAATGATAGAATGCCCAAAAACATCCTGGTATTTTGGTGGCTGCGGCAAATCAAATTTCTTCTTATAAATTTCTCCGGTTACTTTATCAAATAAGCCGGGTGCATGCCATTTGGTTTGATCCTGTTCTGCCAGTGTATAGCCCTTTCCTTTTACAGTTATAATATGTAAAAGTTTAGGACCGGGGATTTTTTTAAGATCAGATAAAGTATCAACAAGCTTTGTAATGTTATGCCCGTCTATCGGGCCAAAATACCTGAAGTTCAACGATTCAAAAAGATTGCTTCTTTTGCTAACCATGCCTTTAATTCCTATTTCAAGTTTGGCTGCCATATCGCGCGTGAACCTTTTGCCAACAGGCAATTTGCCCAGCAACTTCCAGACATCATCCCTTACTTTATTATAAGCAGGTGAGGTAGTAATATCAGTTAAATATTCTTTTAATGCACCAACATTAGGGTCAATGCTCATGCAATTATCATTCAGAATAACCAACAGGTCTGCATCTGCAACACCGGCATGATTCAAACCTTCAAAAGCAAGCCCGGCTGTCATAGCACCATCACCAATAACAGCAACTGTTTTGCGGTCACTTTCCTTTTTATATTTCGCAGCCATTGCCATACCTAACGCTGCCGAGATAGATGTAGAGGAATGGCCAACACCAAACGTATCATACTCACTTTCGCTTCTTTTTGGAAAACCACTAAGGCCGTTGTATTTGCGGTTGGTAATGAAATTATCACGACGGCCGGTTAATATCTTATGGCCATAAGCCTGGTGGCCAACATCCCAAACCAACTGGTCATAAGGTGTGTTATAAATATAATGAAGCGCCACAGATAATTCAACAACACCCAGGCTTGCACCAAAATGGCCACCGTAAACACTTACCACATCAATAATGTATTGGCGCAATTCATCACAAACCTGGAAAAGCTGGTCTCTTGAAAGCTTTTTAAGGTCTGCGGGAGAATTTACCTGGCTTAATAGTGCTCCGGCTGTTATTTCCATTAAGAAAAAATTAAGTTACAAAAATAGTAGTTTTAAGGCTTTTATTCAATATAAACGTGTAGAAGCAGGCATCGGTTCTTTAAACAAAATTTTATTATGAAAGCAATCGTATTAAAAGATTTCGGCAGTGCAGATAATCTTGAGGTAGAAGAAATACAGCTACCTGCAATAAAAGACAAGGAAGTGTTAATTGAAGTAAAAGCGATCAGCATCAATCCTGTTGACGTAAAAACGCGTGCAGGCAAAGGTGCTGCAGCAAGAATAAAAGATGATAAACCCATGATACTTGGTTGGGATGTTTCAGGGATCATTACTCAAACAGGGTCATCGGTTTCAAACTTTAAGATCGGCGATGAAGTTTTTGGAATGCTTAACTTTCCCGGCCATGGCAAAGCTTATGCTGAATATGTGGCTGTACCTGTCAATCAGCTTGCCATCAAACCAAAAAATATATCGTTTGAAGAAGCCGCTGCAGCAACGCTTGCAGCACTAACAGCATGGGAAGTTATTGAGGCATTAAACATACAACCCGGCGAAAGATTTTTAGTGCATGCTGCTGCAGGAGGTGTGGGGCATTTTGCAGTACAGATCGCAAAACATTTTGGAGCATATGTTATAGGCACTGCTTCTGCAGCCAACAAAGATTTCGTATTGAGTATAGGTGCGGATGAGTTTGTTGATTATAAAGCACAACCGCTTGATGAAGTATTGAGCAATATTGATAAAGTGCTTGATACAATCGGCGGAGAGAATATTGATCTTTCCCTGCAATTGATGAAACCCGGTGGCGCTATTCTTAGTTTGCCTTCAGGTAAAAATGAAGATGTACAGGAAAAAGCTGAAGCCAAAGGCATAAAGGGGATACGTTTGCTGGTGCATTCAAGCGGAGAGAATCAACAGAAAATTGCGGCACTTATGGAACAGGGGATTATTAAGTCACATGTGTCTAAGGTATTTTCTTTTGATGAAATAAAAGCCGCACACCTGCAAATTGAAAGCGGCAGAACAGTTGGTAAAATAGTAATCAAAGTATAAACTTTTTTTCACGCCTATTTAAGCTTTTATGAATGAGATGCTCAGGCAAGACGCGCACGTGGTTGTGTCTTATTCTTGCCTTCTCAATCGTTGTATAACCAATGAACCGAACCGCACGTCCTTTCCACGAAAGTGGAAATCTCATAATAAAGCTCTTTCAATCCCAGGTTAGATAATTATTCCTTCACAAATTGCTTTATAATTACTTCGCCATTGGTTTCAATCTTCAGCAAATAATTACCTGCATGTAATGATGCAATGTTGAGGTTGTATGAAGAGTTCATAGCTGGTAGTTCATGGCTCATGGCTATGTTACCGTTAAAATCAACAACGGTAAGTTTAGTCATTTGTGATGATGATAAACCTTCTACATGCAAGCTATTTTGTGCAGGATTGGGATAAATGGAAACCTTATTTAATGTTGTCGCCTGCACATTATTGCGTGTTTGTATATAGTGTTTGAC
The DNA here is from genome assembly GCA_013286425.1 of Bacteroidota bacterium. Taxonomy (GTDB): domain Bacteria; phylum Bacteroidota; class Bacteroidia; order Chitinophagales; family Chitinophagaceae; genus Parafilimonas. The sequence continues at coordinate 48,364 of JABDFS010000010.1, forward strand.
CTTTTGAACAATAATTTGTTTTTTGGTTTTATCATCATTGTTATAACGGGCGAGGGCTACTTCATTACCTGATGGGCCGGTTTGATTGTTATTTGCTGCACCTGCCAGCACTACCTTTCCATCCTGCTGCAACATAACATTTTCTGCTACATCTAACTGATCCATTGCTGTAATTTGATATCCATTATCACCAAAGCCCGAGTCAATAGTTCCATTTGTATTATATCTTTCTACCAAAAAATGTACATTTATGCCTGTATTATCATCTGCATCTCCGGCGGTAACTATCTCACCATCTGTTTGTAAGGTAACAGACCTTAATTCAGCACTTGTTTGCAGCTTATATATATTGAAGCCGTTATTGCCAAAACTTTTATCTAAACTGCCATCCGGCATATAGCGCAAAATAATTGTATTCGAACTATCACCAAAAACACTATAAGTAGTGCCTACTGCAACAATTTTACCATCCGCCTGCAAATCAATATCATAAACACCATCAAAGCCGCTCGTTATATCCGAAATAACTTTACCGCTATTACCAAATTCTGTGTCGTATGTTCCATCGCTATTGTAACGAGCCAAAACAATTGCGCCTCCACCATAGCCAGCTATAATAATCCTGCCATCTGATTGTATTGCTACCGAAGTACCAGCGTATTCATTTGAACCAAAAGTTGTTGCTACTTTCGCATTATTGCCAAAACTTTCGTCAGGAGTGCCGTCAGGCAAATAACGAAGGGTAACTATACTGTCTTTGTTGTTGCCAACAAACAAAATTTTTCCATCCGGTTGAATGGCTATACCGTGACAGTTTTGTCCCATATTAGTTTTGATTGAACCGTGCTTACCAAATGTTGTATCAACACTGCCGTCTGCATTAAGTCGTGAAGCCATAATGTAATATGGACCAAATAAATCCACAGAATATCCTGCAATAACAATTTTATTGTCGGCCTGTATAGCAACAGCATTTGCATACCCACCGTTTTTAATGATGCTTATTCCTTTACTACCAAAAGCTGTATCTGGTACACCATCTTTAGAATACTTCATAGCAAAA